>NZ_MLBG01000121.1 GCF_001936595.1 Desulfovibrio sp. DV
GGAAGCGGCCAGTTGGGCCAGCCGTTCCAAAACCTTCGGAAACTCCAGCAACGAAAGGGTTCTGGATTCCATAAGAAAATGGGGGTGGATGCGGGAGAAGTCAGGAAGCGAGGCGCGCCTTCACAGCGTCGCTGACCCGCTTGCCGTCGACCCGCCCCTTGTGAGCGGCCAGAACCGACTGCACAACCTTTCCCATGTCCTTCATGGTGCTGGCGGCAAGTTCGGCCACGGCGGCGTTGACGGCGGCGGCAAGCTCGTCGTCGGTCAGGGGAGCGGGGAGGTAGGCAGACAAGACACCCAGCTCCCGCTCCTCTTTTTCGACCAGATCAGCCCGGTTCGCCTTGGCGAACAAATCGATGGACTCCCGACGCTGCTTGACCTGCTTGGCCATGACGCTAAAAAACTCGTCATCGGTCAAAGGACGGCGAAGCTCAACCTGAAGCATTTTTGCGGCGGCCTTAAGCATACGCAAAACGCCCAGGGTGAGGGCATCCCTGGCTTTCATGGCGGCCAGGTAATCGGATTCGATACGGGCTTGTAGATTCATTACATCATGTTGATTTTGCGCATTTTCTTCAGCAACCGTTTGCGGGCGGCAGCCTTTTTCTTCTTGCGCATGACGCTGGGTTTCTCAAAGTGCTGACGTTTCTTCAGCTCGGAGAGAATCCCGGATTTTTCGACCTGCTTCTTGAAGCGGCGAAGGGCCACATCGAAGTTGTCGGATTCGTCAAGATAGACACCGGGCATTTACATCACCCCCTCTTTGGAAAATTCCCTAGCGGCAAAGACGAGGCATTTACCCGAGCCAAGCCTCTGTGTCAAGCAACAGTCTCGGGAGCTGCAAAAAAACCGCCCGGCCTGAGCCGGGCGGCGGCAAATTTCCGTAATCAGGCAACGGCTTAGTGATGACCGTGGGCCGGGGCGTTCTTGGTGTCCAAGTAGGCCTTGTAAATGCAATAGCCCATGCCGGAGGCAATGATGAAAAGCACCAGATACAGCACGCTGAAAAACACAAAATGGTCAGGCTGCCACCAGGGGAGATCCTGCGGCAGAGGGCTGTGGACGGTTTCACCGTGTAACATGGAAACTTCTCCCGAGATTGGTTATTGGATAGCGTCCTTAAGCAACTTGCCCGGCCGAAATTTGACCACTTTGGAAGCCGGGATGTTGATCTCGGCGCCGGTGCGGGGGTTGCGGCCGGTGCGGGCCTTGCGCTCATCCACCATAAAGGTGCCAAACCCCGTCAGCGTGATTTTGCCTTCGCCAACCAGCGTCTCTTCAATGGCCTCGATAAAGGCATTGAGCGCGCGCTCGGCATTGGCTTTGGTCAGCCCGGTCTTTTCGGCAATTTTTCCTACCAGATCAGCCTTGGTCATCAGTCCTCTCCTCCTCTGTTAATCGCCCCCGACCCTGCGGCGGCGCAATGCTCCCGAACCGCTCCGGCGCATCTCTCCATAAGCGTCAACAGGGACGCCCCCCCTCGCCTCCCCGCGGCGAGGACGGCCCTCCTGCCCCTGGTGCGCTGCCACAGCCGGCAGAACGCGATGCGCACGAGTGGGCAAACCAAAATCGATTTCAGGCGCAAAGTCAAGAGGGCTGGCGCGTTTTGAGCAATTTGCCCAGGGCGCAGAACTGCTTTGGCGACAAAACTTCGGGCCGGTCCCGGGCCTCAATGCCAAGGTCGGCACAGGACCGGGCCAGCGCGTCTGTCCAGAAGGGCTTTAAAATACCGGCCAACTGTTTTCGGCGTAAGGAAAAAAGCTTTTTGAGCAGGGCGGAAAGCGAGGCCGGGTCGTCCGGGCGCTCTTTGGCCGGCAGCGGCGTGATGGCCACCACCGCCGAATCCACCCTGGGCTGGGGCCGAAAGACGGTCGGCGGCACCTTGAAGCAGTATTCCAGCCGGGCGAAGGCCGACGTCCAGGCCGTCAGCGCCCCGTACTGCCGTCCGCCCGGGGCGGCGCACAGCCGCAGCGCAACCTCGTGCTGCACCATAAAGACGCCCCGCCCAAACAGCGCCGATCCGGCGCAGATGTCCCAGAGCAGCGGCGAGGCAATGTTGTAGGGAAGATTGCCGATGAGCTTGACTCCGGGTAGCCGGTCGAGCCGGCTCCAGTCCAGGCGCAAGGCATCGACCAGGGCCGGATGCGCCCCGGGATGGGCCAGCGGCAGACGCGCCGCCAGCTCCCGATCTTTTTCCAGGGCCAGATAGGCCCGGGGGCCGGCGGCCAGAATATGGCCGGACAGCGCCCCCCGGCCCGGCCCGATCTCGATGACCGTGTCGGTGGCCGTGATGCCCAGGCGGGACACGATCTTGGCTGCAATATTGGGATCGACCAGAAAATTCTGCCCGAGGCTGCGTTTGGCCGGGGCATAGGCCTCGCCAGCCCGGCCCTCGGACGCGTGGGCGCGTTGCCGGCTCGTCATAGAGACTCCTTTTCAACTTCCAGCAAATCCTGTTTGAGCGCCCACAGCACATGCCATGTTGCGGCCTGGCTGTTCAGGCCGGGTACGGCGGCGGCCAACCGTTTGGCCAAAGTGAGGCCCGGACAGCCGCCCCGGGCCAGAAACACCAACACCCGCAGGACGTCGGGCCGGATCTCCCCGTCAAGTTCCTGGTAGATCACGGGAAAATCCTGCCGGTGATAGACCGCCTGCCCGGCCCTGGTCCAGGCCAGACAGACCGCGTCGGTCAGACACGCCCCGGGATAGCCGGCAAACACCTCGCCGTAGGCCAGGGCCAGGGGGTGGCGCACCCGGGCCAGTTGCTCCCGATCGGCCACCGGCTCGCGGCCAAGGCGCTCCCACAGCTCGAGATGGCGGCGGATGCAGGCGTCCCAGGTCAATTCGCCAACTGCCCGTTCCCGCCCGGCCTGCCCCATGGCCCGCCCCAGCCCGGGGTCCCGGATCAGGGCGGCCAGGGCCTCGGCCAGGGCCGGGACGCTGACGGCCAGGGACTGGGCCAGGCGCAGATGGGTGTGGTTGTCATAGCAAAGGGGGGCCAGCACGTCGCGCAGACCGGTCTCCGGCGGCCCCAGGGTGGGCAGCAGCAGGCCCGTGCGGCCCTCCTCCACGATGTCGCGGTAGCCGTCGTAATCCGAGGCCACAACCGGCAGCGCGGCAGCCATGGCTTCGAGCAGGGTCAGGCCGAACGTCTCCTGGGGGTTGTCGGCCAGGGACACGAACACGTCGGCCAATCCGAACAGGCGGCGCTTGGCGGCCTCGTCCGGACGCCGGACCAGGGCCAGGGGCAGCCCGATATTGGCGGCCAGATTGGCCAGGGTAACCAGAAACTGGTCCTTGTCGTCGTCGCTGTCGGTCCAGCCGGCAACGACGAGGGCGAGGCGCGACACGTCGATGCCGGCGGCAATCAGCCGCTGCACGGCCCGAAAAAGCGGCAGCAGGTCCATCTTGGAGCTGTGGGAAATACGCCCGAAAACGAGCAGCACCGTGGCCTCGGCAGCAATGCCATAGCCGGCCCTGGCCGTGCTCCTGGCCTCCCCTTCCAGGCGCGACCAATCGCCGGGATCAACACCTAAAGGGATGTGGGCCAGTTCGGGAGCGGGATAGGACTCGGGCGAAAGGCCGTAGCCCCGGCGCAGGCTGGCAAAGATCGCGGCCACGGCCTCCCGGCCGGCCGTGGAAGTGGCGACAATGGCATCGCGCCGGGTGGTGCCGGGCCAGAGATGGGCCAGAAAATCCCGCTGGAACACAGCGTTACTGAGCGAATGGGTGGTGCCGGTAATGGGAAAGAGCGAGCGGGCCAGGGCGTTTCGAGCGGCGGCCAGCCGGGCCTGGGCCGTTATGCAGTCGGAGAGGTGAAAAACGGCGTAATCGGTGTCGGCCAGGGCTTGCGGCAGGTCCTGGCGCGTCAGAACTTTGAACGCGCCCCGCCCGGCCACCTGGGGATAGCGCCCGGCCAGGAGCGCTTCCTGCCTGGTGCGTTCACGCTTGGACGGCATGAAAAAATGGTAGGCGTCAAACGGGTCGGCCCGCATCAGGGCATCCAGAAAGGCCGCATTGGCCACCTTTCGGCCCATGATGTCGCTGGATTCGATGAACGGATCAAGGGTGCCAAAAATTCGTTGCGTGTGCATCCGGTGACGGAGCCACACCCGTGGCCGGTTGTCAAATGGCTTGATTTATTTGCTATGGCCTCCCTTTTGCATGGGCGGCTTTCGATAGGAATCTTCTTCCTGTCCATGACCCAAGGAGGCTTGTCATGACGCGCGGATTGCGACCCGAACAGGTATGGGGCATCGGCCTTGCCGACGACGCCGGGACAGCTATTTCCACGGCCCTGGGCACAGGCTATGTTCTGCGCAACTGGCCTATCGGTTCCCATCCCACCGAGCGCGACATCGCCCGGGCCACGCCCCTTGTCATTTTCGTGGTCAAGGAAGGCTGGGACGCCCTGCCGCCGGACACCCGCAAGGGCATCGAGGAGTGGGAGATTCCCCAGCGCGTCCTGGTTCTTGGTGCGTCGCAGTCGGTGGCCGATTTCGAGGAAGTGCTGGACAACGGATTTCTCTCTGCCATTTCCGAGCCGCTGACCGACAAGAAAGTGCGCGACGTCATCTTCCGGGCCAAGGAAGTCAAGAGCCTGTACGACGACATTTTCCGCATGACCCGCGAGATCATGCTCGAACGGGAACTGCTCGCCCGAAAGACCGATCTGGTGCTGTTTTTAAACCGCGTCCTGAGCCGGGCCAGCGAATCGCTGGATCCCACCGTCATCCTGGACAACGCCCGGGAAGACCTGCAACTGCTGCTCCCCCTGCACGGCCTCATGGGCGCGTTCTGGCAGACCGGCGATACCGGGAATCTGGAAGCGGAACTGTTCCTCGAGCCGGATATGGAACAGCCCGCCGAGCAGCACTGGACCGAACAACTCCTGCGTCAGGCGGCAAAAATCGCCGGCAACCCCATCCACAGCTACAAGACCAGCATTCTGGACGGCTCGCCGGACCAGCCCCCGGTCGGCATCCCGGGCGCTCCCGAGGATCTCATCACCCTGCCCCTTCGGGCCGGCGGCCAGATGTTCGGCCTGCTCGTCCTGTACCGGGCCAAGGGACGGCCGCTGGGCAAGGATCAGGTCCAGGCGCTTTACGCCTCCATCAACCACCTGGCCCTGGCCCTCAAAAATGCCGCCCTGTTCAGCCAGGTCAAGATCCGGGCCGACCACGACGGCCTGACCCGCATCCACAACCGTCGGGCCTTTGACGAACGGCTCATCGACGAACTGCGCCGCCATCAACGCTACCACCACCCCATGAGCCTGCTCATGATTGATATCGACCATTTCAAGGGCATAAACGACCGCTACGGCCATCTGGTCGGCGACCATGTGCTGCGCGAGGTTGGACGCATCCTGTCCGACACCCTGCGCAGCACGGATTTCACGGCCCGCTACGGCGGCGAGGAATTCGTGGTCATCCTGCCCCAGACCATTGAGGAGCACTCCCGCATCCTGGCCGAACGCCTGCGCAGCCTTATAGCCGAGGCCCAGTTCATCCATGACGGCGAGACCTTTGCCATTACCGTGTCCATCGGTGTGGCCACCATACAGCCCGGGGCGCTGACCAAGCGCAAGGATCTGCTGGAAAAGGCGGACAAGGCTTTGTACCAGGCCAAGCATCTGGGTCGCAATCAGGTCTGCACGGCCCTGGGGCGTATCTCCCGCACCGAAGACATTACGCTGGAAGCGGTGCGGGCCGGCTGACGCCCAGGGCGATTGTCCGGGTAAATTCCACTGCCGGCGCAAGTTATTGTTGACAGCGACAATGCCTGGGCGTAAGAGCAGCTTTCTTCGGGCAATTAGCTCAGTTGGATAGAGCGTTGGCCTCCGGAGCCAAAGGCCGTAGGTTCGAATCCTACATTGCCCACCAAGCGAATTCAAAGGGTTACGGTTAACGCCGTAGCCCTTTTTTCGTTGGCGGATAAGTTTCGGATAAGTTTTATCCCCGAAACTCTCAGCACGGGTTATCCCCGACGCATGGCCGGCAAGTACATCAAGACCCGCTTTCGGGGCGTCTACTACCGCGAAAGCCCCACCCGAAAGTGCTCCTACGGGGCTGACCGGTGCTATGTCGTGTGGCACAAGGACGCCGCCGGCAAGGCGCACTGGCACACGGTCGGCTGGCACTCCGACGGCATCCGGCCCGCCTACGCCGACGAGATCCGCAAGCAGCTCATGACCAGCGCTGCCCCCAGTTCGGCCGCCGTTCCCGTCCAGGAAACAACGCCGCCCGCAACCTACACCGTTGGCGACGCGGTCGCCCGCTACCTCGGCTGGGCCGTGGGCGAGGGCAAACACGTGGCCCCGGAGCAGGCCCGGTACGACAAGCACCTCAAGGCGCGGCTGGACGCGGTTCCCCTGGACAGCGTCAATCTGCAAATGCTCTGGGACATCAAGGCCGCCCTGCGCACCACCATGGCCCCACAGACGGTGCGCCACTGCTTCAGCCTGCTGCGTCGGTCGGTCAACCACACCCTGGAGATCGAGGCCTGGAAAGGCGACAACCCGTTCGCCATCAAGCGGCACAGCTCGTTTAAGCTGCCTCGGGCCGACAACCAGGCCACCCGCTACCTGACCCGGCACGAGGCGCGGGCGCTGCTTGCGGCGCTGCGGCCGCGCTCCCAGCAGGTCCACGACATGGCCGCGCTCTCGCTGCGGACCGGCCTGCGCGCCACCGAAATATTTGGCATCCACACCCAGGATCTCGACCTGGACGGCCATGTCATCCACATCCGGGCCAAGGGCGGTGATGCCCAGTCCGTGCCAGCCCCGGCCGATCTCATGCAGATCCTGGCCGGCTACCAACGCCAGCCCCACGAAACCGTGTTCCAGGATGACGCCGGCGGCCCCATCACCTGGGGCATCAGCTACACCTTCGACCGCGTGGTCAATGAGCTGAAGCTCAACGACGGCGTCACGGACAAGCGCCGTCGTGTCCGGTTCCACACCCTGCGCCACACCTTTGCCAGCTGGCTGGCCCAATCCGGTCAGGTCACCCTGCAGGAGCTGATGGAGATGATGCGCCACAAGCGCATCGAAATGACGCTTCGCTATGCCCACCTGATCCCGGGCGGCGGCCGTCGAAAACTGACCATCATTGATCAGGCGCTGTTGGACCCTGACCATGACGACTAGCTCCGCCCTGTGGTCACGATCACGTTGGCCCGCAAAAACGCCTCGACATCCTCGCGCAGATACAACACCCGCTTGCCCGGTTTGACATAGGCCGGCCCCTTGGCCGCTGAACGCCAATCCTCAAGGGTGCGCGCCGGAATACCGTACTCCGCCTCCACATCATCAGGAGTAAGCGACCGCTTGACCGGCAGCGCCGGGATCGGGGCCTCCTCGCCGCGCGGGTCACGGATGTCGATACGCACGTCCAGGCCTTGCCCCAGCTCCCCGGCTACTGCCGCCAGCAACTCGCGCACTGCCTGTGAGCGTCGGCCCTGCCCGAGTTCATAGACCATACGCCGGCCGCCGGCCTCGAACAGCACCCCGTTGGCCACGGGCTCAATAGTAATGATCGCCTCACTCACAGCACACCTCCCATTGCCTTCAGTTCCCGGGCCAGCCGCCAGCCCTGCTCCAGGCTGCCGATCAGGCACACCAGCCGGTGCAGCAGCACCCCCAGGAGATAATCGTCCTTAAGGACCAGCGTGCTCGGCAGCCGGCACTCGAGCAGCTCGAATGCGCTGGCGGCATAGCGGTCGGCGTCCAGGCCGGCCATGCGCAGATCGTGCTCAATTTTGGCCACGCGGACGGTTTCGGCGTCAGCGTCCATGGCTACGCCCCCACCAGCTGCAGCAGGGCCATGATGGCGGTCACGGCCTCATGCCCCTCGCGCATGATCCGCGACCGCTCGTCAGCCTCCAGGCTGCCGCTGGCAAGGCCCTCGCCGCAGGCGGCAATCAGCTCGCCAAATTCCTTGACCGCGATCATGCACTGGCGCTGCACCGGATCGGCCGTCCCCACCACGGGCGGCAACTGGATGTAGACCCCGCCCAGTTCACGGGCCAGGAAATGCATGGGCGCATCCGAGCCGGTCGCATCCATGATCGGCAAAAGCCGATCCGCGCCGCACTTGTGCCCGGGCTGGCCGGACAGCTCCGACATCATGGTGGCGTAGCGCCAGCCCAGCATGTCGGCGATGGTCATGGCGCCGATGCCCGAAGGGGCGCGCATCACGAGACGATGCAGGATCGGTGTGAGTTGCGGATATTCGTGGCGGGCCATGCGATTACTCCGGTTGATTTTGCGTGGCAGAGAGTGTGCTGACGCGATAGCCTGCAAATATCAGAGGCCCTATGCGGCCTGGGAGGCCGCCCGAGGCTTGGGTCCGGGCTTCATGGGGGCACGAGGCTCGGGCAGTAGTTCGGACGGGATGCCGTAGGCAATCAGGCGCTCAATGTGCCCCTGGGGGGCGCGGTGGTCGGCGAAAATCGCGTGGACGACGGTCCGGCAGATACCCGTATCCTGGGCAACGCTGCGAACCGTCTTGCGATGCAGGGCCAGCCAGGACCGCAAGCGGTCTTGACGGGTGGGGGAATTGTTGCGACTAATGGCAGCGGTAACCATATCAATTACCCTCATTTTTCGTCACGCAAGGCGTTAATGGGTGCTCGCGCGGCTTGATCTAGGGCTAGGACGTTGTGCCAATTACGGTGACAATGTCCATGAATTTGGCGATTAGGCTATTTATAGGATTTTTGTCAATCAAAATGACAGAAGACGTCAAAAATATTTGCAGCACCCTTATCCGGAAGCTGATTGCAGCCCACGGAATGAAGGACTCCGAATTCGCAAAATTGTTGGGCCTCGCCCGACAAACCATCTCCAATTACACGACAGGCAAGAGCGAACCTAACTGGTCTGTATTAAACGACATTGTCGGAAAACTCGGGGTCAATCCCATCTGGCTGCTCACCGGGAACGGCGAAATGCTCGGCAGCGACAGCGCACCAAGCCCAAACCTCCCAGCCGAGGAACTCAACGAAAAGCTGACCCCGGCCCAACGCGAGATGCTCACCTACAAGCGCACGATGCAGGAGCTGGGCGCTCCCCCTGAAAGAATCCTCGACGGCATCGAAGCCATCGCCATGGGCAAGACGCGTCAGCCCAAAAGCGCCACCTATGCCACTGCCGAGCCTCCAGCCGATCCTGGATATCATCACATCCATGAGCCCGGATCTGATTTCGGGTCAGACATCTAAGCCACCGATTCAATAGGAGCGGACAATGACCTCCTCCAACGCCCTTGACGCCCACGGCCAGCCCATGAATCGCGCATTCAATGCCAAACGACTCCAGGATCGCGGCGCTGACGAACTGATTGGTATCTGTCGGGGTCTGATTGCGGACGGTGATGTCAATGAGGCGGAAACGCGATATTTGCTTGAGTGGCTTGAGACCAATAGCAGCGTGGCAACCCAGTGGCCGGGGAATGTCATCTATGCCCGGGCCTACGAATTTCTGCGAGACGGCCATCTCGACAAGAACGAACGGGTGGAACTCCTCGAACTGCTCTCCAAGGTCTCGGGGCACATCAGCGGGGCAAGTGGTGTCCAGGCATCAACGGCGCTCCCCTTCGACCAGCCCCGGCCCCAAATCTTATTTGAGGAAAAGGTCTTTGTCCTGACCGGCCGATTTGCTTATGGCAGCCGCCGAGAATGCACAGACGCTATTCACGATCTCGGAGGTTGGGTCCGACCGAATGTGCTTAAGGACACCGATTTCGTTGTTGTCGGTACCCTGGCCAGTCCGGACTGGGCCCATACGTCCTATGGGCGCAAGATTGAATCGGCGCTCAATTGGAAGGCAAAGGGCGAGTCCATTAAAATCGTCTCCGAGGACCACTGGGCAGAAACATTAACTTTCTAGACTATAAATCGAACCACCCAACGCACCAAAGAGATTCTCTAAACGGGCAGTTTCCCTCGCTGCCTACAAAACCCAAGTCTCACCAAGTCACAGCCGTCGCCGAAAAAAACGTATTGGCCCTACAAATAAAAAAAGGCGGACCGAAGTCCGCCTTGCTGGTGCTCTTCAGCTTGTTAACGACCTACTGAAGACCCCGTTTTCCCTTCTGCTACAAAGGGTATGGGGAAAATGCCAAACAAACAGGAGCAAGTCAAGTGTCCAGCGAACATATCCCGTATCGCCTCTCCCTGGATCTCGGCACAAATTCTATCGGTTGGTGCATGCTCAAACTGCTCCCCGAAGGCAATCCGGGAGAAGTCATCAATATGGGGGTTCGCATTTTTTCTGATGGCCGAGACGCCAAAAGCGGCAAGTCGCTTGCTGAGGACAGGCGGTTGGCTCGGCAGGCACGGAGGCGGCGCGATCGTTTTCTCAAGCGACGCAAGGAACTGCTCAAGGCGCTAATCGGCAGTGGACTCATGCCCCCTGACGAGCGCCAGCGAAAGCAGCTTGCAGCGCTCGATCCATATCTGTTGCGCACCAAAGCGCTGGATGCCCGGCTTGAACCCTTTGAACTTGGGCGCGCCCTCTTCCACCTCAACCAGCGGCGCGGATTCAAAAGCAATCGGAAGACGGATAAGGATCAGGAATCAGGAAAGATAAAGGCCGCCATTGCCAGATTGACGGCAACCCTTCAGGAGTCCGGAACAAGAACGCTCGGGGAGTATCTGCACAACTGCCGCCAGGCCGGCCGGCCAATCCGCTTTCGCCCCATCAAGAAGGGGGCCGGAGTGGACTACGCCCTCTACCCCCAACGGTCTCTGGCAGAAGCCGAATTTGACGCCATTATCGCCGCGCAGCGCCCCTATCACCCGCAACTTGATGCAGGTGTAGAAGGGAAAGGAGGGCTGCGTGACATCATTTTCTATCAGCGCCCCCTTAAACCAGTAGATCCGGGGCTCTGCACCTTGATGCCTTTGCACCCCAGAGCGCCTCTAGCCCTTCCAACCGCCCAGCGGTTTCGTATTCTTCAGGACCTCAACCATCTGCGCGTTCTCGACACGGGCAACCTGGCCGAACGACTCCTGACCCTGGATGAACGCAACACCCTGCTGGTCATCCTCGAAACCGGCAAGGATCTGAGTTTCGACGCAATCCGGGTCAAGCTTGGACTCCCTCCCAGCGTCACCTTCAACCTGGATACAGGCACCAAGGACGGCATCAAGGGTGACGTATCGGCCAAAATCCTTTCCGGGAAAAAACTATTCGGCAAGGCCTGGGCCAGTTTTTCTCGTGAGATTCGAGAGGATGTGGTGGAGCGGCTCATCAAAGCGGAAGATGAGGAAGAACTCGTCGCCGAACTCGTTTCAGGCTGTAGCATCGACCCAGCCAAGGCAGCCGCAGTGGCCCAGGCCTCGCTGCCAAGCGGCTACGCCCGTTTTTGCCGGGAAACCCTGGCCGCTTTATGCGAACAGCTTGAAAGGGACGTGATCCCCTACAGCGAAGCGGTTGTCCGCGCGGGGTTCAAGTCGCACTCTGACCTTTCCACCGGCGAAGTGTTTGAACGGCTGCCCTATTACGGCATCGCCCTGCCTCGAAGCATCAAGCCCGGCTCCGGCAAGCACACTGACCCGCAAGAGGTGCGCCTTGGGCGGATCTCCAACCCAACCGTTCATATCGCCCTCAACCAGTTGCGCAAGGTCGTCAACGAGTTGATAAAGGACCATGGCAAGCCTGCCCAGATAATCGTGGAAGTGGCCCGAGACCTTAAAAACGGTCCGGCCGCCATGCAGGAGATCCGCAAGCGCCAGAAGGAGGGAAAAGACGCCAACGACAGACGTCGCACCCGGCTTGTGGAATGCGGAGTCAAGGTCACGGCCGATGCCTTGCTGCGTCTCAGGCTATGGGAAGACCTGGGCCGCGACGAGACGGTCCGGCGTTGCCCGTACACGGGGGATGTAATCGGACTGGCCATGCTGTTGTCCGACGAAGTGGAGATCGACCACATTCTCCCCTTCAGCCGCAGCCTCGACGACAGCCCGACCAACAAGACCGTTTGCCTGCGACGGGCCAACCGTTACAAACTCAACCGTACTCCTGCCGAGGCCTTCGGCGACTCCCGGGACGGCTACTCCTGGGAAGGTGTTATGGAGCGCGCGGCCCGGTTGTCGGAGAACAAGTGCTGGAGATTCGCTCCCGACGCCATGGAGCGGCTGGAGCGTGAAGCAGACTTTCTGGACAGACAGTTGGTTGATACCCAGTACATCGGCCGCATTGCCGGCGAATATCTGGCCTGCATCTGCGACAAACGGAGAATATGGGTGACTCCCGGACGTCTGACGCGTCTTCTGGCCCATGCTTGGGGGTTCCCGAAAAAAAATCGCAACGATCACCGCCACCACGCCCTTGATGCGGTCTTGATCGGGGTCTGCGACCGCAGCCTGCTCAAGAAGGTGGCCGACCACAACGCGCGAGAGGTTGCCAATGGCCTGGATCGTTTCCTGGCCGATCTCGAACAGCCATGGCCTGGTTTCCGGGATGAAGCCCTTGCCGCTCATGACCGGATCATTGTTTCCCATCGCCCCGACCACGGCCTGGGGGGACGTTTGCACAACGATACGGCATACGGCATCTTAAACCTCACCCCGAAGGCTCGAAACAACGCACAGCACCGAGTGTCGGCGGAGACTCTTTCAAAACCGAGAGATCTCCTCAAGATAAAAGGGCGCGGCCTCAGGGCCCGTCTCATCGCAGCCTGCAACGGCATGCCGCTCGCACAATGTCTGTCCCTGGCCCAGGAATGCGAAGGGATGGCTGAAAGCAAAGCAGAAGCACAGCTTGTCAAAGCCTTAGGCGATCTGTCCGAAAAACAGTTCAAGGAAAAAGTGCATCAATTTTTCAAAAAAAATGGAATTCGACGTCTTCGACTTGTCGAAACAATCAGACTAACTCCTATTCATAATGCAGAAGGAACTGCATACAAAGGATTCAAGACTGACTCAAATGCATACTATCCGATCTACCTCCACAAAGATGGGTCATGGCATGGCACAATCATATCAACTTTCGAGGCAAATAACCAAGAAACAGCAAACACATCCGAAACAGATCCACTTATTACAAAGTTATTCAACGGCGATATGATTGAAATAAACAACAATTCAAAAAGGATCATTGCTCACATTGTAAAACAATCCGCCCAAAAAATAGTGGTCGCCGAGCATTTTGAAGCAAATCTATCAAAGCGCAGCAAATCAAATGAATTTAAATACATATGCATAACAAGTCCAGAATCGCTTCGTAAATGCCAGGCCAAACCTTTGTACGTCAGTCCGACAGGAAAAGTGACCTACATGAGGATCATGCGCCATGCAGACCCTGGAGATCGCCGGCTCTAACCGCCACTTGGCTAAGGAACGTGGTTTCATTACCGTCCGCTCGGGCAACGAGGCACTCGGCAGAATCCCCTTGGATGATTTGGCCTGCGTGCTCGTCTCGGGCCACGGAGTAACGTATTCCAACGATCTCCTGGCGGCGCTTGCCGAACGCGCCGTCCCGGTCGTGCTCTGCGGCAGCAACATGCAGCCGCTCTCCGTACTCTGGCCGCTCAGCAGCCACCATCTGAGCGGCCAGCGCATTAAGGCCCAGGCCGAGGCCGGACTGCCATTGCGCAAACGTCTCTGGCAATCCCTCGTCCAGGTAAAAATCCTGCTCCAGGCCAGCAACGCTGAACTGCATGAGGCAAAGGGCGGGCACCTGCGCGCCCTTGCCAAATCCGTTAAATCAGGCGATCCCGACAACGTCGAAGCCGAAGCCGCCCGACTGTATTTCAAGACCTGCTTCGGTCCGGACTTCAGACGGGACCGTGACGCTCCAGGCATCAATGCCCAACTCAACTACGGCTATACCGTCCTCCGTGCTGCCACTGCCCGGGCTGTCATGCTCGCGGGCCTGCACCCTGCCTTCGGCTTGCATCACTGCAATGCCCGCAATTCCATGCCCCTCGTTGATGATCTCATGGAACCTTTTCGGCCCGTCGTGGATATGCTGGCGTTGCGCCTTCAGCGGAGTGAAATCGAGTCTGTGGACAAGAAAGCCAAGTGCTTGCTGAGCGCCCTGCCTAACGTCGACATGCCCCTGCGCAAAAAGACCGGGACCGTTTCAAGCTGCCTTGCAGCCCTGGCTTCTTCCCTGGCCGACGTCCTCATGGGGGAGCGAAGGCAACTCCTGCTGCCGTCTGCATTGATCCCGCTCGGAGATACCCCTCCACCGCCATGGCCATCCTGAGCAGGTACCGCATCTTGTGGATGATCGTTATGTTCGACCTGCCGGTCCTTACCAAAAAGGAACGGAAAGAAGCGAACGCATTTCGCAAGCGCTTGCAAAACCAAGGGTTCGAGCGCTGTCAGTTCTCAATCTATATGCGTTGGTGCCCAGGCAAGGAAGTCGCGGAACGCCACGTAAAGCAAATCAAGGGGTTTCTGCCTGAAGGAGGCAAGGTGGATATCGTGACGATAACCGACAAGCAATACGAAAGGATCATCACCTTTGTCTCGAGTCGGCGCGCTTCGAAGAAGAAACGAGATCAGTACACCCTTTTTTAATCGCGCCACGGCCGTTTTTCCCAACCTTCCACAGAGAAATAGCCTGCTATTTCAGCAGGCTATTTCCGTATGAAGCGTAGCAGAAGGGAAAACGGGGTCAAGTCGCAACGCTCCACCGCCACGCCGTGGTCCTCGATCTAGCGTAGCAGAAGGGAAAACGGGGTCAAGTCGCAACTGCGCC
>NZ_MLBG01000122.1 GCF_001936595.1 Desulfovibrio sp. DV
TGGGAAGTGGCCGGG
Source organism: Desulfovibrio sp. DV (assembly GCF_001936595.1). Taxonomy (GTDB): domain Bacteria; phylum Desulfobacterota; class Desulfovibrionia; order Desulfovibrionales; family Desulfovibrionaceae; genus Solidesulfovibrio. The sequence goes on from NZ_MLBG01000122.1 coordinate 16, forward strand.
AGGCTGGTCGGCGGCGGCTGGCTGGCGAAGATGGGGGCGGAATTTGCCTGGGCGGATTGCCGCCAAAGCCCGGCAACCGCCCCAGGCAAATTCCGCCCCCAACCTGCCCTCGGCCCCGAAGACGGGGCCGAACAGGTTCGAGCAAGAGCGACAGGACAGGGGAGGGATGCTATGTCAACCGGCCTCCCGAAATTCGGCCCCACCATGTTGTGACGGCGCAGTGGCCGGCCAAGCAACGCTTGGCCGGCCACTGCGCCGTCCCGATAGGGAGGGTCCGGGAGGGGGTTACCCCCTCCCGGCCGCCGGAGGCATCTTTTCTTGTCTTCTCTTCTCGTTTCTTATGCTTCCTTACCACCGCCGACGCCGGCCGGGTCGGTGGGCAGGTACACCAGCTCTGCACCGATGGAGGCAGCGATGGCTTCCAGTTCGCGCTTGCGGATGTGCTCGGCAAAAAATTTGATGTCTCCGGTGGCGGCCACCACGCGGAAACGCGGCTTCTTCTCGCCCTGTTCGATCTTGCGGCGCTCGCGCGCAAATATCTTGGCCATGGTTTCCTCCGATGGGGCGGTTGCCCTGTTTGGTTGTTAATCGCAACATAGGTGTTTTAAGTACATATGTCAAGGAGCGGAAACGATGTCGGAGAAGGTCGGTCCCGGAAAACAGGACCGCTACATGCAGCCCTCGATTCTGATGGCTTTGCTGGACGGGCAGTCTCATGGCTATGAGCTGCTGCAACATATCGGAGAATTTGGGTTTTTAAAGGGCGATGCGCCACCGGGCATGATCTACCGGCATTTGCGCCAGATGGAGGAGGAGGGGCTGGTGGCTTCCGCCTGGGATGCCACGGGTTCCGGCCCGGCCAAGCGGGTGTATACCGTGACGGCCGAGGGCCGCGAGGTGCTTGACGCCTGGGTCGGCTACATGGAGCGCCAGGCCAGGGGGCTGCTCGCTTTTGTCGAGCGGTATCACAATCGCGGCTGAAACGTGTTTCCCGCCGAGGGTTCCGGGGGGCTACCCTCCCCCCGGCGGGGCGTGGGGCAGCGCCCCACTTTTTTGCCTACACCGTCTACGCCGCCTTGTCGCCGCGTTTGCCAAGCGCGGCCACCCAGCGGCCGTCGCCGTCGGCGCGCACCTGCAGCACGGCCTGCCCGGCCAACAGCGAGGGCCGCAGCCAGCCGCCGGTGGCGATAGCGTCGTCCGGGAGCGGGATCAGCGGATCGCGGTCCACCGACGCCACCTGGATGCCGCGGGAAAGCAGTTCGCCCACGGTCACGGTGGCCGGCAGCGAGCGCATGTCGCCCAGTTCGATGAACCGGCCGCACCAGCCGTGGCGGGTCAGGCCCACGGCGGCGGCCGCACCGATCAGGCCGTCGTTGGTGCCGCCGACTCCGGCCAGCAAAATGTCCGCCGCGGCAGCCATGGCCTGCTGTTGGCTGACCTTGCCGCCGTTGCAGGCCAGGGCAAAGGCCACCAGGGCATCGCTGACGCTTCGGCGCTCGGCCAGGCACACGCCGGGGTCGCTGCCCTCGGGCGCGAACGCGGTGAGGTAGGCGGCGGCGCTGTCAAAGATGAAGCGGCCAAGGCCCGGGTCATCGGTCTCGATGACGGCGCAGGCCGAACTGTTGTTGCTGGTATAGGGAATTTCCGGCCGCTTGGGCAGCTGGTGGCGCAGCACGGCCTGCAGGCGGCAGGTGTCGGGCAGGGTGGCGCAGAAATCGCGGATGGTGCGGCCCGTGCCTTTGGGCGACGTTTTGGTGTCCGTGTCGTCAAAACCGAGATAAAACAGGAACGTCTTGTCGTTGTGGGTCATGGCCCCTCCTTTGACGAGCCGCGCGCTCTCGTCGGGTGGAACCGCCTTTTACCACGCGGTTGCCGCCGGCGGCAATTTCAACTGTTCATAATAACTTATATTATTAATGATACAACTCACTTTCGCGGCTTTGCCCCACCCCCGGGCAGGGTCTCCTTGCCGGTGACGTGGTCCATGGAAAACCCGCCCTGGTAGATGACGCCCGTCACCGTATCCATGACGTATTCCTGTTCGCCATTAGCGATGTACTGGTAGCGGCCGACGCTTCGGCCTTCGCCGTACAGATACAGGCCGCAGGCCACGGCAGCCAGGAGCGCCAGCTTGAAGGCGATATCAATGAAATCCTTGAGCGATTGGGGCATGGCAGACACTCCGGGTCAGGACGCCTGGGCGTCGTCGTCGTCACGGGCCAGGCCGTATTTGCGGATGCGGTAGCCGATCTGGCGAAGGGTCAAACCCAGTTCCCGGGCGGCCCGGGACTGCACCCAGCCATGGCGCTCCAGGGCGCTTAACACCTGCTGGCGTTCCATGTCCCGCAGTTCGGCCGCATCCTCAGGCAGGACCGGCGGCCGCTCGCCCTCGGTCAACACCTCCGGCGGTATGTCGGCAATATCGATGCGATCCTCGGGCGCGGTCACCGCCAGCCGGGTCGTCATCAATTCCATTTCGCGGATGTTGCCCGGCCAGTCATACGTCTCCAGGGCCCGCAGGGCCTTGGAGGTCAGGGTCATGCGCCGGCCGCTGCGGGCCGCTTCCAGGGTGAGCAGATGGTCGAGCAGGGCCGGGATGTCCTCGCGCCGCTCGCGCAGGCTCGGCACCCGGATGGCCTGGGGCGATGCAGCCGCAGCCAGTTCCGGCGACAAGCCGGCGACCGATGCCTGGAAGGCCAGCCGGGTTGTTGCCCGGCGCAGCCGGCCGCCGCCCAGGCGGGTAAATGTCCCGGTGGACAGATAGCCGGCCAGGCGCTTGGCCGTCTCCGGGTGCAGCAGGTGGGCGTCTTCGATGAGCACCATGCCGCCCTCGGCCTCTTCCAGAAGTCCCGGGCTGCTGCCGCCGGTAAATCCCCGGGCGCTGCCGAAAAGCCGCAACCCGGCCGTGGCCGCTTCGGTTTCATCCCCGGCCTCAAAGACGGCAAAGGGGCGCACCGCCCGGGGCGAAAGCTCGTGGATGAGCCGGGCCAGCACCGCCCGCCCGGCCCCGGCCTCGCCGACCAGCAGCAGCGGCGCGTCGGACAGGGCTGCCCGGTCTGTTTCGGAGCGCAGCTGGCGCATGACGGCACTTTGGCCGTCGGAAAAAATATGGCGGTAGCGCAGCGATACCTTGGAGCGCAAAAAGGCCAATTCCTGAATCAGGCCGCTGCCCTGGACAACCGCCGTGGTGGCCATGTCGGTCATGCGCCCGATGAGCCCGGCCACAAACATGGCCGTGCGCAGCTCCTCGGCCAGCGTCGCCTCGCCGCCAAGCAGCCTGTCGGCAAAAAACCAGCCGCATCCGGCCCCGGCGACAACCACCGGCGCAGCCAGCATGGCCGCCTCGCCGGGCTGCGCCACCACCTCGCCCCCGCTGTCGGCAATCACGGCCGCGGCCCCGCGCCGCAACACCCGGGCCAATAACGCCTCCGGTCCACGCTCCAGCGTCGCCGACAAAATAAGGCTCATATCCGGTGCGCCCAGACTGGCCCGGATGGCCGGCCGGTCGTCGCTGTCAAGCAACACCACGGCCGCATGGCCAAGGGCCGGCGTCTCGGACAAGACAGCCAGCAGGCCGGCCAGCATGGCGTCCAGGCTGCGCCCGGTGTCCTCAGCCAGGGCCAGGCAGTCCAGAGCCCGGCGAAGGACGGCGAAACTTACGGCATCCATGGCGATTATTCTCCCTTTGCGCGGCGACGCGGCTTTGGCGCGGCTTTGGCACGCCGTCGCACAGCGTATCGTTCGGGGCCTTTGTTCCAGCTTTGTTGCCGGGAAGTCAATGCTTGGCGGCCGGGAAGCGAATCGGGGCGCTGCCCCGAACCCCGTCGGGGCGCTGCCCCGAACCCCGCCGGGGGGATGATCCCCCCGGACCCCTGCGATGGGGTTGGGGAGGGCGTGGTGTGGGTGTGGGCGTGAGAAAACGGGGTCCGGGATTTGGCCGGTGGTCTCAGGGCGGAGGCCGCCCCGAAACCGCCGGCCAAATCCCGGACCCCGACTCGCCAGCGGCCGGGAAGCCCGGCCGCATTGGTTTTGGGTAAGACTGGCGGGATGCGGGGTGGGAGGTCAGGCGCAGTGTTCGATGGTTTCGGGGGTGTTGTGGTAGGCGTGGAAGGCGGCGAGGCCGTCTTTACCCATGTAGCGTTCGAGCTGGCGGCGGTCGGCCTTGAGCAGGTCCACGACGATGAGGCCGTCGAGGCAGTCGCTGAAGTCCTTGTCCACGTTGAAGGCGAGCAGTTTGCCGCCGAGTTTGAGGTATTGGCGCAAGAGCACCGGGATGCCTTTGCGGTCGGCTTCGATGTCGTCGATCAGCGCGAGCAGGTCGTCGAGGTCGGCGACCAGGGTTTTGGCCGCCCGGGCCAGCCAGGTCTGGCCGCGAAGGGGGGTTTTGGGTTTGACGTGCCGGGCTAGGGCCGGGTGGGAGACATTGCCTTCGAAGTAGCCGGCCATGATGCGGCGCGAGGCGTGTTTGTATTCGCTGGTGATGCTGACCGGGCCAAACAGGATGCGGTAGCGGGGCTCGCGCACGACCATCTGGGCCAGTCCTTTCCACAGGAGCAGCAGCGGGGCGTAGCTTTTCTGGTATTCCGGCCGCACAAACGAGCGGCCCATTTCCAGGGCCGGGTCGATCTGCCGGAAAAAGGCGGCCTTGAGTACGAACAGCGTGCTGGTATAGAGGCCGGCCGGGCCTTTGGCGGCCAGCAGTTCGTCGGTGCGTCCGATGCGGTAGGCTCCGGCTATCTCGCGTTTTTCGATGTTCCACAGGAACAGGTGGCGGTAAAAGGGGTCGAAGCTGTCGAGGTCGCAGGATTTGCCGGTTCCTTCGCCGACCCGGCGAAAGGTGTATTCGCGAAGCCGCCCGATTTCCCGCAGGGCCAGGGGGATGGCCTCGGCTTTGGCCTCGATGACGGCGAATTCGCCGCTTTGATGCAGGATCGAGCCGGCCGGCAGGCTGGTGATCTCGTCGGCCAGGAGGTTTTGGTCCACGGCCGGGATGAGGGCTTCCTGGCGGGAGTGGGATTTGGGCGGCAAAAGCGGTGGCAGGCGGCGGGGCTTGTTCGGGCGGTCGCGCAAAAGGGCGGTGCGCAGGCGCAGGTAGCGCATGATGCAATCATCAGGCGCGGCGTTGCGGCTGGCCAGGCGTTCGAGCCGGGCAAAAGGCACCGGGCTGCCGATGCGGGCTTCGACGGTGGCTCCCTGTTTGTTGGCGAATTCCCGGGGCAGCATCAGGGTGCGAAGGATGGGGTGGACCAGGCCCAGGGCCTGGAACAGGCGGCTGTTGCGGCCGGCGAAGCGCACCGGCACCACGGTTGCTTCGGTTTTGCGCACGAGTCTGGCCACGGTGGCGCTCCACTTCGGATCGGCCACCTCCAGGCGGCCGTTGACCAATCGGGGATGGGAGACGGCCCCGGCCGGGAAGATGCCGAGCACGCCGCCGGATTTGAGCACGGTCAGACAGTCTTTGAGCGGGCGCACGTTGGTGGCGGTGGCCGACGCCCCGCCGAAGGGATCGACGAAGACGAACAGATCGCGCAGTTCCGGGATGCGCGAGAGCAGGAAATTGGCCATGATTTTGGCATCGGGCCGCACGGTCAGGAGCATCTTGGCCAGGACCAGCCCTTCCAGGCAGCCGAAGGGGTGGTTGGCCACCACCACCACCGGCCCGGTTTTGGGGATGCGCTCGAGCTCCTCGGCATTGGCCCGGATGTCCACGTCCATGGCGGCAAGCAGGGCATCGATGAATCCCGGGGCGTCGAGGCCCCGGGGCAGGCTGCGGTAGATGTCGCGCAACCGGCCAAGCGACAGGAGCCGGGACAGGGCCGGTTCGGCCAGGGCCAGGGCCCGGCGCAGGGGCGTTCCACCGAAATTCGGGTTCAGGGCAAAGATGTCGGGGTGCTGGATAGCATCCATGGCGTTCTCCCTCGTTGGCCGTCCTGGCCGGCTGGCCTGTGCTTGGCGGCTGCTGTTTGGTAGCCGGGGCCGGTTACGACTCTGTTGAGGTTTTGCGCACGGCTGTCGACGATTCTGTGGCACTTGGTGACAGGGGCCAATCCCCGGCCGTCCGGCCCGTCTTGACAGGGCGGGCCGGGTGCTTCAAGGCTGTGGCAAGGACGTATCGCCGGTCTACTACCAGGGAGTGACGCCGTGGCTGACAGCCGCCTCTATTCCATTGCCGCTATTGCCAAGATTCTGGATGTGCCGGAATCGACGTTGCATTACTGGAAGAACCGGTTTGACGATGTGCTGCCGAGCATGGGCAACGGCCGCAACAAGCGCTTCCGGGCCGAAGCGGTGGAGGTGTTTCGCGAGATCGGCGGAATGCTTGGCCAGGGCATGGCGACCGGCGACGTGCGGGCAGCCTTGTCGCGGCGCTATCCGGTCAATGTGGGCGGCGAGGTGGTTGCGGCCGGGGCTTCCGGCTCGTCCGGACTGGCCGGACTGGCCGGGCAGGCCGGGCAGGCCGGGCAGGCCGAGACCATGCTGGCCATGGCTGCAGCCATCGGTTCCGAGATTGCCCGGTCATTGGCCGAGCATCTGGGCCGGGCCGGGGGAGCGGCTGCGGTGCCTGCCCTGCCCCAGGAGACGGTTGCGGCCTTGCGGGAGGAACTGGAGCAGGCCCGGGCCGAGGGCGCGGCCCTTGGCGGCAAGGTGCGGGTGCTTGAAGCCGAGTTGATGCGTATTCGCAAGGATCGCCGGGAGCTCGAGCAGTATCTGGTGGACAAGATCAATGCCCTGCGCCGGCCCGGCGACGACGCGTAACGGTATCCGGGCGGCTGCGTTGCCGGGTCGCGGCGGGAAGTTTTGGGGGATGCCGGCGTGGCCGGTCCGGGTGCCGGATGGGCAGGCCGGTTTCGTGGGTCAGGCGCTCCCGGCCAGCAGGGGTCGGCCGCGCCCAAAATACGGGGAGGCCGCCTTCCCGGTCTGGCAACCGGGAAAGCAGCCTCCCACTCTTCGAGGACTGTCGCTGGGACCAGGAGCCGATCCCGACGTCGCGGTTACGTCGGTCCGTCTTTCCGGATGACGGCCGGCCGGCCCTGGCACATGGTACGTCCTGTGTTCCCTGGCGTCGCCTCTCCCCTACACGTCCATGATCTCAAGATAGACCAGGGTCTGGTTGAGCAGCTGGTAGGCGATTTCGCCAAAGGTGACCGGTCCGGTGAAGGGATCGGTCTTTTTGCCTTCCAACTCGGAGTACAGGTAGTTGAGGATGCAGTTGCAGGAGAAGGCCACCCGGGCGGAGTCGATGGAGCCTTCCTTGCTCAGGCGGTCGTTGAAGACCTTGACGTAGTCGAGAACGGGACGGGCGTGCTTGTAGCGGATGCCGGTAAAGACCGGGGCGTAGAATTTGACCTGCCCTTCCACTTCGTCGACGTCCTGGAAGCTGATATTGACCATGGCGCCGTAGTAGTCGGCCACGAGCGGCAGCTTGGTGTCGAGCTTGTTCTTGACGATATAGGCGGCGAAATTGCGTTTTTCGCCGTTGACCATGACGTCCTTGGCCGAGAAGCCGTCGGAAGCAAAGGTCAGGATGTCGCCGCCGCCCTGCTCAAACAGGTTGATGATGCCGATTTCCGCCACTTTGCCTTCGGGCAGCTGGGCCTGGAGCACCAGGGCGGCGTCTTCGAGGATCTCGCCGGTGCGGCCGTTGACCACCTTGGGGGTCTTCTTGCCAAGATCGCTCAAGTGGACGCCGGCCACCCAGCCAATCAGCGGGCGGATGCCGAAATCTTTGTAATTGGGGCCATTTAAGGCAAAGGCCAAGTGCGTCTTGCTGGCAGCGGGCAGGATGATGAAACTGAATCCGTGCTTGGGGCCTTCGGTATAGACCCGGGCCAGGCTGTCAGCGTCGTAGGTGGCGATTTCAATGGCTGCGGTGCAGTCGGTGATGTCTGTGGCGCAGATCATTTCCCGGCTGACCATGCCGCCTTCGGAGGCGGAAATGAAATAGGGAATGGTCCCGGCAATCCAGTCGCCCTTGGGCAGCTGGCGCAGGGCGTCTTCATCGCCGGCCAGGAGGAGTTTGCGGCCTGCTTCAATCTTCTGTTTGATATCCGCTACGGTGGAGATGGTCTGTTGCATGATACCCTCCTAGCCGAAAATGGTTTTCAAGTCGTCCTGAACGCTGGGCATATTTACGTTGTTGGCGAAGATCGCGTAGATCTGGTCTACGCTGGAACTGATGTTTTCCGGCGAAGGATCTTCCTTGACTGCGCGAGTCAGTCGTCCAAGCAAAATTTTGGCAGCGAGAAACTTGAGTTGGAATGTCTTTTTCCCGGTCACGATGTCTGCCCAAGCTTTGTTGCTCTTGCTGGGTACATCCATATTCGCCTCCTTCGTTGTGCGGCAGCGCGATGTTGCATCTTTTACGTAAAGCCTGGCCAGCTCTCTGTGCCGGATATGCCGTACCGGTCTCAGATCTGACGACCCGGGCTCGTGGGGGCATGGAGCTTCCTTGGGATACCAGCCGCAAAGCAAGGATCGCACCATGTCGGAAAGTAGCAAAAAAACACATGTTTAGAAGTAGAATACGGGAAAATGAAGCGTGTTTCAAGACAAATCCGCGCAAAAAGCGATTCCCTCCGGGTGGCAAGGAAGCGTTTTTCTAGAATTTATCACTCTATTTTAGTGCGTTAGCCGAAAGAGGAAAGATTGGGGCAAGGGGCAGGCAATTTGAGTCAAAAAGTAACAGTCTCGTGAGGACGCGGACCCAGACCCCTGGAAATGGGGAGAAAGCCTGAAAAGAATGCTGTCCGGCCAGTCCCCGCGAGGGCCGGGATCAGGCCGTCAGAACGCGCTGGGCCAGCCACAGGTCGGCCAGCACCAGCAAGACCATGGCCCGCACCACCGGTACGACGCGGGGAATGGCGCTGCGGTCGTGCCGGCCGCCCACCACGATCTCGGCCGGGGCGCCGAAAATATCCGTCGTGCGCTGGGTCAGGGCAATGGACGGGATGGGCTTGATGGCCGCCCGGGCCACCACCGGCTGCCCGTTGGCGATGCCGCCCAGGATGCCGCCGGCGTTGTTTGTCTCGGGCGGGCTGACAATGGGGTCGTTGTTGGTCGAGCCGGTGGCCCGGGCGGCGGCAAATCCCGACCCGATCTCCACGCCCTTGACCGCGCCGATGCCCATGAGCCCGTAAGCCAGCCGCGCGTCGAGCTTATCGAACACCGGCTCGCCAAGCCCGGCCGGAACGCCGGTGGCCACCACCTCGACAATGCCGCCCAGGCTGTCGCCCCGGGCCATGGCTTCTTTGGCCCGGGCTTCCCAGGCCGGGATAACAGCCGGGTCCGGGGCGCAAAAGGGCCGGTCGGCCGCGCCGGCCGGGTCAATGGCCGCAGCCGGGATGCCGCCGAATTCCACGGTATAGGCCACGACTTCGATGCCGTAGGGGGCGAGCATGGCCGCAGCCACAGCCCCGCCGGCCACCCGGGCGGCAGTTTCCCGGGCCGAGGCCCGGCCGCCGCCCCGGTAATCGCGCCGGCCGTACTTGGCCAGATAGGTGCCGTCGGCATGGCCCGGCCGCAGGAGATTTTTGGCGGCTTCGTAGTCCCGCGAGCGCTGGTCGGTATTTTCAATGACAAAGGCGATGGGCGTGCCCGTGGTTTCGCCCTCGAAAATTCCGGAGAGCAGGCGTACGGCATCGGGTTCCTTGCGGGCGGTGCCGGTCAGGCCGCCGGCCCCGGGCCGGCGGCGGTCGAGCTCGCGCTGGATATCGGCTTCGCCAAGGGCCACGCCGGGCAGGCAACCGTCGATGACGCCGCCAAGGGCCGGGCCGTGGGATTCGCCGTAGGTGGTCAGCCGAAAGATCGAACCAAAGGTGTTGCCGCCCATCATGGCCTCCTTATGCCCCGGCGTGGTCGGCCCGCCGGGCGCGCACCCGGCCAAGCAGCCACAGAAGCGACCCGGCCAGCATGACGGCGATGCCGGCAAACAGCAGCCAGGCAACGGTCATGGGCGAGTCGTGGTAAAAAAAGGTCAGCCCCAGGAAAAGCCCGACCCCGGCCGCCTGGAACCAGACAAATCCGAATTCGGACCGGGCCTGGAAATAGACAAAGAGAATGTTGGCCACGGCGAGCAAGGCCATGGCCGCGCTTATGACCGAGAGCAGCGGTCCGGCTGCGGCATACTCGGCTCCAAAGAGCAGGTGGACCACGAAATCCGAGCCGATGAGGCAAAAAAGGGCAAACCCGCCGCCCAGGGCCGCTGTCATGCCCATGGACAGCCACAGGGAGGACAGGTCGTTTCGCCCGGATTCCTTGGCCGAGGCCGCCTCGGTGAAAAGCACGCTCATGAGCACCGAGGGCAGGTAAAAGGCGATGCGCCCGAGGATGGCGGCCGTGGCGTAGAGCCCTGCCCCTTCGGGGTCGCAGTAGTGGCGCACCAGCACCATGTCGAGGTTGCCAAGCACCATGACGATGATCGACGACAGGAGCATCCCCACGGAATAGGTCCCGATTTCTTTGAGAAGACCCTGGGGCAGGGGGCTGGCTTTGACCGGCACCACGTCGCGCAGAAACAGGAAATTGACGCACAGGGCCGCGGCAATGCCGGTCAGGCTGGCAAGCAGGGCGCCGTTTATGCCGAAGGACAGCCCCCAGACAAAGAGCAGCGCCCCCAGGAACCGGAAGCAGGCATTGGACGCCCCGGCGATGCCGTAGCCGGTGAAACGCTGCAGGCCCTGCAACATGCCCCAGGGAACCGGCAGGATAAACGAGCCGGCCATGACGCCGAGCATGAGCAGGATGGGGGAGGCGGCTTCGATGTGCAGAAACGACTGCAGGGCCGGCAGGGCCAGCACGCCCAGGCCATAGGCCAGGGCGGCCAGACCGGTGGCCAGGACCAGGGCGCGGCCGAGCAGCGAGCGGACCAGCCCCATGTCGGTCAGGACAAACCGGGCGGTAAACCGGGCGATGACCAGGGGGACAATGGCCAGGGGCGCGGAAAAGATGACCATGGTGGAATTGATTGAGCGCGTTAAAACTGCCGAAATCCGCCGGACTCATGGACCGGCCCACCACCAGCTGGAAGAGGTAGTTAAACAGGTTGCCGGAATTGAGCAGGATGAGGATGACGATATTCTGCTTGAGAAAGCGTTTCACGAACGGATGTCCTCGGGGGCGGCCGCCCGGTTGGTGGCAGTGGGGTAGAGTTGCAGGGCGAGGCCGGCCAGGAAGGCGTACAGGCCGGCCTGGGCGCAAAATTCCGAAGCCGACAGCAGGTGAAGGCTGCGCAGGACCGCGGCCAGGGCCAGGGCCAGGGCAAAGCCCAGGAAATAGCTGCGGCCGGTCCCGGCCGCCAGCCACAGGCCAAGGGCGGGAAGCGGCCGCGACAGCCGGCCCGCCACGGCCGGCGCGCACACCCGCCATACCGGAACCAGGGCCAGCCCGGCAAGGCCCAGGGCCACCCGTCCGGCCACGCCGCCAAGGGCCAGGGCCACCAGGCAAAGCCCGGCAGCCAGCCCCCCGAAGAGCAGGCGCTCCCGGCGGATGGCCGAAGCCTCGGCCGGCGGGGAGGCCAGCCAGGCGCACGGCCCGGTAACCAGCCCGACCATCCGCCCCGGGCCGGCCAGACGCAGGGCCACGGCCACCGCAGCGGCCAACCCAAGCGCGGCCAGGATCCGGCCAAGCGTCCCCGGACCGCCGGACGGACCGGCTGCCGGGGCCGGTGCGGCCAAGCGGGAGAGATGGAGCGGGGCGTCGGTTTCAAAGCACAGGGCCGACACGCCGTACCAGGGATTTTCAAAAAAGCGCACGGATGCGGCCTTGGCCGGCAGCCGGGCCGGGCCGATGCCCAGCCAGTCGTCGGCGGCGTTTAAGCGGGCGGCGGTTTCCTCGGTAATGGGGCCGGGGGTGTGGCGGATGTCGGCCAGGGAGAGCAGGGGTGTGGCCGCAAAAAAGGTCCGCCAGCCGGCCTGCACGTCACCGGAAAAGACCGGATCGGCCAGTTCCAGACGGCCCGGCGGCTGTCCGCCAAGGCCGGCCACGGCGATGGTGGCCGGGGTCGGGCCGGCCGGCAGGCGGGCGGCCAGGAGGCCGGACCGGGTGTCGGGCACGGCTGCATCGCCGCCGGCCACGGACACGGCCGCCGGATCACCCACCAGTTCGAAGGCGGCGGTCAGCCAGGCCATGGAGCCAAGGGCGGTGCGCGGGATATAGGCCGGCTGGCCGGCCGTCTCGACCGGCAGTCCGGCCGAGGTGGCCGGCCAGGGCAGGGCGGCGTCGTAGAGGCCGGCGCTGGCCGGACCGGCCGGCACGGCCACCAGCATGGCCCGGGTGATGGGCAGGGAAAACTCCCGGCCCGAAAAGGCGAACCGGACTTCGGCCCGGACAACCCTGGCCGGCAGCCCGGGCAGGGCGACGGGCTGGCCCGGACGCAGGGGATAGATCTTCGCCGGGTTGGACTCCCCGGCGGCATAGACGGCCAGGGCCACGTCGGTCAGGCCCGGAGCGCGGCCGATGTCCAGGCGGAAAAAGTGCTCGGAGCCGGCTTGCCGGGCAAAGGCGGCGTCAACGGCCATGGTCAGGCCCGGCCCCCGGCCTTCGACGGTCAGCCCGGCCGGGGTGCGAAAGAGGCGCACCCCGCCGGCAGCGGTAAAGAGCCCCTGGCCGCCGGACACGAAGACCGGTTCGGCCTCGATTTGTCCGAAGCCGGGCCGGGACGGCCCGGACCCCTGGGTGCGGGCAAAGGGCGGGGCCAGGCTCCACAGGGCGGCCACGGGCACGCCGCCGTCCGGGCGGCTGATGTCCGGGGTTGCGCCCAGGCCCGTGGCCAGTTCGTCGGCCGCAGCCAGAAAGGCCGGGGTGTCGCGGCGCGGCGAGGTCAACGCCAGAAAGGCCGCCTCGGCCGTGCCGCCGCCGGGCTGTCCCGGAGCCATGGGGGCGAGGGTCAGGCCCACCCGGGCCGTGCCGCCGGGACCGATGGCGGCGGCGGCCTGGGACACGTTGACAAAGACCCGGCGCGTCCCGGCAAAGGGTTCGCGCACCCGGGTGGGCAGGCGTCCGGGCAGGCCGCTTTGGGCCAGCATGGCCGGGTCAAAGCCCGAGGCGGTGAAGACCAGACGCTGGATGAGCCGGTCCCGGGCCACTTCGGCCGGTCCCTGGCGGAAAAACATCAGGCTTATTTCCTTGAGCCGCGCCCATTTGATGCCGGGATGGCGCTCGCGCAGATAGCGGCCCACGTAGACGCGAAGGACGGTGCGGCCGTCTGGCAGCGCAAAGGTGCGCTTGGCCAGGGCATACCAGTCAAGGACGGTGCGCGACCGGGGGTTGGCCGGGTCCAGGGCCAGGACGAGATTGAGCTGGACCGGGGCCGGGCGGCGCAAAATGATGTCCACCGCGCCAAGATCCAGGGCGTCGCGGTCAAAGCGGCGTTGCAGGAAGGTGGAGGGGCCGTCCTGGGTGGTGCGCCAGACGTCGTCAAAGGGCAGGTCCAGGACCCTCCGGGCCAGATACAGGGCGTTCTTGTCGGCCCAGGCGGCCCCGGCCACGGCAACGGACTGGTCCGGGGCAATGGCGGCCAGATAGGTGTCGCCCAGGCGGTCCACGCATTCCAGGGGATCGCTGCCGTAGGTGCGCCCCGTGGGGGTGGTGACGGTCAGGGCGGCCAGGGTGGGGTTGTCCGGCGCGGCGTCGCGGATGTCGAGCGCCACTTCGTTAAAGCGCCCCAGGGCGATGTCCGGGCCGCCCTTGGCCGCAGCCAGGGTCAGGGCGGTGCGGCCGCCCGGAGCCTCGACCCGGCCGTCCAGGGCCAGGGGGGCGGTTTCGAGCACGCGGGAGTATTTGACCTTTTTGGCCCCGATCTTGACCAGCAGCCGGCCTTCGGTCGCGCCGTCCTGGCCAAAGAGCTCTCCGGGCAGGCGCAAAGGGGCCGGCCCGGGCCTGGGGTCGAGGTCCAGGGCCGGGGCCGGTGCGGCCAGGGCCAGGGCGGCCAGGAGCGCGGTTAAAAACGCGGCCAGACTAGGGCGTTTGCCCATGATCGGCTCCCTGGGGCGGTTGGACGGTCTCGGTTCCGGGACCCGGCTCGACAGCGGCGGGCTTGTGGCGGCGCTGGCGCGTGGCCCGGCGCGGAGCCGGCTCGGCCGGGACGGCCGCGTCAGGACCAAGGCCCGGAGCAGTGAGGTCAGGGCCGGCCGGCGCGGGGCCGGCTGGAGAGGCCGCCTCGCCGGCACCTGGGGCCTCCCCGGCCGGCTGCTCGCCTTCCCGGGGGCCGGTTTGGCTTTTTTGGGCTTTTGGCTGGGGAAACGGTCCAACACTTCGACCTCGATGGCCGTGCCGAGATCGGCGTCGGGGTTGGTCACCGGGGCGGCCGGGGCCGCCGGGAGGCCGCTGGCCGGGGAACGGGCGGCACGGCTGTACCGGGCGCGGCCGGCGCTCCAGGCGCGGTCGGCGTCTGGCCGGCCGGGGCCGGCGGGCCGTCGGGCCGGGCT
>NZ_MLBG01000123.1 GCF_001936595.1 Desulfovibrio sp. DV
GTCGCCAACGCCGGTCAACGTCACGGTCAAGGTGGCCGTGCGCCTTGACGCAGCCGTCACCACCCTGGCCCTGTACACTGCCCAGCTTCAGGACGCCCTGGCCGCCGCCCTGGCCGATTTGCCACCCGGCGGCGTGGTCTACCGCTCCAAGATCGAGGCCGTGGCCTCCAGCCTGCCGGGCGTCATTGACCGTCAGGTGAAGGTGCCGCAAGCCAACTTCGTGGCCGTGGTGGACGCCAAGCGCCTGGAATGGCCGCGCCTGGGGCTGGTGCAGGCGGAGGCGCTGTGATGGACGGCCATGCCGCGCTGCTGGCGGCCTTGCTGCCGTCCAGCTACGCCCCCACCGGCCGGATCGTGGGCGAGCTGGCCGCCGAAGGCCTGACCCTGGACGCGGCCCTGGCCGCCAGCCTTGATCCGCTTCGCGGCCTCACGCCTTTGGCGGCGCTGGAATGGCTGGAAGACTATGAGCGCGTCTACGACCTGCCCGGCGACTGCCGCCAGCCCGGGTTGCTCCTCCAGGAGCGCCTGGCGCTGTTGGCCATCGCCCTGCCCGAGCGCGCCGGCATCAACCGGGCCTATTTCATCTGGCTGGCCGGGCAGCTGGGCTACGCCATCACCATCGAAGAGTTCGACCAGTTCAAGGCCGGCTTTGCCCGGGCCGGCGACCGGATCACCAATTACGAAACCCTCTTTTCCGCTGGCTGGAGCGCCGGGCAGTCCCTGTCCCAGGGCGCGCCCTGGCAATACGTCTGGATGGTCCACGCCTCGGGCGAACCGACGACGCTCTTTCGCGCCGGCATGAGCGGCGCGGGCGAACCGCTGGCCAGCTGGAGCAACCAGCTATTGGAATGCGCCATCCGAAACGCCGCCCCGGCCCACACCATGGTCCACTTTGCCTACGGAGGATAATCACCATGCACAGAATCGACGGCCCCGGGGCCGTACAGCGTCTTTTTACCGAAGGGGACCCGACCGTCCCGCAAATGGCCACGGTGGTCACGGCCGCCTGGCTCAACGACGTCCAGGAAAACCTGACCCGCACCATTGAGGCCGCCGGCATAACGCCGATCAAGGGCGACTATGACCAGCTGCGCCAGGCCATTGGCCTGCTCTCCGGCGCGGGCATGGTGGGCGAGGTCCGTCTGTGGATGAGCGAAACCCTGCCGGCCAGCGACGACTGGCTGGAGTGCGCTGGGCCGTTGCTGCTTATTGTCGATTACCCGGCCCTCTTTGCAGTGCTTGGCCATACCTGGGGAACCGCGCCGACCGGCTATTTCAGAGGGCCGGACCTGCGCGGCGTGGTGCCGCGCGGCTGGGACCACGGACGCGGCAAGGACCCTGACGCGGCTCTTCGCACTGGTGGCGACCACGTTGGTTCCAGCCAGGACGACGCCACCAAAAGGCACAACCATCCCATGGGCGGCGTGGTCGGCACGGCCGGCGGCGGCACAGGCGTGCCGGATGCCCAGGCCTGGAACAATGGCACTTACAACTATTACACCCGGGATTTTCAGGTGTCCTCGGATGGGGTGGTGCCGGGGGCTTTTGCCAATGTGCCCATGGCTTCGGAAACCCGCATGAAAAACGTGAGCGTCATGTTCATCATTCGTTGGAGGTAGGCCGTGAAGCTTTCCTATCTGTACGATGCCCAGGGCGTTTTCCTTGGCCAGTGCGAGGCACGGCTGTCCCCGGCCCGGCCGCAAAACCCGGACGGCAGCCCCAATTACTTGCAGCCGGCCAATACCACCGACGCGATGCCGCCCTTGGTCGGCAATGGGCAGGTGCCGGTTTTCGACGGCGAGGCCTGGCGCGTGGTGGAAGATCACCGGGGCCAGGTCGCCTACGCCACGGCCGACGGCCAGCCCATGACCATCCTGGCCGTCGGCCCGCTCCCCGAAGGCGCGACCCTGACCCCGCCGCCCAGCCGTCGCCACACCTGGGACGCGGCCACGGCCTCGTGGCAACCGGACATGGCCGCGATCCAGGCCGACGCCGAGGCCGCCATCGACGCCCAGGCCGATGCGCTGCTTGCGCCGTATATCAGCCTGACACCCGGCCGGGCCATGACCTACCTGGCCAAGGAGGCCCAAGCCCGCCAGTTCCTGGCCGCCGAGAATCCCGACCCGGCCGACTATCCACTCATTGCCGGCGAGGTGGGCATCACCGCCGACACGGCCAAGGCCGTGGCCGAAACCATCCTAGACATGGCCCAAGCCTGGCACAGTATGGGCGCGGCCATCGAAGCCGTGCGCCTGACCGCCAAAAAGCAGGTGCGCCAGGCCCAGACCCCCGAAGCGGTCCAGGCCGTGCTGAACGCCATCGTCTGGCCCAAGGAGCAAGCGGCGTGAGTGCCATCCCCGCCGTCCCGGTGACGATCCGCTTCGTGGACACCCAAGGCCAGGGCATCCCGGGCGCATCGGTCAAGGCCGCCTTGACCAGCCAGGAACGCTACCAGGGCCAGGACGTCCCGGGCCAGGTCCTGGGCCTGACCGACGCCCAGGGCGAAGCCGTGTTGGCGCTTTTTCCCAACGAACTTGGCAGCGAAGGCAGCGCCTACGCGCTAACCGTCACCGACCCTTACGGCGGCAGCTTCGTGCGTTTCGTGGCCATCCCCAATTCGCCCTGCAACGTGGAGTTGGGGGCGCACGTGACCACGGCCGTCACCGGCCCCCAGGGCCAAACCGGCCAGAAAGGCGAGAAGGGAGACAAAGGCGACAAGGGGGACCAAGGCGAGCGCGGCCTGCAAGGGATTCAAGGGGTGCAAGGTGCAAAGGGTGACAAGGGCGACACCGGAGCAAAAGGCGACCGGGGCGAGCAAGGCCCGGCAGGCGATATGTCCAAGGCCAGACGGTTGGCCATCATATTCGGGTAGGAGCACGTTATGGCATTAAAACCCTGGACCCTGCCGAGTGTGGCGGCCAACACGGTCACGGATTTGGTCGTCCCGACGGCCACCCTCGAAGTGGTCATTTTCGGCCTGATTGTCTGCAACACCAGCACGGTTGATTCCGCCGACGTCACCGTCACACTCACGACCTCCTCCGGGGTTGTGCGGGCAACTCCGTTCAAGGCGTCACTTGGCCCGGGCGAGTCGGTGCATATGGATACCAAAATCTGCATCGCCGCCAGCACCACCCCGGACAAGCTGCGGGTGCTTTCGACGCTGGTGGCGGTCTCGTTTCTGGCGTCGGGAGACGAGGGGTAGGCCATGGCTGTCTCGAAACTTTCCGCCAAGCAACCGTGGACGGCCGTTTGGACCCCGGGCGTCAATCTGGTCAATTTCTACAACCTCTATGATTCCAAGGG
This sequence comes from Desulfovibrio sp. DV, assembly GCF_001936595.1. GTDB lineage: Bacteria > Desulfobacterota > Desulfovibrionia > Desulfovibrionales > Desulfovibrionaceae > Solidesulfovibrio. Next base: position 3,307 of record NZ_MLBG01000123.1, read on the forward strand.
GGACGTGACGATCAGCACTCCAACGGCTATCCCGACCACGCTGGACGGTCCTATCCAAGTTGTCCGGTACGGGGCGTTGACGATCAATGCGGCCTTGACGGGGTCCTATCGGTGCCGTGGGCTGTTTCTCCTCTGTTCCTCTTTGGCGATGGGAGCTGTTGGTTCTTTTTCACTTGATTATCTTGGTGCAGCCGGATCGAGACACTGGGTAGCGAATAAAGACATCCTCGTTCCACAATCTATCACGTTCACCGGAAAAAACACCAGCTACGCCGAGTTCCTTAAATGGATTCGCCAAACAGGCTTCTGCATCTTTGATCCAAATCTCTACGCTTGCCCTCCTCAAGGCATGGGAGACGTACAATGCGATTGGGGAACATGGGTTCCGCTTGGCAGCGTTATTTTATCCGCCGCTGGATGTGGGGGAGGGGCTAATGTCGTACAGGTTGTCACTGCCGGGTATAATGGAGTTGGAACTGCTGGGGGTGCCGGGACTCTAGCTCCTGGCGGCGGAGGTTCTGCTGGATCAACGAACAGTGTCTATGGTGGATGCAGTGGACCGGGGACACCATGGTCTGGCGGCTCTCCTGGTGGAGTGCTGTCCAACGGCTCCCTGCATGGTGGACCAGCTGGCTCTGGGCTTCGCCCCGGAGGATTCGGGATAATATTTTGCAGTGGAAACGCGACATTAGCAAGCGGGCATGTGCTTACTTCCAAAGGGGAGAATGCAACTGCGGCATACTACGGCTGCCCTGGCGGCGGTCGTATTGGTTTGACACGAGGCGGCACGTTGACAGGTGCGTTTAATGGAGTGGCAACAGGAGGTATTTGCAGCAGTTATGGGGCTAATGGCGGCACTGGCGTTGCGACCGATTCGACATTCGCGTCTATGGGCTGGAGCTGACCATGAATGTTATCATCCTTCATGACCTCCTATCCGCAGCCTCCCGGGACTTCCTGGCCGCCCTCGGCATCACAATCCCCGAGGGCGACGACGTCACCGTAACTATCGGCCCTGACACGGTGCGCATCGTCTCCGACCATGCCGCTTGCGTGGCGCTCTGTCCGGCCTTCCCGGGCTATCCGCTGGCGCTTGTGGAACTCGATGGTGTCCAACACCAACTGGCTTTCCCTACTTCCTGGGATGAAGTGACCGCCTGGGCAGCCGCCTCGCCGACCAACGGCAGCCAAACCGCATCCCGGTATTCCCCGGCGGACTTCATGCGGCTGCTGACGCAAGATGAACTGGACGCCGTGTTGCTGGCCGAAGGGACAGACACCGACGTGCGCCGCATGTGGGCCTTTATCCGGGCCGTCGGCTACGTGGATATGGCCGACCCGCTCACCCAAAACTCATTATTGATGCTGTGCCAGAAGGGCTACATCGTCACCGACGAGCGTTTGCAGCAAATCCAGAACGGAGTCTTCCAATTATGAGCAACAGGCTTGCGCGCTATTGTTGGAACATCCTGCTCGGCCTGGACCAGTTCCTTTCCGTCCTCACCGGCGGCGATCCCGATGAAACCGTGTCCAGCCGGGCCGGCAAGGCTGCCGCTGCCGGCAGCCAGGGAGGCCGGCTTTTGGAATGCGGCCTGGACGCCGTCTTCGGAGCCGGGCACTGCCGGGGCTCTATCGAGGCGGACGAAGGAAGCGAGCGCGTCGCAAAATATTGAAATGGAGCGGCAGGGCGGCGGTAACCGCCCCACCAACGGGTTGCGTCAACAACCCGCCACGGCCGAAGCCGCGCTCCAGCCCGCGCGGGCGTTAGAGGGCTACAGCTTCCGGCCCAACCTGTAAAGGTAAGCATGGAGATACGTTGCGGACAATGCGGACGTTTACTGGCCAAAGGCACCGGGACCATCGAAATCAAATGCCCCCGCTGCCGCACCATCAACCACGTGAGGGCCGCGAGCCCCATCACAGAAGGCCATGGAGCCTCCCCCAGGGAGCGCATCCATGGCCAGACCGTATCATCCGCCGAAACCGAGTCAGTATGAACCGCCGACCGGCGACCAACCGGGCTACCTGATAGGCGAAACCGGCGTGCAAGGTTTTGGCAAGCACGACCTCTACCTGGCCGCCATCCCGGCGGCCAGGGCACGGGAAACAATCATAGCCAGGCATTATTCCAAGCGGGTGGTCAACAACAGCTACGTGCATCTGGGCGTTTACCACCAGGGGCAGTTCCGGGGCGTGCTCCAGTTCGGGTACGCCTTGAATCCGCACTTGGCCGGCAAAGTGGTGGAGGGAACGAAGGTCGGCGAATACCTGGAACTCAACCGCATGTGGCTGGACGATGTCTGCCCGCGCAACACGGAAAGCCAGGCGATAAGCTTTGCAGTGAAATATATCCGCCGCGCCTGCCCGACCGTAGCCTGGGTCCAGAGCTTTGCCGACGAACGCTGCGGCGGGCTTGGGGTGGTCTACCAGGCGAGCAATTTCCAGTTCTGCGGCAGCCACCTGACCACCTTCTGGCACCTGGACGACGACTGGTATCATGAGATGCTGTTGACCGCGCATAAGAAAGGCGGCCGACGTGGAGAATATCTCCGCGCGAACTTTGGACGAGCGATTCGGCACCAGTTCCGGCAGTTCCGCTACGTGCTGTTCTTAAAACAGCCCTGGCGCAAACGCCTACGCCTGCCGATCCAACCCTACCCCAAACGCGAGGCCGCATGACCAAGTGCCAATGACGGCGCAAATCAGTGCCAAATCGCGCGCCGCCTTACACCTGCGCGGGACAGTCTCTGCTCGGATGCTGTCAAAAATTTCTTCGTTATCCCGTATGGTTGGCTAAAATTTATCCAGCCCGGTTATCCACATGAGAAAAGGGGTTAGGCCAAACGGCCTAACCCCTTGAAATATCTATTGGTGCGCCCGACAGGATTCGAACCTGTGGCCGTCTGCTTAGAAGGCAGATGCTCTATCCAACTGAGCTACGGGCGCACGGCCACGAAACCTAAACAAGCCGGCCCCTGCGGTCAAGGCCGGCCTTGACGAAACACCGCTCCCGGCTCAAACTGCCACTTCCCGGATTATCGCCGCCACAAGGAGAGAGGCATGAAGCTGCGCGTGCTCGGATGTTCCGGCTCGGATTTGCCGGGCCACAATCTCACCTCGTTTTGCGTAAACGACACCATTCTCCTGGACGCCGGCTCCGTCACTTCCTCCCTGGACTTGGCTGCCCAGGCCAGACTCGAACATATCTTCGTCAGCCACAGCCATCTCGACCACATCAAGGACATCCTGTTTCTGGCCGACAACCTCATCGAGTTTTTTACCGCCGGCAGCCGGCCGCCGGTCCAGATCCACGGCCTGCCCGAGGTCCTCGACGCCATTGCCACCCACCTGTTAAACGACACCATCTGGCCCGATTTCACCGTCATCCCGGCCGCCTCGCCGGTCCTGACCTATGCCCCCATGACTCCGGGCGTCCCGGTGGCCATCGGCGACATCACCGTGGCCACCTATCCTGTCAATCATGCCAAAGCCGCGTCCGGGTATGTCCTGTGGCAGGACGGCGGAGCCAAAAATCTCGCCTACACCGGCGATACCGGGCCCTGCGACAGCTTCTGGCAGGCCATGGACGAACTGTCGTTTCCACTGGCCCACCTCATCACCGAAGCCTCCTTCCCCTCGGCCATGGACGGACTGGCCGCCGCTTCCAAGCATCTCACCCCGCGCCTGCTGCGCCTGGAACTCAACAAGCTGCGCGCCCGTCCCGACATCTTCATCTACCATATGAAGGCCCCCTTCGCCGTCGAGATCGAACGCGAACTGGGCCAGGAACTGGCCGGCTACACCTACCGGCTGCTCAGGGAACATGACGTCATCACCATCTGAATTTCCGGATTTTGCCGCTTTCTCGGCCTACCTCGACAGTCTGGGCCTGTTTCACATGGACCTCGGCCCCGGGCGGATGCGCGCCGCCCTGGCCGGCCTTCGCCTGGTCAGCCTGCCCCATCTGGCCGTGCAGACCGTCGGCACCAACGGCAAGGGGTCAAGCTCGGCCCTGCTTGCCGCCTTGCTGGCCGCCCACGGCCTGCCCACGGGACTGTACCTCTCGCCCCACTTCGTTTCTGTGCGCGAGCGCATTCTCCTGGGCGGCCGACAGTTCCCGGAGGCGGCCTGGACCGACGCTGCAAACGCGGTCCTTGCCGCCACCGCCCCGGGCGGTGCGACCGGCCGGCTGACCTATTTCGAACTGCTCACCGCCATGGCCGCCCGGATGTTCACCGACCACGGGGCTGAGGCCGTCGTCTACGAGGCCGGCCTTGGCGGAGCCGGCGACGCCACCACGGCCCTGCCCCGGGATCTCGTCCTATATGCGCCGATCGGCCTGGACCATGCCGCCGTCATCGGGCCGACGCTCGCCGACATCGCCCGGGACAAGGCCGGAGCCATGGTGCCCGGCGGCGTGGCCGTGACCGGCCCGCAGCCGCCCGAAGCCCTGGCCGAACTGCGGCGGCAGGCCGAGGCTATCGGCACCCGCCTCTACGACGTGGCCGAACTGGCCGGCTATGACGCAAAAACCCGCAAAGCCGTACTCAAGACCCCGCACCGCCTGGATATTCCCGACGCCAAACTGCGGCTGGCCGGGCCGCATCAGGCCCAAAACGCCGCCCTGGCCCTGGCCGGCTTCGCCCTTTGTGCCGGGATGCTCGGCATCGTCCCCGACCCCGAGGCCGTGCGCCGCGCCCTGGCCGAGACGTTCCTGCCCGGCCGGCTCCATCTCCTGCATCTGCCGGAGATGGCCCCGGGCCTGCTCCTGGACTGCGCCCACAACCTGCCGGCGCTGACTGCCCTGGAAACCGCTCTGGCCAGCCTGCGCCTTGCCCCGTCGGCCCTTATTTTCACCTGCCTTGGCGACAAGGACCTGGATGCCATGGCTCCGGTGGCCGCCCGGCTCACCACCGGTCCCATCTTCGTTCCGGAGTTGCCGGGCGTGTCCCGGGCCAGACCGGCCGCCGAAGTGGCCGCCATGCTCGGCCCCCGGGCCGTGGCCGTGGCCGGACCCGAAGCCGCCCTGGAAAGCGTGCGCGCCCTGGACGGAACTGTTTTGGCCTGCGGTTCCATGTATTTGCTGGCCGCCCTTTTCCCGGCCGCGCAAAATTGATCTCGCCGGCGTTTCCGGGTATGGTCCCTGGCTTGACGCGACTGTGACGCCAACGCCCAACCCTTCGGAATCGCCGTGCAAAATCTTTTTCGCCTGCTCCCGCCCGTAGACGCGGTCCTGGCCGCCCTGGACAGTGACCCATCCCTGGCCGCTTTACCCCGGGCCATGTTGCGCGATGCGGTGACCGGATTCCTCGACGGGCTGCGGGACGACATCCGGGCCGGCCGCCTGACCGATCCGGTCCAGCTCGATCACGCCCTGCTCTTTGCCCAGTGCGCCCGCAGTGTTGCCACAGCCACGCGGCCCCATTTCCGCCGGGTCGTAAACGCCACCGGCGTGGTGGTGCACACCAACCTCGGCCGTTCGCTGCTCACCCCCGAGGCCGCTGCCGCCGCCGCCGAGGCCTGCCTGCACTATTCCAATCTGGAATTTGATCTCACCACCGGCGAACGCGGCAGCCGCTACAGCCACGTGGTCGACATCCTGCGCACCCTCACCGGGGCCGAAGACGCGCTGGTCGTCAACAACAACGCCGCCGCCGTGCTCATCACCCTGGAGACCCTGGCCAAGGGCCGGGAAGTCGTCGTCTCCCGGGGCCAGCTGGTGGAAATCGGCGGTTCGTTTCGCATCCCCGAAATCATGGCCAAATCCGGGGCGATCCTGCGCGAGGTCGGGGCCACCAACCGCACCCACCCGCGCGATTACGAAAACGCCGTCACCCCGGAAACCGCCGCCCTGTTAAAGGTCCACACCTCCAACTACCGCATCGTGGGCTTTACCAAGGAAGTCTCCCTGGCCGAGCTGGTCGCCATCGGCCGGCGGCACAGCCTGCCGGTCATCGAGGATCTGGGCAGCGGCAACCTGACCGATTTTACCAGTTGCGGCCTGCCCGGCGAACCGACCGTGCAGCAGGCCGTGGCCGACGGGGCCGATGTCGTGACCTTTAGCGGCGACAAGGTGCTTGGCGGTCCCCAGGCCGGCATCATCGTCGGCCGGGCCGAATGCATCGCGGCCATCCGCAAAAATCCGCTCAACCGGGCGATTCGCATCGACAAGATGACGCTGGCCGCCCTGGAAGCCACCCTTCGCCTCTACCGCGACCCCGAGCGCGCCCGGACCGTTATTCCCACCCTGGCCATGATCACCGCCGCCCCGGACGCCCTGGCCAAAAAGGCCCGCAAACTGGCCGCAATCCTGAAAAAATCCCTGGCCGGCCGCTATGCCGTGGCCACCATCCCGGGCGCGTCCCGGGTGGGCGGCGGGGCCTTTCCCGAGCGCGATCTGCCGACCACGCTGGTCGCCCTCTCGCCGCTTGCCGGCGCGCCGTCGCCGGATGCGCTGCGGGCCCGGCTGCTGGCCACCGATCCGCCGCTGGTGGCCCGCACCCAGGATGACGCGTTGCTCCTTGACCCGCGCACGCTGGCGGACGATGAACTCAAACTCGTGGCGGCTGTGCTCGGGCAGGCGCTCGGCGAGTGAGCACAAGAGACAGGGAAAAAGAGCGGGGCGCTGCCCCGTACCCCGCCGGGGGAGAGTCCCCCCGGACCCCTCGGCGGGAAACGAAATTTTGCTGATGAGGTTCCCTCCAGGGACCGCAACGCTTAGTATAGAGACTTGGTTTGAAGCATTTTGAAGGAGCAATGAGCACCATGAGCGATACTGAAGAAACCACCCCGGCCGCCCCGGGCCTGACCATCGATGCCAAGAACTGCTGGGAAACCTATGCCACGCCCCAAGAGCGCGAGGCCATGAAAACCCTGGCCGACAACTACATCGCCTTCCTTTCGGCCTGCAAAACCGAGCGTGAGACGGTCCAGTACGTCCAAGGCGTCCTGGCCAAGGCCGGGTTCGCCGAAAGCCTGGACGGCAATTTTGCCGGCGACGCCGTGTACCGCGTCATGAAGGGCAAGACCGTGTTCGTGGCCCGCAAGGGCAAAAAGCCGCTCAGCGAAGGCTTCCGGCTGCTTGGCGCCCACTGCGACACCCCGCGCATCGACCTCAAGCAACGCCCGCTCTATCAGGACTGCGGCGTGGCCCAGCTGAAGACCCACTACTACGGCGGCATCCGCAAGCACCAATGGCTGGCCAGGGCTCTGGCCCTGCACGGCGTGGTGGCCAAAAAAGACGGCACCGTCATCCCGGTCACCATCGGCGAAGACCCGACCGATCCGGTCTTCACCATCCCGGACCTGCTGCCCCATCTGGCCTACCGGCAGGTGGAAAAAAAGCTGTCCGAGGCCTTTGAGGCCGAAAAGCTCAATATCATCATCGGCCACTCCCCGGCCGAGAAGCCGGCGGCCGAACCTGAAGGCACGGCCGAGGCCAAGCCGGCTCCAAATGGCAACGATCTGATCAAGGCCAAGGTGCTGGCCCTTTTAAACGAACGCTACGGCATTGAAGAGGCCGACCTCTACAGCGCCGAACTCCAGGCCGTGCCGGCCGGACCGGCCCGGCTGGTCGGCCTCGACGGCGCGCTGATCGGCGGCTACGGCCAGGATGACCGGGTGTGCGTCTATGCCGGCCTCACAGCCCTGCTTGATGCCGACACACCCGAACACACCCAGATCGTGCTTTTTTGGGACAAGGAAGAAATCGGCTCCGAAGGTTCCACCGGGGCCAAGTCGCGCTTTTTCGAATATTGCCTGGAAGACCTGATCGAGGCCTGGGAGCCCGGGGCGCGCAAAAGCCGGGTGCTGGCCGCGGGCAAGGCGGTTTCCGCCGACGTCCACGGGGCCATGGACCCGGATTACCAGGACCTGCACGAGAAGCTCAACGCCGCCCTGCTCGGCTTTGGCCCGTGCTTTTGCAAGTTCACCGGCCATCGCGGCAAGGTCGGGGCCAACGATGCCCATCCCGAATACGTGGCCTGGCTGCGCAGCCTCCTCGACGGAGCCGGCATCCCCTGGCAGATGGCCGAGCTTGGCCGGGTGGACCTTGGCGGCGGCGGCACGGTAGCCAAGTTCCTGGCCGTCTACGGCATGGACATCATTGATTTCGGCCCGGCCGTGCTCAGTATGCACAGCCCGTTCGAGATCACCAGCGTTGCCGACCTCTACGCCACCAAACTGGCCTACCAGGCTTTCTTACTGAGTTAACCTCTCCCCTTCAGGGGGTCCGGGGGGATGATCCCCCCCGGCCGCCGGAGGCATCTTCCTCTTTTCTTCACCCCCTCCAAGGATTCGCACATGCCAGTTATCATGGGGACAGCCGGGCACATCGATCATGGCAAGACGACGCTCATAAAGGCCCTGACCGGCATCGACTGCGACCGGCTGGCCGAAGAGAAAAAGCGCGGCATCACCATCGAACTGGGCTTTGCCTTCATGGACCTGCCCGGCGGCACGCGCCTTGGCGTCATCGACGTGCCGGGCCATGAACGGTTTGTCAAAAACATGGTGGCCGGCGCGGCCGGCATTGATTTCGTGACGCTCGTCATCGCCGCCGACGAGGGGGTCATGCCGCAGACCCGCGAGCATCTGGACATCTGCACGCTCCTTGGCGTCGAAACCGGCGTGGTGGCGCTGACCAAATGCGACATGGTGGACGAAGACTGGCTGGCCATGGTCACCGACGACGTGCGCGGCATTCTGGCCGGCACGTTTCTGGCCGACGCCCCCATTTTTCCGGTCTCCTCCCACACCGGGGCGGGCCTGCCGGAACTTCGCGCCGCCCTCTCCGAACTGGCCGACGCCTTTGCCCCCAAGCGCCGCTCCGATCTGGCCCGGCTTCCTATCGACCGCGTGTTCACGCTTCGCGGCCACGGCACGGTGGTCACCGGCACGCTCATTGCCGGCTCGTTTGCCGTGGGCGACGACGTGCGCCTGTTCCCCACTGACAAGCGCTCGAAAATCCGCAGCCTGCAATCCCACGGTGAAACCGTGGACGTATCGCCGGCCGGGCGGCGCACCGCCGTCAATCTGGCCGGGCTTGAAGTCGAGGACATCGAGCGCGGCGAGGTGCTGGCCCTGCCCGGAACGCTTTTCCCGGACACGGTCTGGGAGGTGGAACTCCTGTGTCTGGCCTCGGCCCCGCGCGGCATCAAGCACCGCACCGAGGTGCATCTGCACCACGGCACCCGGGAAATCCAGGCCCGGGTGCATCTGCTTGACCGCGACAAGCTTGAACCCGGTGAAACAGCCGTGTGCCAGTTGCGCTTCCCCGAACCCATGGCCGGCGTCCACGGCGACCGGGTGGTCATCCGCTCCGGCGCTCCGCTGCGCACCATGGCCGGCGGCCGGGTGCTTACGCCCATGACCCGCAAGCTCAAGCGCCACACCGAAGCGACGAGCACCCTTCTGGCCGAACTGGCCACGGCGACCGGTCCCGCCCTGGCCGCCCTGCAATTGCGCCGGGCCGGAGTCGAGGGCCTGGGCTTTGCCCGGCTCATGACGCTCACCGACCTCGAATCCAAGGCCCTGGACAAGGCGCTCACCAGTCTGTGCGACAAGGGCGGCGCGGCCCTTGTCGACCGCGAGGGAAAGGAAGGCCGGCACTACGTCCACGGCGACACCGTGGCCGAGCTCACCATCTCCCTGGCCGCATTCGTGGCCGCCTACCACAAGCGCGAACCGCTCAAACTCGGCGTCTCCCGCAGCGAACTGGCCTCCACCTGGGGCAAGGCCCTGTCCCCCAAGCTCTTTCATCTCATGGTCGAGCGCCTCCTTCGGGCCGGCAAACTGGCCACCGAAGGCGACGTCATCCGCCTGCCCGACCACAAGGTGTCGCTGGCTTCCGATCAGGCCAAGCTGCGCGGCATACTCCTGGCCGCCTACCAAAAAGGCGGCCTGACCCCGCCCAATATCAAGGACATCCTCGAACCGCTGGACCTGACGTTTAAGGAAGCCCAGCCGGTCTACAAGGTGCTCCAAGACGAAGGGCTGATCATCAAGGCCCAGGAAAACATGTATTTTTGCGCCGAGGCCATCAAGGCACTCATCGAGAAGGTCCAGGCCTACTACGCGGCCGGGGCCACCGACATGGGACCGGCGGAATTTCGCGAACTGACCGGGCTGTCGCGCAAGTTTCTCATCGCCCTGCTCGAATACCTGGACAAGGACAAGATCACCGTGCGCGTCGGCGACAAGCGCCAGCTACGCAAGCGCTAGCGAGGAAGGAGAGAGGGAAAGAGAAGGCAGAAGATGCCTCCGGCGGCCAAGGGACTGAGTCCCTTTGGAATCCCCACCTGGGGTAAGTTTAATTTGACCGGGTACGCTGCCAAGTCGACGGGCGGAAGTCGCGCAGGGAAAGATGGGAAAAGAGGCAGGGCCGCAACATGCGGCGTTTGACCTTGACGAGAACCACCGTTGCTCCGGCGACCGGGGGATGCTCCCCGGACCCCTGCAACGGGAAATAAGGGGGATTGCCCCTTGCCTTCAGGTGGGATTCCAAAGGGGTCACCCCTTTGGCCGCCGGAGGCACTCTTACAACGACAAAAACGGCGAACGACGCAAGCCGTTCGCCGCCGGAAAAGCGACCGAAGGGGCAGGTGCTACCAGTCCTGGTCTTCGGGTTTGGCCGCCTGGGTGGCCTTGATGACCAACAGGGCGATAAACACAGAAGCGAGCCCGAACAGCACCATAAGACCGGCGAAATCAAATTTCACGGCAAACCTCCCCAGAATGTATTTCGTGAAAAAATCTTTAACCACAAATGAAGCAACATGTCCAGATATGCCCGACCGCTTTGCGTCTGTCTGTTGCTGGCCGCCCTGGCTTTCCCGGCAAGGGCCCCGGCTGCTGTCATCCAGGTCGATGTGGACTCCTACCGGGTCAACGGCGGCCCGCCGGTCACCGCTGCCTGGGAAATCGCCGAACGCCTGGCCGTGGCCAAGGACGTGGCCATCGTGGTCATGGACAAAAAAGCCACCAAGGCAACGGTCCAATCCCTCATGCAGATTCTCGAAACCCTTAACGTGCCGACCCTTTTCACGAAAAAGGGCGATTACGAGCTGTTGGTCAAACGCGGCGTCAT
>NZ_MLBG01000124.1 GCF_001936595.1 Desulfovibrio sp. DV
AGTCAAAGCCCTGCCCCGACGAAAGCCCCCAAACAGGAAGTTTCCGAGAAGGAAAAGGGGGGATAGCGTTTATTGTTTCACTCCCCAGGTGGGATTCCAAAGGGCTCAGCCCTTTGGCCGCCGGAGGCATTCTTCCTGTTTTTCTCTCATCTTCCCTCTCTCCTATCCTTCCAATAACACCACCGCAGCGGCGGTGTCGCGGCTGTGGGTGATGCTCAGGTGCCAGGAGGTTGCGCCCAGAGCGGCGGCCCGGGCCAGGGCCGGGCCGGAGAGGGTCAGGCTGGGGCGGCCGGCGGCGTCGGAGAGGATTTCCAGGGTGTGGAAGGTGATGCCTTGGGCAAAGCCGGTGCCCAGAGCCTTGACTGCGGCTTCCTTGGCGGCGAACAGGCCGGCGGTGCGGGCCAGGGCAATGGCCGGCAGCACGGCCCGCTCGGCCGGGGTGAGGATGCGGGCGGTGAACCGGTCGCCGAACCGGGCGAGCGCGGCCTCGATGCGATCGAGTTCCACCACGTCGATGCCAAGGCCGCAGATCATGGGCGGCTCTAGTCGGGAAAACGGCTGATGATGGCGGTCATGGCGGAGACGGCCTCGACCAAGCCGGTCAGCACGGCCCGGGCGATGATGCTGTGGCCGATGGAATATTCGCTGATGCCGCAGGTGTCCTTGAAGGCATATATATTGTCGTAGTCCAGGCCGTGGCCGAGGTTGACGCCAAGGCCGGCCTGCCGGGCCAGCGGGATGGCGGCCAGCAGCCGGTCGAGTTCGGTTTTGCGGGCGGATGGGGTGGCGGCGTCGGCAAAGGCTCCGGTGTGCAGTTCGACGTAGGCGGCGCCAACGGCCACGGCTGCTTCGATCTGGCGCGGATCGGGGTCGATGAAAAGGCTGGTTGGGATGCCGGCATCGGCCAGGGAGGCGACATAGCCGGCCAGTTCTTTCTCGCGGCCGGCCACGCCCAGGCCCCCTTCGGTGGTCAGTTCCTGGCGCTTTTCCGGTACGAGGCAAACCATGTCGGGGCGGCGCTTGAGGGCGATGTCGCGCATTTCGTCGGTGGCGGCCATTTCCAGATGCAGACGGGTCTTGACTGTCTCGCGCAGGACATGGACGTCGCGGTCGCCGATGTGCCGCCGATCTTCGCGCAGATGGACGATGATGGCGCGGGCTCCGCCAAGTTCGGCCAGGGCGGCGGCAGTGACAGGATCGGGGCTTTTGGCCAGCCGGGCCTGGCGGATGGTGGCCACATGATCGACGTTGACCGCAAGCAGGGGCATGGCGCACTCCTTTAAGACGTGGTGTGGCGATGGTATGCGTTTTATAAGGGAGAGGCAACCGGGCGGCGCGGGCCGTGGATTGTTGACAAACGTCCGATGAATCCGTAAGTGCGACTCACTTTCTTTGATGACGGGGCGCTGTGGCTTCTCGCTGCAGTCTCCAGCCCCGTTCCCCGCCCGGCCAAAGCCGTCTGCGGGGGCAAACCCTAACAACGAGAATAGGTTATGAATCTTTGTATCGTAGGAACCGGGTACGTTGGTTTGGTGAGCGCCGCCTGCTTCGCCGAGATGGGCAATGATGTCTGCTGTGTGGACGTCAACCCCACCATCGTCGAAAATCTGCGTCAGGGCAAAATCCACATCTACGAACCGGGACTCGATGAACTGGTCAAGCGCAACGTGGCCGAGGGCCGTCTGCGTTTCACCACCAAGGTTGCCGAGGGCATGGAGAACGCGTTGTTCGTGTTCGTCACTGTCGGCACCCCGCCCCGTGAAGACGGATCCTGCGACCTTTCGTTCGTGTATCAGGTGGCCCGCGACATCGGCGCCAACATGAAGGACTACAAGATCGTCGTCGACAAATCCACCGTGCCGGTCGGAACCGCCGACGAAGTGCGCAAGCTGATTGGTGAAGAGCTTAAAAAGCGCGAAGAGCTCATTGAATTCGATGTGGTGTCCAATCCGGAGTTTTTGAAGGAAGGCGACGCCATCAATGACTTTTTCAAGCCTGACCGCGTTGTTGTCGGCACCGACAACGTGCGCACGGGCGAACTGCTCAAGGCCCTGTACGCTCCCTATGCCCGCAGCCGCGAAAAGGTCATCGTCATGGGCGTGCGCTCGGCCGAAATGACCAAGTACGCCGCCAACTGCATGTTGGCCACCAAGATTTCGTTTATCAACGAAGTGGCCAACATCTGCGAGCAGGTCGGTGCGGACGTGCGCGACGTGCGCATGGGCATCGGTTCCGACCACCGCATCGGCTACCAGTTCATCTACCCGGGCCTGGGCTACGGCGGCTCCTGCTTCCCCAAGGACGTCAAGGCGCTGATCGACACCGCCCGCAAGATCGGCTTCGAGCCGGAACTGCTGGCTGCCGTTGACGAGGTCAACAAGCGCCAGAAGCATGTGCTGAGCAAAAAGATCGAGGAATACTTCGCCCCCCAGGGCGGCGTCAAAGGCAAGACCCTGGCTTTGTGGGGTCTGGCTTTCAAGGCCAACACCGACGACGTGCGCGACGCTTCGGCCTTTGAGCTGATTGCCGACCTGACTGCCAAGGGAATGCGCGTGGTGGCCTACGATCCGGTTGCCGGTCCCAACACCCGGGCCCACTTCAAGGGCAACGATCTGCTGACCGTGGTCGAAGAGCAGTACGCGGTGCTGGAAAAGGCCGACTGTCTGGCCGTGGTCACGGAATGGAACCAGTTCCGCAACCCGGATTTTGGCCGCATCAAAAAGACCCTCAAGGCCCCGATCATCTTCGACGGCCGCAACCTCTATTCCCCGCAGTTGTTGGCCGACCTCGGTCTGGTCTACTTCTGCATCGGTCGCCCGGCTCCCAAGTTCTAGCCGACGATTGATCCATAACGGATAGAAAGAGGGCGGGAAACCGCCCTCTTTTTTTGCGTCCGGGCTGTCGGTCGATAGGCAGGCCGGTTGGGGCGCAGCGGTATGCGCTACCAGAGAGCGGGCAAGGCATAATCCCATGCCCTGCAACCCCGTCAGGGACAGGGGCAGGTCAGGAGCTTTGAGGCCAACTCGCAAGAGCACAGGTGAGGGGGGACAGGAAGCCATGAAAGCGGGCTGCCGGCATGGTGCGGCAGCTGCGGCGGACTCAGCCGTTGCCGGCCAGGGTGCGACGGCAGGAGCGGAGCATGAGCTCCTGGAGGATCACCCGCTCGTATTCCAGGGAATGCTCCACTTCGGGGTTTTCTTCTTCAACGAGCATACGCTCAAGATACTGGGTCTCCTCCCAGAAATCGAGCAACTCGTCGTCGCCAAGATTTTTGATCTGATCTTCCAGGGGAAACTGATCGGCTTCGGGGAAAAACTGGCCCATGCGGCGGGACTCCTTAAACGGGGCGCGTGGCGGATTTTTGCCATTAAACGCCCCAGGCGGTTTTGGCAATCCCAAAATTACGTCGTTTCCGTGACGCCGGGTGCGGCATCGGCTGGCAGGGCGCAGGGGACAGGGCCGGCTTCCAGCACTTCGGCTTCAGGTTCACTCATGCGCAACTGGCCGTTTAAGACGGCCCCATCCTCGATGACGACCGACGGGGAGGTGATGTTGCCCCGATGGTTGGCGCTTTTGTTGAGGATGACCCGGCGGCTGGCTGTGACGTCGCCGACGATGCGGCCGCTGGTGATAAGTTCGCCGACCTGGATGCTGCCTTCGACCAGGCCCTCTTCACCAAGGACCAGGACGCCATCGGAAATAATGTCGCCAAAGACGCCGCCGTCGATGCGTACGACGCCCTGGAAATTGAACTGGCCATGGTATTGGGTGCCGGCCCCGAGAAAGGCCGTGATGGCGTCGAGGCGCGGTTTTTTCTTTGCAGAGCGTCCGAACATGCTGTGGTCCTTGGTTCCCGTCCATGGCGGCCGGCCTGGGCCGCCGTGTCCTGCCAGCCGCCAACGGCTGCGGCGCACCCCTGGTCCGGGAGAGCCGGCCAGTGCTTCCTGCGGCCTTGGGCCGGGAAGCAACTCCCGCTAATAGTGCGGGTTGGTCTGGCGTTGCAGTTCAATATTGATCTGGATCAGCCGGGCGTTTATGCGCTGGATGCGGTCGATATTGTCGCTATAATCCTGGGACAAGGTCCGTTTTTCTTCTTCCAACTGGTAGCGTTCCGTCTCCAGAGGGCTGGCTCCGGCGGCGGGCATGGGACTTTCGTGCTGCGGCATGGGCGGCGGCGTTATTGTCTTCTTGCAGCCGGGGGCGGCGGCAGCAACCAGCAGCAGGGTGACCAGCATCAGGGCTCGTAGGGTCATACGGCGTCCTTTCCATAGGTTCTAGCAAAAAAACGGCCGGCTGTCCCGTGCAAATGGACAACCCCGCATCTCAATCGGAGCCGCCGGCGCTGGCTGCCTGGGCTGCATCGTGCCCGCCGGCCGGATGTTCGGTCACGATGCGGACTTCCCGCTGGGGGAAGGGGATGTCGATGCCGAGTTCCCGGAAACGCTTGTCAATGGCAAAGCGGATGTCGGAAGTGGTGGCCACGGCTGCGCCCACGTTGTCCACCCAAAAGAGCAGTTTGAAATCCAGGGAGCTTTCCCCGAAATTCTGGAACTGGACCGACGGTTCCGGCGACTTGAGCACCCGGGGCTGGCTGGTGGCTGCATCAAGGAGGATCTGGCGCACCTGCTCGGTATCCGAACCGTAGGCCACGCCCACGGCAATTTCCCGGCGCACGGTGGGGTCGCGGTGGGTCCAGTTGACGAGCTTGCCGCTTATCAGATCGGAATTGGGCACGAACAACGTGGCATTGTCAAAGGTCTGGACCACGGTGTTGCGGATGTTGACCTTGCGCACCTGCCCCCAGATGGCGTCGATCTGGATGGTGTCCCCGGCCTGGATGGAGCGGCCAAAGAGCAGGATCAGCCCGGCCACGAAGTTGTTGACGATGTTTTGCAGGCCAAAGCCGATGCCGACCGACAGGCCGCCAGCCACAACCGCCAGGCTGGTGAAGGAAAAGCCGAGCAGAAACAGGGATATAAGGATGTAGAGGCCCCACAGGATGTACAGCGAGGTCGTTTCCAGCACGTCGCGCACCCCGGGATCGATGCCGGGCCGCATCCGGGGCAGGTCGCGGATAAACGACCGGACGGCGAAGAGGGCCGAACGGGTGACGAAAAAGCCGGTGAGAATCAGGGCCAGCCGGCCCAGGGTGACTGACACCGTGCCCACGGTGATGGTGAAGCCGACTGCTTCCATGAACAGTTCCTGGCCGCCCAGTTCCGTGGAGAACCAGTACAGGACCAGCAGAAACAGCGACAGAAAGATCAGCGGGAAGCCAAGGCCCGAGACAATGGCCCGGGTGAGCGCCGAGGCTCCTTCCTGGCTGGCCCGGGCCTGCCAGGAGGTGACGATGCGCGACAGTCCGGCCCCGATCTGCACGGCCGAGAGCAACAGGAACCAGCCGGCCAGCACCAGCACCGACAGATGCTGCCAGCCCAGGGCCGTCATGAGTACAAGGCCGGTAAAAAGCGGCGGGGTGGCCCGGCAGAAAAGCCGGAGCGGCCCGACATAGCTGCGAAGGGACCGGCCGACGGTGAGGACGAAAAGAACAAGCAGCACCATCCAGGCGGTGGAAAGGGCCGGTTCCGGGAGGTCGGCGATCTGCAGGAGCAGACCGAGGGAAAACATGGCCCACAGGCCGCGCAGGGGATTACCGGCCCCGGGTGCCACCGCGCCCGACACCTCGGCCAGATAGCGCGAGAAAACAGCCAGACCGGCGGCCAGTAATATCTCGCCAACGATATTGAGGATTTCCTGGAGCAACAGCGGCGCGCCGCCGGCCACCCAATGGAGAATGAGTCCCAGGCCGGCCAACAGCCAGACACTGTGCAGCGTTCCGATCTGGGCCAGCTGGGGATGGCGGCGGCGCAGGCGAAGTGCGCCGATCAGGCCTATGCCAACGAGAATGGCCAGGGCCACGCCGGCCTTGGTCAAGACGGCAACAGCCCGGGTGGCGTCAGCCCCGCGCGTGAGCGAACGCAGCATGGAAGCGTTGGATTTGCCCCAGTGCTCAACCCGGGTTTCCAGATCGTTCCAGGCCTTGAGGGAAAACAGTTCGTTTGAGGCGGTGAAGTAGTAGGTTTTCCAGGCCTTGGGGATTTTAAGGCGCAACGCCTCCTCGGCCTTGTCCAGGCTGGCCAGCAGGTCCCGGGCCGGGGCCAGTTCCTTTTCCAGAGTGGATTTGACGCCGGCAAGTGAGGTGCGCACGCCTTTGAGGTAGCGCAGGTAGTAGTGGATGGCCTCGGCGATCTGCGGTTCCGGGTCATCTTCCAGACGCTTGGCGAATTCTTCCTTGAGGGAATCCAGGCGCACGGCGATTTTTTCCAGTTCGTCGCGGCTTTCCTGGAAAGGCCCGATGAGGGTTTCCACGGCGCGGCGGATGCGGGCAAAATCGCCGAGCACGGCCCGCAGTTCCCAGGGATTGCCGCCGGAGAGGCTGATAATGAGCCCCAGTTCGTCAAGCTTGCCTTCAAGGGCCGAGAGTTCGGTGCGGATGCGGCGGACGTTTTTGGGGAGCAGCTCTTCCATGGACTTGAACCGGGCCGCCTGCTGCACCACCGACTCCTGGTGGATGGTCAGGAGCACCTGCCAGTCCTTGGGCTGCTCGGCCTCGGCTTCGGCTTTGTCGGCCTTGTCCGTCGCGGCCTTGGCCGCGGGTTTGTCGGCCGGCTTGTCGGCCGGTTTCTCCGGCGCTTTGTCGGTGTCTTTGGCTGCCGGTCTGGGGGTGTCCTTGGCAGCGGGCTTGTCTGCCGGTTTGTCTGCCGGGGTGTCGGCGGCTTTGTCCGGGGCCTTGGGCGCGACAGCCGGAGTCGCGGTCGCAGCGCCAGCCGGGGCGGCCTGGGGGTCGCCGTCAGCGGCCGGAGCAGCGGTTACAGCCGCCAAGGACAGGAACATGGCGCAACACAGGGCCAACACGGGGGACAATCGGGTCATGACGGGATACCTCGCACGGCCGGATGGGAGACCGGGGTCTGGGCGGTGCTGTTGGAATTCGGATGTTGTCTTGGCAGGGACGGCCGGAGCGGAGCCGGTCCCGGAGCGCGCCGGGCATGAAGCCGGCGCGCCGTGGTACGGGCACAAATATGGCCGGCAGCCGGGCTGCCGTGGTCGTCTGGGGCTTAGGATTTGCGCTTCTCCATGGGAGTGTAGGCGTGGCGCTTGCGGCCGATATAGATCTGGCGCGGCCGATGGATGCGCTGGTCCGGAGAATTGGTTTCCTCGTTCCAGTGGGCAATCCAGCCGGGCATGTTGCCCATGGCGGTGATGACCGGATACATGCGCGGCGGGATGTTGATGGCCCGCAGGAGCAAGCTGGCGTAGAAATTGGTGTTTGGGTAGAGCTGGCGTGAGGCGAAGTAGTCGTCGCCCAGGGCGCGCTCCTCGATTTCCAGGGCGATGTCGTGGAAGGCGTCGCGCTTGGCGTAGCCGTTTTTCACCAGATTCTGGTAGGTGTGCTTGATGATGCGCGCCCGGGGGTCCTCGACGTGAAAGACCCGCTGGCCAAAGCCCATGAGCCGGCCGGCCCCGGATTTGGAGGCCTCGATGATGCGCTCGACCGTGGTGCGCCCGGCCACGACGTCCTCGAACATGCCAAGGGCCGCCGAGCTGGCCCCGCCGTGGTGGCGGCCCCACAGGGCGCTTATGCCGGAGGACACGCTGGCAAAGAGGTTGGCCTGGCTTGAGCCGACCATGCGCACCGTGGCGCAGGAGGTGTCCAGGGCCTGGTCGGCGTGGCAGAGCATGAAGACGCTCAGCGCCCGCACGACAGGGTCCGGGGCCTGATAGGTCCAAAAGGGAACCGAAAACATCATGTGCATGAAGTTTCGGCAGTAATCCAGATTGGGATTGGGGTAATTGAGCGGCAATCCCTGGGATTTGCGATAGCAGAAGGCGGCGATGGTGCGCACCTTGCTCATGATCTTGGCCGCAGCCAGCCGGAAGTCCTCGGGCGAGCCGATGTCGTAGAGTTCCGGGTAGTAGCTGCCCATGGCGTTGATCATGGCCGAGAGGATGGCCATGGGGTGGCCGTTGGGCGGAAACCCGTCGAGGTGGCTCAGCAGATCCTCGTGGAGCAGTTCCTGGTCGCGCAGCATGATGCGGAATTCTTCACGTTCGGCCCGGGTCGGCAGTTCGCCGAACATGACCAGCATGGCCGTTTCCACAAAGGTGGCCTTTTGGGCCAGCTCTTCCAGGTCGTAGCCGCGATAGAGCACCACGCCCCGCTCGCCGTCGATATGGGTGATGGCGCTTTTGCAGGCAGCGGTATTGGCATAGCCCGGGTCCAGCGTGATCCAGCCGGTCTGGCTGCGCAGCTTGCGGACATCAAGGGCTTTTTCGACGTGTTCGCCCACGATGACGGGCAGTTCGACGGTTTTCCCTTCAAACGTCAGGGTGGCCGTGGTGGGTTCGTTCATGGCGCTTCCTTTCTTGTGTAAGGGACCGTTGATACCAACCGCGGCACTGCCTGTAAAGCGGCCGGGACAGGGAGCCGGCCTGCTCTTGACCCGATGCGCGACAAGCGTAAGGTTCTGCCCCGTCACAAGGAGGGGTTTTTCGTGGAAGCGTTTCTTTTTATTCCCTGTCTGGTCGAGCATGTGCTGCCCCAGGTGGGCGAGGCCACGGCAATGGTGCTGTCCCGGGTCGGGCTGACGCCGGTTTTGCCCAAGGGCCAGACCTGCTGCGGCCAGTTCGTCTACAAGCGGGGCCGGTCCGATCTGGTGCGGCCGCTGGCCCGACGATTCGTGGAAATGTTCGCCGACGCCCCGGCCATCGTGTGCCCTTCGGGCTCGTGCACGGCCATGGTGCGCCGCTATCCGTCGCTTTTTGCCGCAGGCGACCCCTGGCGCGAGCGGGCCGAAGCGGTTGCCGCCAAGACCTTCGAACTGGGCCAGTTTTTGGTCGAGCAGCTTGGCATCACCGATCTCGGGGCGCACTATGACGCCACCGCCACCCTGCACGCCTCCTGCCAGACCAGCCGGGTGCTCGGGGCCGGTTCGCCAACCGAGGCCCTTTTGGCCAAGGTGGCCGGCCTGACCCTGGCTCCGTTGGCCCGTCCCGAGCGCTGCTGCGGTTTTGGCGGGGCCTTTAGCGTGGATTATCCCGACGTCAGCCAGGCCATTTTGGCCGAGAAAATCGACGACATCGTGGCCAGCGGCGCCGAAGCGGTCATCACCGCCGAACCGAGCTGCCTGCTCAACATCGCTGCGGCCCTGGCCAAGCGCGAACTGCCCATCCGGCCCCTGCATCTGGCCGAAGTCCTGGCTGGAGGGATGTCATGAGCAAGTCTGCCCACGATTTCGGCCAGGCTTCGGCCAAGGCCCTTGGCGACCGCCAGAGCCGGGCCATCCTGCACAAGGCCATCGGCCACATCCGGGTGCTGCGCCAGCGTTCGGTCAATGCCATGCCCGATTTTTCCGAGCGCCAGGCCCGGGCCGTGGCCGTTCGCGACAAGACCCTGGCCCGGCTGCCCGATCTGCTGGAGACCCTGGAAGCCAAGGTCACGGCCGCCGGCGGTCAGGTCCATTTCGCTGAAACCGCCGACTCGGCTTCCGCCCTTATTACGAAGCTTTTGGCCGACCGGGGCGTGCGTCTGGTGGTCAAGGGCAAGTCCATGGTGAGCGAGGAGATCGGACTCAACGACGCCCTGGCCGCTGCCGGCATCGAGGCTGTCGAGACCGACCTTGGCGAATACATCATTCAATTGGCCGGGCAGCGCCCGTCCCACATCCTGGCTCCGGCCCTGCACGTGTCCAAGGAGCAGGTCTCGGAACTGTTCGCCCGGAAGTTCGGCCGCACCAGCACCGACATCCCAGAAATGACCCGCATTGCCCGGGACAGCCTGCGCCAGAAATTCATGGCCGCCGATGCCGGCATCACCGGCTGCAACATCGCCATTGCCGAAACCGGCACGGTGACGGTGCTGGAAAACGAGGGCAACATCCGCCTGTCCGCGTCCTGCCCGCCCATCCACGTGGCCGTCATGACCCTGGAAAAAGTGGTGGAAACCCTGGCCGACGCCGCCGTTGTCCTGGACATCCTGCCGCCCTCGGCCACGGGCCAGACCCTGCCCGTGCATCTGTCCTTTTTCACCGGCGCGCGCCGCGAGGGCGAACGCGACGGTCCGAAGGAAATGCATCTGGTCATCGTGGACAACGGCCGCTCCGAAATCCTGGCCGATCCCGTGCTGCGCTCGATTCTGCGCTGCATCCGCTGCGGGGCCTGCTTAAACGTCTGCCCGGTCTACCAGAGCGTCGGCGGCCACGCCTATGGCACGGTCTATCCCGGTCCCATGGGCTCGGTCCTTTCGCCGCTTTTAAAAGACAATCCCGGCGATCCCCGCCAGCCCTTTGCCTGCACCCACTGCGCCGCCTGCGCCGAGGCCTGCCCGGCCGGCATCGATCATCCGGCCCTGCTTCAGGAACTGCGCCGACGGGTTTCGGCCGGGGAGTCTGATCCGGCCGTGACGGCCTTTAGCCTGCTGGCCCGTCATCCCCTGCTTTTTGGCGGGGCCGCGGCCCTGGGCCGGACCTTTGACCCCAAATTGGCTGAAGTCGCGGCCGTGGCCCCGGATTCGCCGGTTGGCCGGTTTTTGCGTGGCCGGGCTTTTCCCGGATTGTCCCGACCTTTTTCCAGGCGGTTTAAGAGCCTTGCCCGCCGCCTGTCCCGCAAGCAGGGAGGCCAATCGTGAGAACGCGCGCCCGAAACGCCATCCTGGGCCGCCTGCGGGCGGCCACTGCCGCCGGCCTGCCGCGCCCCTCGGCTCCGACGATTCCGCGTCGGCCCGGCCGGGGTGTAACTGATTTTGCTGCCTTCGCCGGCGTCCTGACCACGCTTGGCCCGACCTTCGAGCTGGCCCGCACGCCTGAAGAGGCCAAGGCCGCCCTGGCCGCTTATGTGGCGGCCAACAGCGTCAAGACCGCCGTGCGTTGGGACCATCCCGACCTCGACGCCGTGGCTGCCGCCGATATTCTGGATGGGGCCGGGGTGGCGGTTATTGCTCCCGAAGATCTGCCCGATCGGGTGTGCCCGTCCCTGGCCGCCGTGGATCTGGGTGTCACCGCCGTGGCCTATGCCCTGTGCGCCACCGGCAGCCTGATTCTGGCTGCGGCCCCGGGCCGGGAACGCGGCACGCCGCTGGTGCCGCGCCTGCATGTGGCCCTTGTGCCCAAGTCGCGCCTGCTTCCCGATCTGCCGACCCTTCTCGACCGGCTTGGCGAGGCGGCCATGCCAAGCGCCGTCAACTGTGTTTCCGGCGTCTCAAGCACCGGCGACATCGAATTCGTCTATGTGCGCGGCGTCCACGGCCCCCTGGCCGTGCATGTCATCGGCCTGGACTGGCTCTAGAATAGGCACGGCCGGCAGCCTCAAAGACTGCCGGCCCTGTTTCAATATCCGGGGGAGCCCGCACGTATGGCGCAGGCTCCCCCGGTTTCGTTTGTCTAAAACATTTTCAAGGCGCGCAGGGGTGTATTCGAGCAATTCGTCGAGGGGGCGTTCGGGCAGGCAGGCATGGGCCAGGGAGAAATAGAGCGGTTCGCGCTCGGCCAGGGTGGCGACGATTTCTTCCTTGAGCCCAAGTTCCGTGAGGTTGGGCCGCTGGTCCGGGTTCAGGTCGGCCATGAGCCGTTCGGCCAGCCGGTCCGGATGGGCCTGGAGATAGAGCACCACCCCCCTGGACAGCAGGGTGCGGTTTTGCGGCAGGAGCACCACGCCGCCGCCCGTGGCCGCGACAAGGCCCTTTTGCCCGGCCGTCTCGGCCAGGATATCTGCCTCGGCCTGGCGGAAGGCGTCCCAGCCTTCCCGGGCGACCAGTTCGGCAATGGTCTCGCCGCGGGCTTCCACAAACCGGGCATCGAGATCGACAAAAGGGCGGCCGAGGTTTTGGGCCAGCCGGCGTCCCAGGGTGGTCTTGCCCGAGGCCCGGGGGCCGATCAGATAGATGTTGGCGTCGTCGGAAAGGGGCATGGCGGTCTCCGGTTGGGGCGTACGGCCAGGGCTGGCCGCCGGGTCCGGGGATAGCCTCCCGGGCGCATCTTGTCGAGGTTGGGGTGTAACCGGTTGGGGAAGAAAAGCGCCTGACACGAGGACGTGCCTGGGGAGGGGCGTCAAGGAGGCGCTTTGCATGACGACGCGCAACGGGGATTGTGTCAGGCCCGGTGGAAACGGCGCGTCGCGTCCGAATCGTGCCCGCATCCGTCTTGACGGCATTGATGACGCAACCTTGGCCCGGGCGGCCGCCCAGGGCGACCAGAGGGCCTTTGCCGCCCTGGTGGACCGGCATGGTCCGGGGGTGGCCCATCTGGCCTCGCGATTTTGCCAGGAACCGGCCGGGGTCGAGGATTTGGCCCAGGAAATCTTCGTCAAGGCCTATCTCAATCTGGGCGGGCTTCGCGACTGGGCCATGTTTCGCAGTTGGCTCCACCGCATTGCCGCCAACACGTGTATAGACTGGTTGCGCCGCCGCAAAGCCGAAGCCGGTTTGGTCGGCGGCCTTGACGAGTCGTTGCCTGACGAGGGAGAGTTGGCCAGAGGCCAGGCCAGAGAGGCCCGGCGTCGGTTGGAAGCGGCCATGGCGGTCCTTGGCCCCAAGGACCGGCTGTTGGTGGCGCTGCTCGGGCTTGAAGGCAAAAGCGTGGAAGAAGTGGCGGAATTAACGGGCTTGTCCCGGGTCAATGTCAAGGTGCGGGCCTTTCGGGCCAGACGGAAGCTCAAGGCATTTTTGGAGAAGGATCATGGTTGAAGCAAGCGGACATTTTCGGACAGGAACCGTGGTCATCGTTTTTGCCCTGGGTCTGGGGCTTGGCTGGATCGGGGCCAGCCAGCGGGCCATGGTCGAGAGCCGGGCCAGGGACTCGGCCGGTTTTGAGGCCATGCGCAAACGCGTGGACGACGAGTATATCCGTCGCCTCGATCTCGACAGCCAGCAGCGCCAGGTGTTCGTGAGTGCCTGGAGCGACGCCCATCAGGAGTTCGACCAGGTCATGGGGCATATGCGCCCGGTGCTCGACGGCGTGTTGCAGCGAATCGACGAACGGGTGCGCCCGATGCTCAGTCCCCGGCAACTGGCCGTCTACGACCGGCTCGAAGGCGAACGCCGGGCCCAACTGCCGCCGCGTCCTGTGGGCAACGACAACTGACGGGCCGGCTCAGTCGTTTCGCAGATAGGGCAGGGCTTTTTTGGAGAGCATCCGGAAGGTGCCGGCCAGCCCGAAGACCAGTGTCAGCCCGGTCGCGGCGGCTACGATGCCGGCCGCCGGGCCGGCAAAGACGGCAAACGGCAATTCCATGAAAAAGACCGTGAAGCCCCAAGCAATGGCCGTGCCCACGGCCAGGGCCATGAGGCCGGCCAGGAGGCCGAGCAGGGCGTTTTCCAGGGTCAGGACGGTCAGGATGGCCCGCCTGGAGGCCCCGCAGACCTTGTAGATGACGGTTTCATAGGCCCGTCGGCGCAGGCCTTGGGCCATGGTCTGGACCAACACCAACATGCCGGTGACCAGGGTGGCGGCGGCGGCAGCGGCCACGGCCGTGGCTACCTTGTCGGCCACGGCCATGACATCGGTCAGGGCGTCGCCGATGCCCACAGCCGTGATGTTGGGGAAACGGTCGGTGACAGCGGCAAACACCGCCTCGCCCGGGGCGCTGCCGGCGGATTTGTCGGTATAGGCCGTGGCCAGATGGGTCACGGGTGCGCCGTCAAGGGACCCCGGCGACAGCACGAACACATAGTTGATGCCAAGGGTCAGCCAGTTGATGCGCCGCAGGCTGGCCACCCTGGCCGTCACTTCCCGGCCAAGGACATTGATGGTCACCGTGTCCCCCAGCCCCAGCCCCAATCCCTTGGCAATGGACTCATCTACGGATACGAGCGGCTCCCCGGCATAGTCCGGCGGCCACCACTGGCCGGCCGTAATCCGCGTTCCTTCGGGCATGGCTGCGGCATAGGTCAGCCCCCGGTCGCCGGATACGGCCCAGCGCGCTTCTTCCCCCACCTCGGCTTCCTCGGGCAATACGCCGTTTAACCGCACGATGCGGCCTCGCACCATGGGCGAGGTCTCAACCCGGGTGACGCCGGCAACGCTTCTGGCCGTGTCCAGAAAGGCCGGGAGTTGGTCGGGCTGGATGTCCACGAAAAAAAAGTCGGGAGCGGTGCGGGGGATGTCGTTGACAAAGGCTTGCCGGAAATTGGCTTCCACCTGGGTCATGGCGCACAGGGTCGAAAGGCCAAGGCCCAGGGCGGCCAGCACCTGCCCCACCTGATTGCCCGGCCGCACCACGGCGCGAAGGGCCAGGGAAAAAAGGCCCGGACGATCAAGCGGGGCCAGACGGACGAGCCAGACGGCCAGCCGGGCCACCAGCCAG
>NZ_MLBG01000125.1 GCF_001936595.1 Desulfovibrio sp. DV
GGGGCTGGATTTTGGCGCTGGTCCCGACGCGGAAACCGCGCCGGGACCAGCGCCAAAATCCAGCCCCAACTCGCCAGCGGCCGGAGTGGTTTGCGCAATCAAAGCCTTGCGCAAACCACTCCGGCCGCATTTCTGAACTCTGGGGCGTCAGTGGAGACGGTTTCCCGGGCGAACCGGTTGGTTGGAATTGGGGCCGCCGTGCTCCCCGCGCTTCGCGGGGAGTGTCGGCGGCCCCAATTCCAACCAACCATGCGGCAAAGCCGCCAAGCGCTCCCGCGCCAAACAGTCTTCCCGAACTCCCGCCCTCGCAACAGTCCCTTACGCCTCCTTGACCAAGCGTCCCCATTCAGGGGTCCGGGGGGGTGACCCCCCGGCCGCCGGAGGCATCTTCTGCCTTAATTCTCTCTTATCTTCTCTCTCTTCGTGCACTTCCCGTCTAATCGTCGTGCGGCGGGAAGGTCAGGGCTGCGCCGAACCAACCGATTACGGACACCAGGGGGAACAGGGCCAGGACGACCAGGACGAAGCCGAGGTGGTCGCCGGGGTGGGCCAGGATATCCGGGGTTTTGACGGATTCGATGAAGGTCCACAGCACGGCGAGGAACAGGACCGGGGTGGCGGCGAGTTTGACGAGAATCGGGGGGATGCGGGCAGAGGCGTAGTTGAGCCACCAGGTGAACAGGCCGGTTATGATGGCCACGGGGGTAAACAGGGTGGCCGCTCCGAGCAGCACGGGCAGGGCGGCGGCGAAGCCTTGCCAGCCGGTGACCAGGGCCAGGAGCAGGCAGATGGGCGCCACCACGCAAAAGGCCAGGGGAAAGTGGACGGTCATGGGGTGGGGGTGGCGTTTGAGCATGGGGAAGCGCTTCATGAAGCGCGAGAGCCAGGCCGGGACCCGGTCGGCCACGGGTTCGGGCTTGAGGGCTTCGGCTTCGAGGATGCCGACCTGGGGGAAGCGTCCGAGGACATCGGGGGAGTGGGGGGCCTGGGAGAGTTCGAGGCCCATATCGCCGCCGGCGTGGTGGCGGTTCATGTGTTTGCCGGCTTTCCACAGGCGGCTTGTGGTTACGTCGTAGACGATGCCGTTGTGGGCGAGGTAGACGGGTTTGCCGTCGCTGCCGTCGAAGTCGGCCAATTCCTGGGGCGTGAAACGCTTCTCCGGGGTCTGGCTCATGCGTTGCTCCTTTGGGGGGCGTGGTCGTCGATGATGTCGAATTTTCGCAGTTCGTTAAGGACCGTATCACAGGAAAACGGTTTTTGCAGGAATGACAGGGCCTGTCCCTGAAAGAAAGCCCGGTAGACGTTTCGGGAATCGTCGGAGGCCGAGACCATGATGACCTTGGCGGCATCGGCGATGCCCACACCCTGGTTGTGTTCCAGGTGGCGCATCCCTTCCAGGGCCTGATGTCCGTCCATGCCGGGCATCATGATATCGAGGAAGATGAGGTCATAGGGCTTATGGTCGGCAAGCGACCGGCCAAAGGCGTCGAGGCCCTCGCGCCCGTTGTCTGCCAGATCGCAGATGGCGTAGGGGGAGAGGATTTCCGCCAGGAAGCGTTTGCTGACGGGGTCGTCATCGACGATGAGGGCGCGCAACATGAAGACTCTTTGTTGAGGCGTGGCAGGCCAATGCACCTGTCGGGTCCAAAACCTATCAGAAAAGTCCCGGGCGTCAACTGATTCCGGCTTTTTTCGACGGTTGCGCTCCGGCATGGGAGGGCGCTTATCTGTTGGCGGCCAGGGCGACGGGGGTGCCGGCCAGACCACAGTAGCCGGTCTCGGCGTCGGTGGCGCGCCACATCATGCACATGGTTCCCTGGCAGAATTTCATCTTGTCGTCGTGGGTTTTAAGCAGCGGGCAGTATTTGAACTTGGCTTCCTTTTCGATGACCAGCATGGCGGTTTTCCTTTACGTGTTGGCGGTTTTGGTGATGGCGGCGGCGAGCAGGGTGACGTCGTCGTCCAGGGGGATTTCGCCCCGGAAGGTGTCCAGGGCGTCCATGAGGGCGCGGCACACGGCTTCGGGGCCGTCTGGCGCGGCAGCGGCCAGGACGGTCCGGGTGCGCGTCTTGCCGAACATTTCGCCGTCGGCGTTTCGGGCTTCCCACAGGCCATCGGAGCCGATGAGCAGGATTTCGCCCGGAAGCAGTCCGGCGACGTGGCCGGTTTCGTAGCGGGCGTCGTCGGTGGCCCCGAGGATCATGCCCCGGCAGGAGAGTTCCGTGGTCTGGCCCGTGGCCGGATTGTGGCGCAGGGCCGGATCGTGGCCGGCCCGGGCATAGGCGGCGGTGCGCCGGGCCGGGTCGAGTTCCATATAAAAGAGCGTCATGAACCGGCCGGTGCCCATGGTGTCGCGGGCCAGTTCCCGGTTGACGTCGGCGAGCACTTCGGCCGGCGTGCCGGGTGCGGCGGCCCGGGGGCGCAGCAGGGCCCGGGCGGTGGTCATCAGCAGCGCCGCTTCCAGGCCATGCCCGGTGACGTCGCCGACAGCCAGGCCGACCAGCCCGGCCTTGGGGCCGTCAAAGGGCAGGAAATCGTAGTAGTCGCCGCCGGTTTCGTCGCAGTAGCGGCAAAGAGCGGCCAGGGCCAGTCCGGGGACGGCCGGGGGGGTGGACGGCAGCAGGTTGCGTTGGATTTCGCTGGCCAGTTCGATGGTTTCGCACAGGCGCAGGTGGGCGTCGAGGGTGGGGGCAAGGTCGTTGAACACCCGGCCGAGCTCGGCAATTTCGTCGTGTCCCCTGGCCGGCACACGCACGCTGAAATCGCCGGCCGCCAGCCGCCGGGCAGCGGCGGTAAGGGCCGCGATGGGGCGGGTGACGGCGCGGGAGGCGGACAGCGAGAGAAAGACCAGGGCCAGCATGACCGCGCCGACGATGATGGTGCCGATGGTATAGAGCCGGCGGATGCTGCCTTCCACGTCACCGGCCACGGCTGCGGCTTCGGCCAGCACCTCGGCCACCGGGGCGATCTGCAACAGGGCCTCGCCGTCGCCGGTTTTGGCGTAGGCGGCCAGGCAGTCGCGGCTGTTGTAGGCGAGGCGCACCACTCCGGGGGTGCCGGCGGCCACGTCGGCGGCCATGGCGGCCAGGGCTTCGTCGTCGGGCGAGGCCAGGGGGGCGGGGGTGACGAAGACCTGCCAGCCGTGGCCGCCGTGGCGGGGGCTGCGGGCCACGTCGCCGGCCTCGACCAGCAGGCTGGGGAGCCCGTCGGCGCCGGGCGCGGCCAGGACGAGGAGCGTTTCCACGTCGCCGGCGATGTGGCCGAGGCTGGTCACCGAGGCCAGCAGATCGTCCAGGGGCGTGAAGATGGCTGTTGCGCCGGCCACGGCCCCGTCCGGGCCGCGCACCGGGCTGGCCACGGCAACCGACACCCGCCCGGTGCCGAGTTCGGACTGGGGCGGGGTCCACACCGGGGCCGGGGCGGATATCGCGGCCTCGTACCAAGCGGTCTGGGTCGGGTCCATGCGCCGGGGCGTGCCCGGGATGGCCGGAAAGACCACGGTCATGCCGTCGGCCAGGGCAGCGGCCTGGAAATGGACCAGGGGGCCGGTCAGGGTGGCGATGCGGGCCAGTGACGGGGCCAGGCCGGCCAGGGCTGCGGCCAGGGGCGGCGGATCGGCCAGGGTGAAGCCCGGGGGCAGGCGCAAAAGGACCCGGGAAGGATCGATCGGCAGGGGGCGTTGCTCACCGTCGGCTTCGATGCGGAAATAGCCCGGAGTTTCGGTGAAGCCGGCGGTGGCGGCGGTGGACTGGCGGGAGCCCATGCCCATGCCCATACCCGGTCCGGCAGCGGTGGCCGTGACCACCACCGCCTTGGAGAGGTCGCCGGGTTTGGCCGCCGGGGCGGCGGCCAGGGCCGTTTCCACGGCAGCGGCCTGCATGGACACGGCCAGGACCAGGGATTGGCGGCGGGCGGCGAGAATCCGGGCGTGGTCTTCCACGAGGCGGCCCAGATGGGTCTTGGCTTCGGCCACGAGATGGGCACCGACGCGCACGGAAAGCCGCTCGGCCAGATGCGTCAGGGCCCACTGGCTGTTGATGCGAAGGGCCACCAGCGGCACCAGGGAAATGGCTGCCAAGAGCCAGAAGAGCTTCCAGCGGATGCGCACGGCGACTCCGGTCGGCGGTCAGGAGGGTTAGGTCTCAGGCTTTGAAGCATCCTCCATTTCCAGATAGTCGGCAAGGATGACCTTGGGGCCGAAATTCGGGAAATTGATGCGGTATTTGCCGCCGTCCAGGACGCCGATGATCTTGCCGCGCCCGAAAATCTTGTGGCGGCAGTAGCCCATGGCCGAAGCCGGGGTCGGGGCGGGGGACGGCATCCGGGCGGACAGCGGGGCCGAGGTGGCCCGGCGGATGGGTTGGCGAAGGGCCGCACCTGCCCCGCTGCCGGACGCCCGGGGGCTTGGGCAGGAGGCAAAGCTCTCGGCCATGTTGCCGCTTAAGCGTTCGCGCCGTTCGGCCAGGACGCCGGTTGGCAGTTCGCGTAGAAAAATGCTCGGCATGGCCGGGGAGCAGCCGCCGCCCTGACGCTGGTAGATGGTCTCCGGGGCAAAAAGGCCCAGGTATTCCCTGGCCCGGGTGCAGGCCACGTAGAGCAGCCGGCGTTCCTCTTCCAGGTCGTCGGCCCGGGACAGGGCGTGGCGCGAGGGAAAGCGTTCGTCCACGAGGTCGATTAACAGCACGGCCGACCACTCCAGGCCCTTGGCCGAGTGGACGGTGGACAGGACCAGATGGCCTTCGCGGGATTTTTTGCGGTCCTCGTCCGGGTTTTCCAGGACCAGATCGGCCAGCAGGGCGTCGAGGTCGGCGTAGCTGGCCGCAATCTGTTCGAGCTGCTCCAGGCCCGCCTGCCGGCGCGGATAGTCGTCGGGATATTTTTCGGCCAGAAGCGGGGCATAGGCCTCGATGACCTTGGAGAGGAGCTCGGCCGGATGGGGCGGCAGCGCCCGCAGGGCGTCGAGAAATTCGATCAGCGCCTTGAATTCCGGCGTCTTGGCCGCCATCTTGCCCAGCACGTCGCGGTCGCCGGCCCGGATGGCCTCGAAAATTTTGGTGGCCGTCTTGGGGCCGATGCCCGGCACAAAGGCCAGCACCCGGGACCAAGCCGGAAAATCGGCCGTGTTGCGGGCCAGCCGCAGATAGGCCAGCACGTCTTTGATGTGGGCGGCGTCGGAAAATTTCTGGCCGCCGTATTTCTGAAACGGCATCCCGGCTTTGCCGAGCTCCACTTCCAGGGGATAGGACTGGTAGCCGGCCCGAAAGAGCACGGCAATCTCGTGGAGGGGATAGGTGGCGGTCAGTTCGCGCACCTTGGCCGCCACCATGGCCGCCTGGGTGAGATCGGAAAAGGGCCGCATGTACTGGGGCGTGGGGCCGTCCTCGCGGGTGGTGAACAGGTGCTTGTCGAACTTGCGGCTGGCCCCGTCCAGGATGGCATTGGTCAGATTGAGGATCGGCTGGGTGGAGCGGTAGTTGCGCTCGAGTTTGACCAGGGTGGTGCCGGGGAAATAGGTCGGGAAATCGAGGATGTTGTCCACTGACGCGCCGCGAAAGGCATAGATGGACTGGGCATCGTCGCCAACGGCCATGACATTGCCCGAGGCCGGGGCCAACAGGCGGGTGAGCCGGGCCTGGACCTTGTTGGTGTCCTGGTACTCGTCGACCATGATGTAGCGGTGGCGCTGGCGCACCATTTCGGCCAGCTCGGTCGATTCGGTCAAAAGCCGCTCCAGGGTAAAGAGCAGGTCGTCGTAGTCGAGCAGGTTGTGCTCGGCTTTAAAGGCCGTGTAGGCCTTGCCGAGACTGGCGACGGCGTCGGCATAGGGCAGCAGATGGAAGGCCTCGCGGGAGATGATGTCGCCGACATCAAATTCCTTGTTGCGGGCCTTGGAGAGCAGCCCCAAAAGGGCGCTTTTGCGGGGAAACGAGCGGTCGCCCTTACCCAGGCCGAGCTTGTCCTTGCACTGCCCCAGCACGTCCTCGCAGTCGGCGCTGTCCAGACAGGTAAAGCCGTTGGGAAAACCGGCCGCCTCGTGGTAGCGGCGAAGGGTGGCAAAGGCGAAGGCGTGGAAGGTGCCGCCGGCAACGCCCGAGATACCCTGGGAGCCCAGGGCCAACAACAGCCCGGCCCGGGTCAGCATCTCCTGGGAGGCCTTGCGGGTGAAGGTCAAAAGCAGGATGGAGGCCGGGGCCACGCCCTGGCTGACCAGATGGGCCAGCCGGTAGACGATGGTGCGGGTTTTGCCGCTGCCGGCTCCGGCGATGACCAGGACCGGGCCTTCGGTGGTGGTGACGGCCTGCAATTGGGCGGGGTTCAGCTCGCGGACGAAATCCATGCCTGCTCTTTGGGTTCGGGAAGATTGAAATAGGCGGCAACGACGGCCCCGGCATCGGAGGTGCGGGCCGGGCGGGCGGCCTCACTGTCGCACCACAGGGCGTCAAAGGGGCTGTGGCAGCCGAAACGGCCGTAGTGCCCGGTCAGTTCCGTGCGGTTGTACTTGGCCGTCAGGCTTATGCCCTGGCGCGGGACGCAGACAACGTCCGGGGCGCGGCGCACCTGGGGGCCGGAGTAGATCTCGCCGCGCAGGTGGATGGCCTCAAAGACCGGTTTCCCCTCGTGGGTGACGGTCAGCAGTTCGTCGCGCAGTTCATTGGCCAAGCGCTCGGCCACATGCTCGTGGAACACGCCTCGGGCGAAGCGTTCCTTGATATTGATATAGATGCGCCCCGGGTCCAGGGCAAAGGCGGCGGTGTGGTGCGGCACGATGCGGGCGTCGTATTCGTCGGCGGCCCCGGGCTGGGTCTTGAGCAATCCCTTGGAGGCCAGCCAGACATTGAGGTCAAACTCCGTCTCCAGCTCCACAAACCCGTGGTCGGCCAAAGCGATAAACCGCTTGGGTCCGGGCAGGGCTTCGTAGCGATCAAGGACCAGCCCGATCAGCTTGTCCCAGTCGGCCAGCAGGTCGAGGACCGCGCCGTGGAGCTGATGCTCGCTGTGGGCCACGGCCGGGAAAAAGAAATGAAACAGCCGGTCGGTTTCGGTGGCGACCAGCATGAAAAGGTCAAAGTCGCCGCCGGCCCAGAGCATTTCCAGGGCGGCCCGGCGCGAGGCCAGGGTGGCGCGAAGGCTGCGGGCGAGCCCGTCGAAATCGGCGGCTCCCAGGCTGGTGTCGGCCTCGATGCGGTAGCCGGCGAGGCGTAAATTTTGGGCCAATTCCGGCGGATACACGGCCCGGTCGAAGTCGGTTTCCGGGAAGCCGGCGATGATGGCCCCGTTCAGGGGCGTAACCGGCGCGGCACAAGGGATGTTGACCATCTTGGCGACAAGCCCGGCGGCGGTTGCCCGCTCCATGAGGGTCGGGGCGGCGATGGCCGAGGCGTCCACGGGACCGAGGCGGTAGCTGGCCGGGTCGATGCCGACAAAGCCGAAGATGCCGTGCCGTCCGGGGCCGGCAGCGGTTAAAAACGAGGTCCAGTTGACCGGCGAGAGTTCCGGCAGTTCGGCCTCGATGCTGGCGACATCGATGGCCAGCAGCCGGTCGAGGTTGGGGAGCCGGCCAGAGGCGGCGAGCTTTTTGGCCAGCGTCAGCGGCAGCCCGTCGAGTCCCAGGACAACGAGTCGTTTGCGATCGTGTGGCATGGCCGGGTGTGTAGCAGGAAAGGGTGTCCCTGGCTACGCAGCGAATTGACGCGCGGCCGGATTCGAGGCAAGAAAGCCGACGCGGTGCCCGAGTGGCGGAACTGGTAGACGCCAGGGACTTAAAATCCCTTGTTCTTCGGGACGTGCCGGTTCGATTCCGGCCTCGGGCACCAGTATTTCAAGAGGTTGCGACGGTCTAGGACGGCCGGGCGCGACCTTTTTATTTGGTCCTTCAGCCTGCGAGGTGGCTTAGGCGGTTTACGCGCCAATGTCGGAATCGTTTTGGGGCGGGCGGGAGGTCGGAGGAGAAAAAACTCTGCCTGGGCCGAGACGCATGGCTTTGACGATAAGGACCTCTATGGTAATTTTCCCCATGGGAAAGAGAAAACCGGCATACGACCTGGGCTCTTTCCAGGATGCGGCGAAAAGAGGCGAAGTTGTGGCGACGATAACCGCCGCCCAGGCAGGCCAACGCCTCGGCTTCGATTAGACGGCATACTGTCGGTGAGCTGTCGTGGAGCCGGGAGGTATAACGCATCGGAGCCTTGAGGCGCACGCCCGCCAAGCCGGCGCGTTTCGAATTTCTTCACACCCATAAGGAGATCTTCCACAGTGGACATTCCACGGATATTCACCATCACGGAAAGCGCGCACCGCATCCACAACCCGTTCACCCCCGAAAAGTTTGCCACGCTTGGCGCGGCGCTGCGTCTGGAATCGGGGACCCGAGTGCTCGACCTCGGCAGCGGTTCGGGGGAGATGCTGTGCACCTGGGCACGCGATTACGGCGTCAGCGGCGTCGGCATCGACATGAGCCAGTTGTTCACCGAGCAGGCGAAACGCCGGGCTGTGGATCTCGGCGTCGCTGATCAAGTCCAGTTCATCCATGGCGATGCTGCCGGCTATGTCTCTGACGAGAAGGCCGGTGTGGCTGCCTGTGTCGGCGCCACCTGGATCGGCGGGGGAGTCGCCGGCACGCTTGAGCTTCTGGCCCGGAGCCTGCGCACCGGAGGGATCATCCTCATCGGCGAACCCTATTGGCGGCAGTTGCCGCCGACGGAAGATGTCGCCAAGGGGTGTCTTGCCGGCGCAATCTCCGACTTTCTCACGCTTCCGGAGCTTCTCGCGTCTTTCGGCCGCCTTGGCTACGACGTCGTCGAGATGGTTCTGGCTGACCAAGACGGCTGGGACAGATACGAGGCGGCCAAATGGCTCACCATGCGCCGATGGCTTGAAGCCAATCCCGGCGACGAGCTGGCGAAAGAAGTTCGAGCCAAGCTGACCTCGGAACCCCAGCGCTACGCCGCGTACACGCGTGAATACCTGGGTTGGGGTGTGTTTGCGCTGATGCCGCGGTGATGCGTTGGCGCATCCGGCGGATCGGCAACGGCTGTGCCGTGCGACATCTGGCGGCTCGTCAAGGTGGTATTGCGCCTGATTGCATTTGAGGGTCTTCGCGTGGTCGTGCCGGTTCGATTCCGGCCTCGGTCCCAGTATTTCAAGAGGTTGCGACGGCTGGAGACGGCCGGACGTGACCTTTTTATTGGGGGGGCGATTTTGTGCCACTTTTTTGTCTGAAGAGGCGCGAAAGCGAGGCAAGGAAAGAAGCCTGGGTGCTTTCAACCAAAGTGAGCGAGCCTTGACGCCAGGACAAACGCTCAAACGCGCTCAGTTGGGCCGCAACCATCTGGGATCGCTTTGAAGAGACCCGGCCAGAGGTCGGGCCTGGTTTCCACGGAGGGGCGGTGTCCCTGCGGATCTCTTCCCGCGCTAGGCCTGCCATGTCGGCCTGACTGCGCTTCCCCTCCAAACAAACGACCATGTCTTGGACTGGCGCACGTTGCCGACTATGGCCGGGCGGAAACAGGCCAAGCAAGTGCCCCCTGGGGCGCGGACGCTCGGATAGACGATGCCAAGCGATCCGGTCGTCATTAACTCCATGGCCAACCCCTGGGAGGCATAGTAGCTGCCGGGGTCCAGGCAGGCCGCAAAGTCCGCGTCTTCCCGGATGTCGTGAAAGTCGGCGTCGAAGTTGACCAGATAGTCGTCATACGTGACTGTGTCTTCTTTCTCCCAGCCGATTTCAAGATACTGCCGGCTCTTGTGGTATGCGACTTCGACTTGGCTGGTTTCCAGCACAAGGCCTGCATACCATGCGCCCCGGTCCGGGCCATTGAACCGGCTGCCCTCGGGCGAGGTATGGCAGAACGAAGCGTTGATGATTGACGCGTAAGGGATGCCGGCGACCAGCTCGTCCCGGCCGATTCCCGGCAACAGGTCCAGCTCTCCTTGCAACCGGTCGTTGGTGGCATTGTCGAGGGCGAAGAGGTCTTCGAGGTGGTCGTCATTGTCGGCAATGCGCTTGAGAACGCCATCCCCTGAATGCTTCGATGGGATGAGACGGTGCGTGTCCTCAACTCGCAAAGAAACGCAGGCGGGCAGCGTCACGCCTGCCCGCCACGCCGGGCATCAAGCAGCCGGCGCACGGTTTGGAACGCGGGCAGGCCGCCCCGGATCAGGTAGGCAAGCGGGGTTGCTCCCCTAAATATCCGGTTCTGATTGGGCCGTTGCACCCAGGCGTCGGCCAGTTCCTCACCGAAAAGGATATGCAGGGCCTTGAAGATGCCCACCAGGAAGGACACGCGGTGAAGTTCGTCTTGGGAGAGCAGGGCAGACTCCGGGGCCTTCTTCATAACATAATACCGGCCGTTGGAGACGACGCCCAACAGAGCCTTGGCGTCCGCGTCCCGGATGCTCCACTTGGCCATGATGTTGCAAAATCCCTTGATGGCCGAAGGGCTCAGCCGGTCGCGGTCGGCCTTGGCGGAGAAGTCCACAATGGGTGAGGCCGCGTGCCGGGAAACGGGTGCTTGGGTTTGGCAGGTGGCGGGCATGGCGCGTACTCCATTTTGGGATAAAATAATCTCCGTTTTTGGAGTAGGCAAGTGAATTCTTGAAAATTCGGATCGAGGGGCTGCTTCTCTTGTAAGCAGGCTCTTCCCTGAGATGGTCCGGTTGTGTCGGACACTGCCAGGGCAGCCAGATCTGGAGACGGTTGCACGGACAGTGTCGCCAGGAAAAATCAAGCCAGGCGGGCAGGGCGGAGGTGCGCCCAGGTCTGTCTGAGCCGCACCCGAACCGGGTCCAGCCCGGCATCGGATACGGGGGAGGGCAGGCGGCCCCGGACCGGCCGGTTTCTGGCCTGTTCAGGGCCGCCTTGACTCAGGGGAATGTTGCCGCTACCCAGGAAATGGTTTTATGGGTTTGCCGTGGGCAGGGTGCCGTCCACTCCGGTGCCGCGGAAAGCCCGCAACACACGGCCGCCGGTCCGTAAGGCCCGTCCGGCCGCCGGTCCCGTGCCGGCCGGGGCGAGCTTGCGGGACAGTTCGTCCGGGGATCAGGGCATGACCAACATCAGCGTCAATGAACAGACCGTCGGCCTTTTTACCAGCACGGCTTCGGCCCAACCGGGGCTCACGCTTTTTTCCACCATGTTCGGCAATGACACCTGGCTGATCGACAACCAGGGCCGCGTGGTCAACTCCTGGACCAGCGAGAGCACCGGGGCCGGCCCGGCCTATCTGCTCGACAACGGGGACCTCATCCGCTCCGGCATCGCCTATCTTACCAAGCACAACCTCGAACTCAACGCGCCCTCCGGGGGGCTCATTGAAGAGTTCGACTGGAACGGCAACCTCGTCTGGAGCTATGAATACATCGGCGAGGACTACTGCCAGCACCACGATTTCTGCGTCATGCCAAACGGCAATGTCCTGCTCATTGTCTGGGAATACAAGTCGCCGGCCGAGGCCTGGCTGGCCGGGCGCGATCCGTCGCTGCTCTCGGGCAAGGGCCTCGTGGTCGACTCCGTGGTGGAGGTCGCCAAAACCGGCCCCACTTCGGGACAGGTGGTCTGGGAGTGGCATGTCTGGGACCATCTGGTGCAGGACGAAAACCCCGGACTGGCCAACTACGGGCCGGTAGCCAACGCTCCCGGACGCATCGACATCAACTATGCCGGAACCTCCATCCTGGGCACGACCGAGGCTGACCCCGACTGGAACCACATAAACGGCATCGACTATAATGCCGAAACCGACCAGATTGTCCTCAGTGTCCACACCCTAAACGAGGTCTGGGTCATCGACCACAGCACCACCATGGTCGAGGCAGCCGGATCGACCGGCGGCAAGGCCGGGCACGGCGGCGATATCCTCTACCGCTTTGGCAATCCCCAGGCCTACGGGGCCGGTGGTGCGTCGGATCAGGTGCTCTACGGCCAGCACGACGCCCAATGGATTGCCGCCGGCCTGCCCGGAGCCGGCAACCTCCTCATTTTCAACAACGGTTGGCAAAGCCCCGAAGGGGAGTATTCCCACGTCCTGGAAGTGGCTCTGCCCCAAGACCGGGCCGGCAACTATCTGGGAAACGATGCCGGGGGTTTTGCCGGGGCCGATGTGGTCTGGCGCTATCCCGAGGGCAATGCCCCGGATTTTTACGCCTCCTACGTTTCCGGAGCCCAGCGCCTGGAAAACGGCAATACGCTCATCTCCCTGGGCAGCGTCGGCACCCTGGTCGAGGTGGACGCCGCCGGCTATGAGGTCTGGCGTTATGTCAACCCCGACACGGACATGGGCCTGCTCGCCCAGGGCGAACAAGTGCCGGAGAAAGGCCCCGGGACCGTCAACAATATCTTTAAGGCAGTGCGCTACGGCTATGATTTTGCCGGCTTTTGGGGCAAGGACCTGACCGGCGGCGCGTTGCTGGTGGACAGCGACGTTGCGTCCATGGCGGCTGCCGCGACCCGGCAGACAGCCGGGCCGGTTCTGGCCGCAGCCATGGCCTGATGCTGCGCCAGGGATGGGGTGCGCCTGCTGGCCCCGGGGAGAGTTCCATGTCCAGTCGATTGCAGAACCTGCCGGCCTGTCTGGTCCTGGCCGCCGGCCTGCTTTTGGGGGCGGGGGCGTCTGCCCTGGCCCTGACCAGCGCTGTTGTCCAAAGCGCCGGCCAGCCCAGGCTCATGCTCGACGGCCGGCCCGCGGCCACGGGTTTTCTCGAGGTCTACTATTATCCGGCCAAGGGCCAGCCCATCGCCAACCAGCCCGAATACCGCGATCCGCGCTGGCTTGAGGCCATGCGCCGGGTGGCGGACACGGCCGTGGCCCAGGGGGTGCGGCTGGTCATGGCCAGTGTCTGGTGGGGCGACCTCGACGTGTCGCCGGGCCGGCCGGCCCGGCCCGAGGCGGCGAGCTATGATTTCGCGCCGCTCGATGCCTTTATGGATTATGCCCGCAAACGCGGGGTGGCCGTGGTGCTGAAGACTTCGGCCAACCACTTCCTGCCCGGCTGGTGGCTGGCTGAAAACGGCTTTCCCCCGGGTGTCGGCTATCAGGAAAAATCCGCCTGCCCGTCGTGCGAGACCGACGCCTACGGCACGGCCTACGGCAACCCGAGCATGGGCAGTGCGGCCGTGCGACGGGATTTCGGAGCCTATGTCGAGGCGCTGGTGGCCCGTTACCGCCGCCATCCGGCCCTGGCCGGCTGGGCCTTTGGCCTTGGCCCTACGGGCGAGGACGCCTACGGTCCCAACTACATCGTGGTGGACGCCCCGGGCGGCGGCAAGGGCCTGGGCCGGCGTCCCATGATGTTTACCGACTATTCCCCGGATTTCACCGCCCGCTTCCGGGACTGGCTGGCCGCCAAATACGGCTCCGAAGCGGCCTTGCGCCGGGCCTGGAATGATCCGGCCGTGTCCCTGGCCGCCTTTCGCACCCCGCCGCCGGCCGAGCTGGTGCGCAATCCGGCGGCCTTTTCCCGGGAACCCTTTCCAGACCCGGCCATGGAACGCGAGTGGGACCTGCCCGCGGTGCTGACCGCCAAGGGTCTGGATTTTTATGCTTTCCGCGTCGAGGCCCGGGAGTCGGATACCGATTACTATGCCCGGCGCATCAAGGCCCTGGACCCGGCCCATGTGCTTTTTTTCAATGCCCGGGCCAGGGCGTCGCTGCGCACGCATCCGGCCATTGACGGCATCTTTTTCAATCCCCACCCCCGGTTCGGCCAGCCGCTCTTTTTTGAGACCAACCAGCTCGATACCGTCTTTCGGTCGGTGGAAGCGATCACTGCCGCCGGCAAGCTGGCCCTGGTGGCCTCGGAAAACGGGGCCGGGCGCACGCCTGTTGGCGGGCGCTACGAGTCCCCGGAGCAGATCAACTACCTCGTGGCCCTGGGCCGGGGGGTGCGGTCCCTGGGCGGCGTCATGGGCTATGCCGTGGACCTGCTTGATGTCGGCACGGACAACCACTGGTTGCCCACCTGGTTTTCCGGGGATGCCCGGGCAGCCATGCGGACCATCGAGACCACCCGGCTGGTGCCGGGCAAGGGGCCGTGCGAGGTGCTGCGCCAGCTTCGGCGTGACAACCGCTGCGATGGCAGCGCCACGGCTCCCCTGGGCTGTGGCCTGACCGAGCTGGCCTTTATCAATTATTGCCGCACGGATTTGAGCTGCGACGCCAACCACGACGGCCGGGTGAGCGATGCCGAGTTCGCGGCCTGCCGTCCGGCCAGCCAGCCGGCCCCGGCCCCTTCGGCCATGGGGACGCCGGGAGCCGCTCCCGGAGCCGCCCCGGCCGGCAAATGCGGCGACGGGGTATGCGATGATTTTTGAGCGGGCGCGCGGGGTGTGTCCGGCCGACTGCGGCGGCCCGTC
>NZ_MLBG01000126.1 GCF_001936595.1 Desulfovibrio sp. DV
ACATTCCTGTCTCTGCTCCCCCTAAAAGGGATTCACTGACTGGTCGCGGGTGTAGACTTGGTAGCCGATGTTGGCTCCCAGGCGCAGCCCCACGCCCACGCGGATGGGGGCCAGGGTGACGTCGCCGGAGCGTTGGTAGTTCATGCCGAAGCCACCCAGGATGTAGGCGCTGCCGTCCACGCCGGGGAAGCGTTGGAAGATCTGCTCCGGCCGGGTCATGCCGTAGACCAGGGTGAACACCTTGCCGGCGTTGACCCCGAGATCGAAGCCCAGCGACGGGCTTTGCCAGTATACGGGCTGGGGCGGGTAGCCTTTGAGGTGCAGCGTCCCGACGCCGTAGCGGAGCCCGACGACCAGTGCGCCGCCGCCCTCGTTGCCCTTGATGAATCCGGTCGGCTGGCCGAGATCATGAAACGACCGGGCCACCATTTCCGCCAGTCCGCGCGAACCGCCCTCGAAAAATCCCATCACTTCCCGGTTCACTTCGTCGCGGTTGTAGCTGCCGGGCTTGGTCACGGGCGGCGGCGGGGGCGGCGGGGTACCGATGGGCTGCCCGTTGATGGGCGTTCCGCCGCCAGGGGGCGGGGGAGGGGACGGGTAGTCTGCCGGCGGCGGGCTGCCGGCCGGGGGCGGCGCATATTGGGGCGCCGCCTGCGCCGGTTGGCCGTATTGCGGCGCGGCTTGGGCCGGTTGGCCGTATTGGGAGGCGGGCGGGGCCGGCTGGGGCGCAGCCTGGGCCGGTTGGGTATTTTGGGGGGCGCTTTGGGTGCCGAGGCTGGTCGGAGCGGGCGGCGTTTGCGGCTGGGCCGGCGCGGCCTGGGTTTTGGGGGCGGAATCGGAAAGGGAGCGTTCCTTGAGGTTTTGTGCGTAGCTGGCCGGGCCGGTGGCAAGGACGCACCAGCCGGCCAGGGCAGTCACGGCGACGAGGCGTTTCATGGCTGATCTCCGGTCACAGTCGGGACGTTGCAGGGGAGCCGGTCGCGGATATGGGGCAGCATGGCGGCCACGATATCCTCGCGTCCGGCATCGGTGTTGTGGACGCCGTCGGCGGTGTAGGCCGGTGCGGTTCTGGCGCACAGGGCATTTCGCAGGTTGACGAAGTAGGGCTTGCCGGCCAGGGCCTTTTCCAGGGCGGCATAGACGATGTTGAAGTTGTCGCGCACATGGGGAAAGCTTTTGCGGCCAAGGATGGTTTGCTGCTCACTGGCAGCTACAGTCGTGTTCACGTCCTGGCAGGTTTCAACCCAGTAGAGCGGTTGCAGGAAGAGCAGGAATTTTGCGTTATAGCAACCGCTTAAGCGCTCGGCAAAATCGTAGCGGGCCACGGCCTGCTCGACAAAGACGGCCAACTCGGGAGAGTTGGGGTCCAGGGGCGTGGCCGTGTACAGGAATTTTTGCAGCAATTCCCGGGTAAAGGAAGCGAAATAGGCGGCATTGACCGGTTTTAAGAGGCCGATCCCGGATTTGTAATAGCTTTCGATAACGCCCTGGGCGCGTTCCTTGCCTTCGTGGGCGTATGGGTCCTTTTGCACGGCGAAGTAGTTGGCGTCGTTGGCCCCGTCGTAAAAGACAACAAGATTGGGCTTGATGATGTATTCCAGAAACTGCTTTTGCAGATACTTGATTTCAAGAAGCGAATTGAAAGAATTGACCCCGAAGTTGAGACAGTTAAACGCGCAAGGCTTGTCCCGCCCGTTTAAGGCCTTGGCCACGAGGCTTGGGATGGATTGCTCGTAGGGCGCGGAACTGGCCCGCATGGTGGAGCCGCCGAAAAACCAGATGGTGCGGGAGAGTTCCGGGTGGAAATTGACCACTTCGCAGTTGGCCGTGGGCCAGATGCCGTTTTCCATGAGAAACAGGGTGTACGGGTCATAGACGGCCTTGGGGCCTTCGCGCAGGCTGCCGTAGATGATCCAGTTGCTGGTGGTGATGACGGCAAACGACAGCACCTCCACCGCCAGCGCGGCGAAAAAAAGCCATTTGACCGTCCTGGCGGCCAGGGAGAAAAAACGCTTCACGAAGTCAAACCTCGGGCCCTGGAGCAGGCCTATTTGGGAATTTTAAGGGCCACGCCTTCCGGGACGCGCTCGGCCGTGGGCGCGCCGCGAAGCTTGGCCGGGGCGTCCGGGGCCATGTCGAGGACCACCCGGAACTTGTCGGCGTGTTTGCCCACCCGGATTTGCCGGATGAAGGCATCGCCGGTGGTACTCGACAGCGGGCCATTATAGTTCCAGGAGCCGGCGATATCCAGGACCAGACGCGGCGGATCGGTGTAAAACATCCGCTCGAAGCTGGCCGGGGCCTTGTTGGTCTGGATGATGAGCACGTATTCGCCGGGCCGTTCTTCGGCGATGACCCGGATGACGTTGCCGGCGTTGGCCACGGGCTTGTCGGCCGGGGCGGCGGCCGGCTTGGCCGCCTGTTTGGCGGCAGCGGCCTTGGCCTGTTCGGCTTTGGTTTGTTCGGCCTTGGCCTGGGCGGCCGCTTTGGCCGCGGCCTTGGCCTCGGCCTTGGTTTCGGGCTTGGCCGGCGCTGCGGGCTTGGCCGGGGGCGCGGCGGTTTCGCTGCCCGGAGCCGGGGCGGGCTGGGGGTCGGGCAGGGCGGCGGTATCCGGTGCGGCGGCCGGAGTGGCCGGAGTGGCCGGAGTGGCCGGAGCAGTGGCCGGAGCAGCGGCCGGAGCCTTGGCATCGGCCTTGGCCGGGCCGGCTTTGGCGGTGCCGGCTTTGCCGGCCGGGGCCGTATCGTTGGCCAGTTCCTCGAACATTTTTTCCAGGGTGTCATCCCCGGCCGCCTGGGGGTGTTGGGCCTTGTCCGGCGCGGGCACGGCTGCCCCGGAAGCGGCAGATGGTGCGGCCGGTGGCGTGGCCGCCGGTGCGGCAGCCGGGGTGGCGGCCGGCGCAGGCGAAGGAGCCGGCGCGGGTGTCGGGGTGGCGATGGCCGCCGGGGGGGCGGTCAGCGGCGGCATGGCCGGGGCCGTTTCCGGCCCGGCGGCTGTGGGGGCCGGCGGAATGTCCGTGGCCGGCGATTTGGCGCCGCCGCCGAACAGGTGCGGTTTCTTGAGCACGGCAAGGCCCAGTACCACGGTGACGGCCAGGGCGACCGCCCCTGCAATGATCATTTTGT
Source organism: Desulfovibrio sp. DV (assembly GCF_001936595.1). GTDB lineage: Bacteria > Desulfobacterota > Desulfovibrionia > Desulfovibrionales > Desulfovibrionaceae > Solidesulfovibrio. The sequence continues at coordinate 3,124 of NZ_MLBG01000126.1, forward strand.
CGCCGCGTGTCAGCGCCATGCCTTTCCCCCTTTTGCGTTGCCGCCGGTATCGGCGCAGCATCGGGCCGGACGCTACCCGAGCTTGCCGATTCCCTCAAGGGGGAAGCCGGCGGCTTTGGTGCGTTGACAGGCCGGCCCATTATCGTATTCCGTCAGGAAAACAGGAGGCCGGGATGCAAAGCAAGGTACGTTCGGTGCGGGTTCCGCCGGAAATCGAGTCCATCGACCTGCCTGGGCTGATCAAGGAATGCGCCCGGCATCTGCGCGACCTGGAGTCGGCCTCCCTTTTAAAGACCCAGGGCAATCCCGAGGCGGCCGAGGCCCTGCTGCGGGCCCGCCAGACCGATCTGGGCCGCCGGGTGGGGCGGCTGGTCTGGGAAGCGGGCAAGCGCGCCCAGGACGCCAAGTGACCGTGCCCGGCCTCCCTTGCCGGATGCCGTGCCCGGCTGTACATGTCCGGCCATCCGATTCGTGGAGACTGTCTATGAAACGCCTTGCCTGCGTCTTGTTGTTTTGCTGCCTCGCCATCCCGCTGCCGGCCCGGGCCGGGGTCACCCTGGTCGGCGACACCTGCCGCCAGGTCTTTGACAATCCCCGGGCCGAGGCCATTGCCTGCCAGACCGGCTTTCGACTCGATGCGGCCGGCCGGGGCAGGCTGGAAAGCAATTCCTTCGGCCTTGTCTCCGATCTGGCCTGTTCGGCGGTCATAAGCGCCCGGCGTTCGGACGTCATCGCCAAGGTCCGGGCCAGGGGGGATGTGGCCCTGCCGCCCCAGGAGGTGCGCTGCAACCTCGTCTCCGGCGGCGAGCCCGTGCCGGTGGCCTTCCATCTGGCCCCGGTGGTGCGCCTCGATCCCGCCGGCCGGGCCGTGGACGCCCGGCTCGGCATCCGCGACCTGACCGGCATCCCGGAACCGCTGGCCACGGCGGTTGCCGAGTTCCTCAACAACGATGCCGGGCTGCGCCAAAATCTGGTAGCCGCCGCCAACGAGATCATCCCCAACCTGCCCAAGCGGTAGGGGGGGATTGACGGTCTGTACAGAAATCCGTACATATCAGGTGCCGTGGCGGGCTTCCGCCAGGACGGCAACCTCCAGCTCGAAGTGAGAATTCCATGGACGCCATCAGCTACACCCATGCTCGGGAACACCTCGCCGCCACCATGGATCAGGTCTGCGACGACAACGCTCCGGTCATCATTACCCGCCAGAAGGCCAAGGCCGTGGTCATGATGAGTCTTGACGATTATAATGCCATCGAGGAAACGGCCTATCTGTTGCGCAACCCCGCCAACGCCGCCCGGCTGCGGGCCAGTTTGGCCGCTGCCCGGATCGGAAACGTGCAGGAACATGACCTGATCGAGGACTGACGTGCGCCTCGTCTGGACCCCGACAGCCTGGGAGGACTACCTCTTCTGGCAGGGCGCGGACAAAGGCCGTCTGCGGAAGATCAACGCGCTGATCAAGGAAATCATGCGCGATCCCTTTGTTGGGATGGGCAAGCCCGAACCACTCAAGTTTGATCTGGCTGGCGTTTGGTCCCGGCGCATCGATGCCGAGCACCGTTTCGTCTATTTCATCGACAACGGCGACCTCATCGTCCTGACCTGCCGCTACCATTATCGCTGAATATTCAAGGCAGACACATAAAAAACGGCTGCAAGGTCTTGCCCTGCAGCCGTTTTGCATTTGATAAAGCTGCCGTTGCCGGCGAGGTCAGTCTAGATGACCTTGTTGAGCGCGTATTCGATGATGCCTTCGGCTCCCAGGTCGTGGAGCTTGGGGATGAGGTCGCGCACGGTGCCTTCGGCCACCACGATTTCAACCGACAGCCAGTCCTTGTTGTAAAGGCCAGCCACGGTCGGGGCGGTCAGGCTCGGGAGCAGGGCCATGATGGCCGGCATCTTTTCTTCGGGCACGTTCATCTTGAGGCCGACAAGGCCTTCGGCCCGAAGCGCGCCTTGCAGCATCATGTTCAGGATCTCGATCTTGCGGCGCTTGAACGGCACTTCCCAGGCCTTCTTGTTGGCAATAAGCTGGGTGTTGGTCGAAAGCAGGTCGGAGATGATGCGCAGCCCGTGGGCCTTGATGGTCGTGCCGGTCTCGGTCACTTCCACGATGGCATCGGCCAAGCCTTCGACCACCTTGGCTTCGGTGGCGCCCCAGGAGAATTCGACTTCCACCGGGATGCCTGCGCCGGCGAAATACTGCTTGGTGAAATTGACCAGCTCGGTGGCGATCTTTTTGCCGGCCAAGTCCTCGGGGCGCTTGTACGGCGAATCGGCGGCCACGGCCAGAACCCAGCGGGCCGGGCGGTTGCTCACCTTGGAATAGACCAGATCATCGACCAGGACGACGTCGGACTCGTTTTCGAGGATCCAGTCCTTGCCGGTCAAACCGCAGTCGAGCGTGCCCGACTCGACGTAGCGCGACATTTCCTGGGCGCGGCACATGGAGCAGGTGATTTCCGGATCGTTTATCTCCGGGAAATAGTTGCGATGGTGCATCCGGATCTTCCACCCGGACTTTTCGAAAAGCGCCATGGTGGCGTCCTGGAGGGAGCCTTTGGGGATGCCGAGTTTGAGCATGTTCTCGCTGGCCATTATTTATAGACCTCCTTGGGGTCGAAGACTTTCGGGGAACAGGTGCGTTCGCCGTCGTTGGTGATTTCCGTAAAAAAGCAGGACTTGTAGCCTTCGTGGCAGGCTGCGCCGCCAATCTGCTCGACGAGCACCAGGATGGTGTCGGCGTCGCAGTCCAGGCGCACGCCAGTGACCTTCTGCACATGGCCGGAGGTGCCGCCCTTATGCCAGATTTTCTGGCGGCTGCGGCTGAAGTAATGGACCTCGCCGGTGGCCAGGGTTTTGTCGTAGGCTTCTTCGTTCATGTAGGCGAGCATGAGCACTTCGCCGCTGCACGCTTCCTGGGCGATGGCGGGGACGAGGCCGCCGCATTTCGCAAAATCGGGTCGTTTCATCGAAATGTTCCTTCACTCTCTTTGCTGCCGGTCGCCCGGCGAAAATCCGCAGCGCTCAAAGCGTACCGTGCGCTTTTTTACGAAAAAGGAGCGTTAGCTTACCCAAACGACAAACAAGTGACAAGCTCTCCGTCGCCGGCCGAATTTTATGCGCCTCCTCCCCACGGACCCCCGTAACGGCGACTCCCGTCACCCGTCTGCTGCGGCCGGCTGGATTGGCACCAAGCGACTCCCCCCTCACAAATCTCTCCCCTCAAGGGGGTCCGGGGGGGATTATCCTCCCCGGCCGCCGGAGGCATCTTCTCATCTCTTCTCTACCCTTCTCTTCCCGCACCCTCACCCTCTTTCCCGCACTCCGCCCGCAATTGGCCGCAGGCCGCCGCGATGTCGCCGCCCTTGCTCTTGCGAAGCGTCGCCGTCAGCCCCTTGGCCTTCAAAATCTCCTGAAAAGCCAGCACCCGTTCCATGTCCGGCGGCCCGTAGGGCAAGCCCGGCGTGGCGTTGTACACGATCAGATTCACCTTGGCCTTGACCCTTGAAAGCAGCCGCACCAACTCCCGGGCGTCGGCATCCGCATCATTGACCCCGGCCAGCAGCAGATACTCAAAGGTCAGCCGCTCCCGGGGCTTGAGCGGATACTGGGCCAGCAAATCCATCAGCTTGCCAAGCTCCAGCTTGGCCGCGCCCGGCATGATCCGCTCGCGCTGCGCCTGGGTCGGCGCATGCAGCGATATGGCCAGCGAACACAGGCCGGTGCGGCCCATGTCCAGCAGATGGCGCGCCACCCCGGCTGTTGAGACCGTGATGCGCCGGCCGGAAAAATCCAGACCCTGGGGATGATGCAGCGCTTCCAAGGTCTTTAAAAGATTTTCGTAATTTAAAAGCGGCTCGCCCATGCCCATGAAAACCAGATTGCGCAGGGCCAGCTCCGCCCCCCGGTCCACCAGATACTGCCGCGCCACCAACACCTGCCCCAGCATCTCCCCGGACGTCATGTTGCGGCGAAACCCAAGCATTCCGGTGGCGCAAAAGCCGCAGCCCATGGCGCAGCCCACCTGGGTCGACAGGCAGGCCGTGAAATGGTCCTTCTCCGGAATAAGCACACACTCCACCCGCTCGCCATCGGCCAGCGCCAACAAGAATTTCACCGTGCCGTCGCGGCTCTCCCGCACCTCGGCCACAGTCGGCCAGCCAAGGACCGCTACCTCGGCCAGCCGCAGCCGCAAGGCCTTGGATACGTCGGTCATGGCCGCAATCTCGCGACAGCGCTTTTGCCACAGCCATTGCCAGACCTGCCTGGCCCGGTACGGCGGCTCGCCAAGCGAAACGATAAGCGACTCAAGTTCGTGGAAGGTCAGATCGAGCAGGTTGGTCATGGTCTTGGTCATGGTCATGGGTACCTTGTGGAAGTGGCGACGGCGACGGCGAAGACGAATCGGGGCGTTGCCCCGAACCCCACCGGGGGGATGATCCCCCCGGACCCCTCGACGGGATTGCGGGCGGATGGCCGGCCGGTCGGGCGTGGGATTGCTGCTGCGGCGGCGGACGTCCGACGTTGGGTCCGCAATTCGGCCCGGCGGCGCAATCCGCTGCGCGGCTTCCACCGCCGGGCCGAATTGCGGACCCAAGGTGCGCCAGCGGCGAAGCGCCGCATTTCAAAGACAAATCGTTTTGAAAAAACGGGTGGCCTGGAAGTCGAAAATTTGTGTTTGGGCGGGGGTGAGGCTGGCTTTGCAGCCACACCCCCGCCCAAACAGGAAAGGGGTCCGGGGGGCTTAGCCCCCCGGCGGGGCCGGGGCAGCGCCCCGATCCTGTCCCTTCTTATTCAATCCCTAATGCAATTCCTGCTTGGCCCAGTATTTTTTGACAAAAAGCTCGGCATCTTCGCGGTTGGAGACGTCGCCGGCGATTTGCCCTTTGAGCAGCGCGTCGCGGATGATGCCCACGGCCGGGCCGGGCTTGAGGCCGAGCAGTTGCATGATCTGCGCGCCATTTAACAGCGGTTCGAGCATTTCCTCGGGCGTATCGGTGCGCTCGAGCATTTTCATATTGTGGTTGAATTCTTTGTAGGTGCCGTTGACCGATTTGATATCGGCCCGGGCCATTTCGATCAGGCGCGGATACTGGTCGAGGGCCTTGAAGCGGCGGATGCCCCGGTCGGTGAGCATGAAGTGGAAGCGCATGTGGCCGCGCACGAGGTTGCACACCAGATCGATTTCATCGGGCGGGAAGCTTAAGCGCGAGAGGATCTTGCGGGCGACTTTGGCCCCGACCTGATGGTGCTGGTAGAAATGCAGTTCCCCGGCGGCGTACTGGGCGGTGTGCAGTTTGCCCACGTCGTGGAACAGGCAGGCCAGGGTGCCGTACCAGTCGTAGGGCAGCTCTTCGGGGTAGTGGCGCATGACAGCCAGGGTCTGCTCAAAAAGCGTATATTCCACGCCTTCTTCGGTCTTGATCTTGATGCGGGCCAGGGTGGCCACTTCCGGCAAAAACCAGTGCAGGATCATGGTGTCGTAGAGGCGCTCCACGAAGTCGGCCATGTTTTCGGCCTCGACCTTGCGCCATTCGTCCATGATGTCCTTGACCGAGACATAGTCGAGGATGCGCCGCGAGGCCCGCAGGATGGCCATGAGCGTATTGGCTTCCACCGGGATGTTGTAGTTGGCGGAAAAGCGCAGCGCCCGAACAGCCCGCAGGTAGTTCTGGCGGATGGCCTCGTCCGGGATGCCGACGAGGCGCACTTCGCCGCTGGACAGGTCGGCGAAGCCGTCGTGGTCGTCAATTTGGTGCGGCAGGTAGGGGCAGGCCTGATGGGCCGGCAGCAGGCCCTTGCGCTCCAGGCGGGCAACGAGCCGGCTGGTCAGCCGGGCCACTGACTCCTCGGGATGGGAGGCGTCGGCGGTGTCGGCCGGGTAGAAATAGAGCAGGGTGTCGCCATGGCGGAAGCGGGCGAAAGCGCCTTCCTCGGCGTAGACCTCGGTTTCGGGGAAGAGCTTTTGCAGATCGGCCAGGGTTGCGTCGGTGGCCACATCGAGCTCGGGCGCGGCCGGGTCCTGGGCTTTATCCTGCAAAGCGGCATTGACGACGTAGGCGTCGTAGCCGTTTCGCATGATGGTCTTGCAGATGGCAGTGGCGTCCTTGAAGGGTTGCGCCATGGGGGGAAACCTCCGGATACGGCGTTTGGTGTCGGGGGTTGGGTTGGGAATCAGGCTCCGGGCCGGGCCAGTTCGTGGACGACATGGCCGCCAACGACGGTGAGCATCACCCGGCCGGTCAGGGACTGGCCGAGCAGTGGCGTGTTCTTGCCCTTGGAGCGCAGGCTTTCAGTGGTGACGACCCAGGATTCTTCCGGGTCGAAGAGGCAGAAATCGGCCGGATCGCCGGTGGCGAAGCGGCAATGGGGCAGCTTGAAAATCTCGGCCGGCCGCCAGGCGAAGCGCAGGGCGATGTCCTCGGCGGTGAGTTTGCCCAGGCGCACCAGTTCCCACAGGCTGGCCAGGGCCGTATCGAGGCCGGTGATGCCGTTTTTGGCTTCCTCGAAGGGCGTTTCCTTTTCGTGGGCGGCGTGGGGGGCGTGGTCCGTGGCCAGGATGTCGATGACCCCTTCGCGCAGGGCTTGCATCAGGGCCAGCCGGTCATCGTCGGTGCGCAGCGGCGGGTTGACCTTGGCCATGGTGTCGTAGCCGAAAAGGGCGGCGTCGGTCATGAGCAGGTAATGCGGGCAGGTCTCGGCCGTGACCGGCGCGCCCCGGCGCTTGGCGTCGGCAATGAGTTCCACGGCCCGGTGGCAGCTGACGTGGGCCAGATGCACCGGGGCGTTCAAATATTCGGCGAGCAGGATGTCGCGGGCGACTTGGAGCGCTTCGGCCACGTCGGGCTGGCCGCGAAGCCCGAGCCGGGCGCTCATGACGCCTTCGTTGGCGCCGACTCCCTTGGCCATGTACGGGTCTTCGCAGTGGTCGATGACCGGGGCCAGATCGGCGGCGTATTCCAGGGCGTGGCGAAAGAGTTCGGTGTCGGCCACGGGTTCGCCGTCGTTGGAAAAGGCCACGCAGCCGGCGGCCAGCAGTTCTTCCATGGGGGCCAGCTGTTTGCCGGCAAGCCCAAGGGTCAGCGCCCCCACCGGGAAAAGGCGCGGGCCGTTTGGCCAGCTGTCGGCGGCCCGGCGCAGCATGAGCTTGGTCACCGAGGCGTTGTCGTTGACCGGCTCGGTATTGGCCATGCACATGATGTTGGAAAACCCGCCCCCGGCGGCAGCGGACAGGCCCGAGGCGATGTCCTCTTTCCACTCCTGGCCGGGTTCGCGCATGTGGGTATGGGCGTCGGTCATGGCCGGCATGAGCAGCAGGCCCCGGCCGGGGATGACCCGGGCATCGGGAAACGCAGCGGCCGGGTCGTGGGGAACAAGTTCCAGCACCCGGCCCCCGGCGCAAAGGAGGCTCCAGAAGCCGTCACGGCCGGGGACTTCGACGTTGGCGACGACGAGATCCGGGAGCGTCATGCGGTTTCCCCTTTTTCCTTGCGGGTGATGTGGAGATATAAGAGGGCCATGCGCACGGCCACGCCCGAGGCCACCTGGTCGAGAATGAGCGAATTGCCGGCATCGGCCAGATCCGAGGCGATTTCCACGCCCCGGTTGATGGGGCCGGGGTGCATGACCTTGACCTCGGGCGAGGCCAGGGCCAGCCGGTCCTTGGTCAGGCAGAAGCGGCGGGCGTATTCGCGCAGTTCCGGGAGCAGGCCGGCTTCCTGGCGTTCGAGTTGCAGGCGCAGGCACATGACGGCGTCGGCCCCGGCCAGGGCCGGTTCCAGCTCGTAGTAGACCCTGGCCCCCAGGGCCTGGGCGTCCTTGGGCAGCAGGGTGCGCGGGGCGCACAGGCGCACGGTGACGCCGAGCATGGTCAAAAGGCGGATATTGGACCGGGCCACCCGGGAATGGGCGACATCGCCGAGGATCACCACGGTCTTGCCGACCAGATCGTCGCCCCAGACTTCGCGCAGGGTGAAAAGATCGAGCAGGGCCTGGGTGGGGTGGGCGTGCCAGCCGTCGCCGGCGTTTATTACCGCGCACGACACCCGCCGGGCCACGAAATCGGCTGCGCCGGAAGCCGAGTGGCGCATGACGATGGCGTCGGGGTTCATGGCCTGGAGCGTGAGCACCGTATCCTTGAGCGTCTCGCCTTTTTGCAGGGAACTGCCGGACTTGGCCAGGCCGAAGGTGTCGGCGGACAGGCGTTTGCCGGCGATGTCAAAGGAGGTTTTGGTCCGGGTGCTTGGCTCGGCGAAAAAAAGGACAACGCTTTTGCCCTTGAGGGTCGGCACCTTCTTGACGGGCCGGGAGTTTATTTCCCGGAAGGAGGCGGCGGTGCGCATGACCACGTCCACGTCTTCCCGGGAAAGCTGTGACACGTCGAGAAGATCCTTGTGGGGCCAGTTCATGAAGCATCCTCTGCAGAGAATTTTTGCCGCGCTCCCAGGCGCGTAAGCCGAACGATATTTTCACAAGCCCCGAGCGGCGTCAATGCAGGGGTGTCCGGTTCTTTGCGCCGGCCCTGCCGCCCCCGGCCCTGACCCGGCTGTCCGGCACACCGATCGGGCCTTTGGCATCCGTAGCGGCAAAAGATGGCGACAACAACAGCGAACGGTTGTTTTTTTCGGAAAACAGGCGCGCATTCCCCCGGAGCGCGGCACCTGGCGCAAAATGCCGGCCAGGGCGCGCAGCCCCCTCGGGGCCGCGACCGGGAATCTCCCGCGCCAGGCGGGTTTTTCCCGGCCCGGTCGCCGTCCGGGGCAGGGGAGGGCACGAACGGGAAAGCCCTGGATCGTGCCGTCATGGTCACCGGCCAAAGGCCGTCCCCCGGGCGTTTGCGACTTAGCGCCGGGGTTTGGGGATGGCCTTGGCTGCGCGCGCGGCGGCTTTCTCATGGGCCAGGGAGCACCAGATGAACCCCTGGATGTCGATCAAGTCCTTGGGAGCCAGCAAGGCCCGCTCGCCAAGCTGTTTGGCCACGTAAGCGGTAAGCCCCAGCATCCGCTGGTAGCCGGCCCAGGTCGGCCGCACCTGATAGCCGATGTCGAAACCGTAGGCCTGGGCTGCCCGCTGGAAGATGGTCGGCTTGATGAAGATATGCTGGGCCGGATCGAGGAGGAACAGGTAATAGGTGGCCGTGGTCCAGCGGCAGGCGTCCAGCTTGTCGAGCACCTCGGCAAAGGCCGAAAAGCGCGGGCCAAGCTCGCCTTCGCCGTAGAGCAGGATGTCGAGGGCCTTGGCGAACAGTTCTTTCTGCTCGTTGCCGCGTTTGAGGCCGTCAGCCAGGGCCGTTTTCTCATTGGGGAAGATGAGGCTGGTTTTGGTGAGCAGTTTTTTCGCCAGCGTGCAGACGGCGTCGAAGTCGCCGGCCCGGAGCAGGGTCTCGAGGGTGGCGCACCCCAGGGTGTCGTGCAGCAGCTTGGAGGCGTCGATCTTGTTGGCCCGCTCCTGGGAGATATAGCGCGGGTCGTCGAATCCGCCGGGGTACATCTTGAGAAAGGAGGCTTCCAGGGCCGGGAAGGAGACGGTCCCGTCAATGGCCCGGTTGAGGTCCATTTTTCCCAGCACCGGATGGCCGACCGGGGGCTCGGCCGGAACCAGGAAGTCGCGCTGCATTTTTTTGTCGCCTTCGAATTCGAAAAAAACGCGCACAGCGCCGCTTTCCAGCAGTTCAATCACTTTCCCGAGGCCCCAGCCGGGGAGTTTCACGTGGGTGACGTAGTCACCGTCTTTGATGGTCGTCGCAGTCAAGGTTTGTCCTCCTCGATCTCCAAGCCTCTATCGTCCCATTGCGCTGAGAGGAGGGTCGCATTTTTTCGGGCCTTGGAAGCTTGCAAGGTCCATCATTGCCTCGAAATCGGACGATCGGATATCGAGGCGTTCGTGTCTATGGCAAACGGGCCAGGGCCCGGTCCAGATGGTCGGTCCAGACAGCGGCAAACGGCCCGAGTTCGATCAGGCCGGCCCGGCTGGACCGGCAGGCGATGCCGGCCGCTTCCAGCCGGCCGCGCCAGGAATCGGGCCGCTGCCCGGCCAGATCGGAGCAGGCATGGGCACCGGCCACCGTGAAAAACGGCATGAGCCAGGCCTTGGCAATGCCCCGGCCGGCCAGGGCGTCGCGGATATGCCCGATGTCCAGGCAGGGCGCATCCCGCTCTCGGGGCATCGTACCGAAATATACGCGCGCGTCCAGGCGGGCCAGCCGCTCCCGAAGCGTTTCGTAAAATCCGGCCCCGGGCGGCGGCGCGCCGTGGCCCATCAAAATGACGGCTTCATCCGGGGCGCGATCCGGCGGCAGACAGGCCACAACCGCCCCGGCCACCCGGTCCACATCGCCGAGATCGGCCAGAAGCGGCGCGCCGACTGACAGGGCCGCCGTTGCGCCGCCGGCTTTGAGCCAGCGGCCGACTCCGGCCAGCAGCTCATGATATTCCTCGCCCGGCACCACATGCAGCGACTGCACCACCACCCGGGTGATGCCGTCGGCCAGCAGGTCGGCCAGGACGTCCGCCGTCTGCCGCGCCCCGCCGAACGCTGCGGCATTGCCGTGCTTGCGCCCGACGGTGCGGGCAATGGCCACGGACGCGTCGGGATAGCGCGCGGCCACGGCCTGTCGAAAGCCGGCCAGGGCTTCCATGGCTCCGGGATGGCGGGAGCCATGGGCGGCCAGAATGATGCCGCGCGCTTTTTTCACGGGCGCGACTCCAGGGAGGCGGCCAGCCCGGCCAGGGCGGCGATGGCGGTGGGGCCGGCAAGAAGAGCCAGCCACAGCCACTGCGGCGGCGCGGACACGTCGATCCAAAGCGGCGCGGCCCCGAGCACCCCGGCCAAAAACGACCAGATCCAGGCCAGGGCAGCCACGGCCAACCCCGAGCCGATAAGGCCGGTTGCGGCCGCGCCGGACACCAGCGGCAGGCGGATGGTCCATTCCGTGGCCCCGACCAGACGCATGATGTCGAGCTCTTCGCGGCGGCGAAGCAGGGTCAGGCGCACGGTGTTGCCGACCACCAGCCCGACGAGCAGGGCCAGCACCGCCCCAAGCGGCAAGACGACCCGGGAGCCGATGAGCCCGAGGGACCGGGCCGCGTCCACGGCGACCGGATTGTAGCGCACCTCGGCCACGCCATCGACGCCGGCCAGCCGGGCATAGGTTTCCCGGGCAAAGGCCTCGTCCTCGGCCGGCAGGGCAAAGCCCAGCAGCATGGTGTGGGGCAGGGAT
>NZ_MLBG01000127.1 GCF_001936595.1 Desulfovibrio sp. DV
GCTTGGCGACAGTTTCGCTTGTGGCCAGGGAACAGCAAAAACTGGCTGAAGCGCTGCATTCTGCGCCGGGACCGGGCCATTGTGTTTACGGCCTTTCCGGACATCGAACCGCTTTTTTCCATCCTCGACAGCGAGCGCCGGATCCTCGACCTCGATGCCCTGGTCGCCTTGTTTCACGTCCTGTCCCGGGTGGCCGAACTGCGTGAGGCCCTGGGCCAGCCGGCCTTGGGCGATGACGGCGTATCCGTACTCGGGGCCATTGTCGCGGCCACGCCCTGGGCCAAAAAGACGCAAGCCGCCCTGGCCCGGTGTCTGGCCCCGGACGGACGGCTGCGTGACGAAAGCTCGCCCGAGCTTTTTTCCGTGCGCCAGGAAATCCGCACGATCAATCAGACGATCCTGACCAAGGTCAAGGAGTTCGTCTCCGAGCGCGAGATGGGACCGCTTTTGCAAGACGACTACGTCACCATCTCCTCGGACCGCTACGTCCTGCCGCTTCGGGCCAATTTCAAGGGCCGGGTGCCCGGCATCATCCACGACTATTCCCAGACCGGGGAAACCATCTACGTGGAGCCGTTTTTCCTGGTGGAGATCAACAACCGTCTCCAGGAACTCAAAAACGAGGAGCGCGAGGCCGAGGCCCGGGTCATGGCCTTTTTAACCGGTCTGGCCCGCGATGAACGCCGCGAGATCGTTGCCTCCTATCGCCTGCTCGTGGATTGCGACGTGCTGTGGGCCAAGGCGGCCCTGTGCGACGCCCTGGGCGGCACGTTGCCGGATGTGGCCGGCGGCCATGCCGTCCAGCTCCTGTCTGCCCGCCATCCGCTTCTGGCCCTGGCCGCTTCCGGCCCGGTGGTGGCCCAGGATCTGGTCCTGGACAAGGACCAGCGGGCGTTGATCGTCACCGGGGCCAATGCCGGCGGCAAGACGGTGTGCTTAAAGACCCTGGGCCTGTTGGCGGCCATGGCCCTGTCCGGCCTGCCCGTGCCGGCCGGGGAGGGCAGCAGCCTGCCCTTTTTCCGCAAGATTTTCGTATTTCTCGGCGACGAGCAGAGCCTGGAAGACCATCTGTCCACCTTTACGGCCCAGATACGCCATCTGTCGCGGGTGTGGCCCGAGGTCGACGCCGACACGCTCGTGCTTCTGGATGAATTCGGGGCCGGCACCGATCCGTCCCAGGGTGCGGCCCTGGCCCAGTCCGTGGTGGACGGCCTTCTCGACCGGGGGGCCTACCTTGCCGCGGCCACGCACTTTCCGGCGCTTAAGGCCTACGGCCTGTCCCGTCCCGGGGTGCGCGCCGCCTGCATGCTCTTTGATCCGGCCACCAAAAAGCCGGTCTACCGGCTGGCCTACGATCAGGTCGGGGCATCGATCGCCCTGGATGTGGCCCGGGAGCACGGCCTGCCCGAGGATATTTTGGATCGGGCCAATCGCTACCTGCTCCTTGACGGCAATGATACCGGGCAGGTTTTCGAACGCTTAAACGAGTTGGCCCTTCGCCGCGAGCGCGAGTTGGAAGACATCGCCGCCAAGCGGCTCATCGAAGAGCAGCGCATCCAAAAGCTCAAGGACAACTTGAAAAAAGCCCAGGACAAGCTGGTGGAGGAAATCCGCGAGCTGTCCCGGGAGATCGTGCGCCGCCACGAAGCCGGGCGTCTTGGCCGCAAGGAAGCCCAGAAGGCCCTTGCCGATGTCCGGAAAAGACTTATTGATGAAAGCAACGAATTGACCGGCGACCGGACAACCGATGCGCCGGTGGCTCCTTTTGATCTGGCGTCGCTCGCCCCGGGCGATACGGTCCGGGTCATCAGTTGGAACAAACCGGCCGTGGTGCGGGAAAAAGACCTCAAGCGGCAGGCCGCCAAGGTCGATATAGGCGGTGTGAGCCTGTGGGTTGGCGTGGCCGATCTGGCGGTCGGCGACAAACCGGTCAAGGTTTCCGGGGGAACGGTTGTGGCCGTGGCGGCCTCCGATGCGGTCCGTGGGTCGGGGCTGGTTCTTGATTTGCGCGGGATGCGGGCGGACGCGGCCGAGAGCGAATTGGCCGCTTTTCTCGACAATGCCCTGCTTCGAGGCCACGGCGAACTGGAAATCATCCACGGCCGGGGCACCGGGGCGCTTCGCCGGGAAGTCCACCGGATGCTCAAGGAGCACCCCCAGGTGGTGGCGTTTTCCCTGGCCCCGGAGGATCGCGGCGGCGACGGCATGACCATGGTGACGCTCAAATAGGGCGATTTTTGCCGTTTCAGCGGCCTGTACGGGTGTTTCCAGCCCGGTGGACGGCCCTGCCGAAGGCTGGTTGGCCGGATTTTGAGCGGCGGCAGGGATGGTATGCCGGGCAACCGGCCTGGATGTCGATAAAACAGCGTATACCCTCCTTCCGCTTTGCGGCAAGGCCGTTCTGGCGGCCGGAGGAGGCGACGGGGGCCATGCGAGTGACCGAGAAGGGTGATCCCGCCGGCCAGGCACGATGAAAAACGATTCCGGCGTGGTGGCGGCGGTCAAGGCCCGGGCCAATATCGCTGAAATTGTCGGGCGTTACGTCAACCTGCGGCCGGTAGGCAGCCGGCTGGTCGGACCGTGCCCGTTTCACCAGGAGACCAAGGGGTCATTTAACGTCCATCCCGACAAGGGCTTTTTCCACTGCTTCGGGTGCCAGGCCTCAGGGGACGTGATTGATTTTTATTGCCGCATAAACGGCCTGGAGTTTCGCGAGGGCCTGGAGCGGCTGGCTTCCGAGGTGGGCGTGGACCTCGGCCGGGTGCGCAGCGACCCTCGGGCGGCGGCCAAAAAACAGGCGCGCGACGCATGTCTGGCCATGCACGAGCTGGCCGACCGGTATTTCCGGCATCTCCTGGGCCAGGGCGAGGGCCGGGTTGCCCGGGAGTATCTGGAAAAACGCGGGGTCAGCCCCGAGATGATCGAGCGTTTTGCCCTGGGCGTCAGCCCTGAGGGCTGGCAAGGGTTGCAGACAGTGCTGCGGTCGCGCGGGTTTGACGACGACGTCGCGGTCACGGCCGGGCTGCTCACCCTGGGCAAAAACGGCCGTACCTGGGACCGGTTTCGCGGCCGGCTTATGTTCCCCATCCGCGACGGCGGCGGCCGGGTCATCGCTTTTGGCGGGCGCACCATGGGAGACGGCGATCCCAAGTATTTAAACAGCGCTGAAACGCCGATCTATACCAAAGGCCAGAACCTGTACGGGCTTTTCGAGGCCCGGCCGGTGATGGCCAAGACGCGGCGGGCGCTATTGACCGAGGGCTATCTCGACGTCATCACCCTCCACCAGTACGGCTATGGCGAGGCCTGCGGCGTGCTCGGCACGGCCATGACCCATGAGCAGGCCCGGCGGTTGGCCGGGTTCGCCCCCAGGGTCGATCTGGTTTTTGACGGCGATCCGCCGGGACGCAAGGCTGCGCTGCGCTCGGCCCAGATGCTCCTCACCCTGGGCGGGGCCTGCCGGGTGGTGCCCCTGCCTGACGGCGAGGATGTGGACAGTCTGCTCCATGCCGCCGGCCGGGAGGGATTTGAAGCCTGTCTGGCCCGGGCCGAGGACGGGCTGGGTTTTTGCCTGCGCATGGTGCGCGATGCCTTTTCGCCCAAGGAGATCATAACCTGGGCAATGGAATTTCTGGGTGGTCTGGCCGACGACGGCCTGCGGGCGGTTTTTCTCCCGCGGGTGGCGTCGGGGCTTGGCCTGGCCGAGGTGGAGCTGCGTCGGATGCTGTCGGCACCCGGCAAAAGGCTGCAAAGCGCCAGGGCGGTGGGTAAAGACGCACCGCAACGCCCCCAGACCCTGGAACTGTCGTCCCGTGACGCCCAGTTGCTGTCTTTTGCCGTGCGTCGTCCCGACTATGCACCGTCCCTGGCCGAGCAGGGACTGGCCGGGATGCTGGACAGCGATGCGGCCCGGGATTTTTTCGCCAAGCTCGCCGGGGGAACCCCTGACGAGCCGGCTCCACGTTTGAGCGAAGCCGAAACGGCGTTTTGGACCAAGGCGCAGCTGGAGCCTGCCCTTGCTGACGAAGAAGCAGCCTCTTTTTTTGAGGAAATTTGCATATTTCTCCATGAGGCACGGGAAAACGACCGTCGGCGGGCCATCATGGAAGCCATCCGACGGGCGCAGCAACAGGGAGCAAGCGACGAAGCCCTGCGGCTTCTCGGGGAACTACAGGCCCTTTCCGGGAGGGGAGATGAGTAATCTCAAAGAGATACAACAAATCAAAAGCCTCATCATCAAAGGCAAGCAAAAAGGCTTTCTCACCTTCGACGAGGTGAACAAAGCCCTGCCTTCCGAGGTCAACAACCCAGAGCAGCTCGAAGAGGTCATTGCCATCTTCGACCAGCTCGACATCAACCTCGTCGACACCGATAAGGACGGCCGCAAAATCGAGGTGGCCGTCGCCGAACCAGACGACGCCCCGGACGCCGATCTGGAGCTGACCGAGAGCGAGGATTCCCTCGACTACTCCTCGCGCAGCACCGACCCCGTGCGCATGTACCTGCGCGAAATGGGGGCCGTGCCGCTGCTTGACCGCGAGGGCGAGGTGGTCATCGCCAAGAAGATCGAGAACGGCGAAATGGAAGTCCTCTACGCCCTGGTGGAAGTGCCGGTGGCGGTTGAGGAACTCATCCAGGTGGGCGAAGACCTCAAAATCGGGCGCATCAAGCTCAAGGACGTGGTCAAGACCATCGAAGAAGACGATCCTTCAGAAGACGAGATGAACCAGCGCCAGCGGGTCATCTTCCTTCTGGAGGAAGTCAAGACGTCGTTTCGCAAAAAGCGCAAGATCTACAGCAAGTTCGATCAATGCGCCTGCCTTGACCGCCGGGTTTTCGGCATCCAGAAAGAGATCATGGTCTTTAAGGAAGAGATCGTCACGCGCCTGCGCGACATCAAGCTCGAAAAGACCCTCATTGATCGGATCATTGAAATCGTCGAGGACTACGTCCGGCAGATGCACAACTGCCAGCGTGACTTGTCTGCCTACATCCTGTCGGTCGGCAAGTCCCAGTCCGAGATTCAAGAGTTGTTCGCCCAGCTCGACGCCCGCTCCGTCAATCCCATGGTGGCTTCCGAATCCCTTGGGTTGACGGTTGAAGAGCTTTTTTCCTTCAAGGAAATGCTGTCGGCGAAGATGGAAATTCTCGATAGGCTCCAGGACAAGTGCTGCCACAATGTCCATGAGCTGGAGGAGGTGTTGTGGCGCATAAAGCGCGGCAACAACGCTGCCCAGCGAGCCAAGCAGGAGCTCATACGGGCCAACCTGCGCCTCGTCGTGTCCATAGCGAAAAAATACACCAATCGTGGCCTGCAGTTTCTCGATCTTATCCAGGAAGGCAACATCGGCCTTATGAAGGCCGTGGATAAGTTCGAATACCAGCGCGGCTACAAGTTCTCGACCTACGCCACCTGGTGGATCAGGCAGGCCATCACCCGCGCCATCGCGGACCAGGCCCGCACCATCCGTATCCCGGTGCACATGATCGAGACGATCAACAAGTTGATCCGCACCTCGCGCTACCTTGTCCAGGAGCTCGGCCGCGATCCCACGCCGGAGGAAATCGCCGAGCGTATGGATTATCCGCTGGAGAAGGTCAAAAAGGTGCTCAAGATCGCCAAGGAGCCGATCTCCCTTGAAACGCCCATTGGCGACGAGGAAGATTCGAGCCTGGGCGACTTCATCGAGGACAAAAAGGCCCTGGCTCCGGCCGAGGAAGTGGTCAACACCAAGCTTGGCGAGCAGATCGGCAAGGTGCTCTCCGACCTGACCCCGCGCGAAGAGCAGGTGTTGCGCAAGCGTTTCGGACTTGGCGAGAAGTCGGACCACACCCTTGAGGAAGTGGGCAAGCTTTTCAACGTCACCCGCGAACGCATCCGCCAGATCGAGGCCAAGGCCCTGCGCAAGCTGCGCCATCCGGTGCGCAGCCAGCATCTGCGCTCGTACTACGAGGGCTGACGCTTCGAGTGTCCGGCCAGAGATGCGGCGCATCCCTGATCCCTGGTCGTTTAAGGACGAGAAAGGCCCCGCAGAAATACTTCTGTAGGGCCTTTTTTTGTCGGGGTGGTGTGGTCCGTCCGGCCCGGTCCCCAGGGCGCTTTGCTAAATGATCACATGCCGCCGGATATACGTCACCGCCTCTTCCGGGGTGTCGAGCACGGTAAAAAGCTCCAGGTCGTCAGCCGAGACATAGCCCTTGTCCACGAGCGTCCCCTTGAACCAGTCAATAAGCCCGCTCCAGAACTGCTTGCCCATGAAGATGATGGGGAAGGGCTTGATGCGCCGGGTCTGGATGAGCACCATGGCTTCGCTCAGTTCATCCAGGGTGCCGAAACCGCCGGGCATGGCGATGTAGGCCATGGCGTATTTGATGAACATGAGCTTGCGGATGAAAAAATAGCGGTAGTCGCTGCGAATGGTCAGGTACTTGTTGGGCTGTTGCTCCAGGGGCAGATGGATGTGCAGGCCGACCGATTCACCGCCGGCCTCGTTGGCGCCCTTGTTGGCCGCTTCCATCAGTCCCGGGCCGCCGCCGGTGATGACCGAATAGCCGGCCCGGCACAGCATGTCGGCCAGCCGCGCCGTCTCGGCGTAGAGGGGATCGTCGGGTGCGACCCGGGCTGAGCCGAAGATGGATACCGCCGGGTTCAAGTCGCCAAGCTGCTCGAATCCATCAACAATTTCGGCCATTATTTTGAAAAGCCGCCAGGATTCGGACATCGACAGGTCGTTAATGAGATACTGGCGCGAGGCAGACATGGAGGCTCCTTTGGTCGGGGTGGGGGCAGGTCTTCTCAGCCGCGCCGAAACGGGGTACATGGATTCTTGCGGCGAAAGCGCGACGCTCTCGCCGGTACTTGCCCGCTTGGGCGCGGTTAATCAAGACGCGGCCGGCTGCCCGGCCAACCTCCGGAGGCTTCATGAAGGTCAAGTTCCTCGGCGCTGCCGGTACCGTTACCGGTTCCTGCCACCTGATCGAAACCGCCACCGCCCGCTTTGCCATCGACTGCGGCATGCACCAGGGCAACGAAACCATCGAGCGCCGAAACCTCGACACCTCGGTATACGATCCCCGGAAGATGGATTTCTTCATCCTCACCCATGCCCATATCGACCATACGGGCCTGTTGCCGCGCATGGTCAAGACCGGCTTTGCCGGCAAGATCTACTGCACCCCGCCTACCCGGGACCTGCTCGGCATCATGCTGGAGGACAGCGCCCACATCCAGGAAATGGAAGCCGAGTGGGCCAGCCGCAAAAGCCGCCGCCACGGCGGCCGGGTCGTGGAGGCGCTCTACACCCGGGCCGACGCCCAGGCCGCCACCGAACTGCTTGTGCCTGTGCCCTACGGCCAGCCCTTTTCGCCGGCCCCGGGGGTCACGGCCGTCTACCATGACGCCGGGCATATTCTCGGTTCGGCCTTTATCGAACTGACGCTTGACGGCAACGGCAAGCGCACCCGGATGCTCTTTTCCGGCGACCTCGGCCGTCCCGATCAGCTCTTGGTCAACGACCCGGACAAGCCCGTGGACGCCGACTACCTGTTTCTGGAAGGCACCTACGGCGACCGCGACCACAAAAACGTGGCCGACAGCCGCGAGGAACTGGCCGAGGCCATCCGGGCCAGCTACGAGCGGGGCGGCAAGGTCATCATCCCGGCCTTTGCCGTGGAGCGGACCCAGGAACTGCTTTTCTGCCTGCACATCCTGCTCAAGGAAGGCCGGATTCCGGCCGACATGCCGGTCTATGTGGACAGCCCGCTGGCCATAAAGGCCACCGAGATCTTCAAGCGCAATCCGGCCTATCTCGACGCCGAGACCCAGGCCTATTTCAACCGGGGCGAGGACCCGCTGTCCCTGCCCAACCTGCGCTTTACCCTTTCGACCGACCAGTCCCGGGAAATAAACGATCAGTCCGGTCCGGCCATCGTCATCGCGGCCAGCGGCATGTGCAACGCCGGACGCATCAAGCACCACCTGCGCCACAACCTCTGGCGGCCTGAGGCCACCATCGTCTTTGTCGGGTTCCAGGCCATGGGCACGCCCGGCCGCAAGATTGTGGACGGGGCGAAAAAAATCCGCATCCTGGGTGAGGAAGTGGCGGTCAATGCCCGCATCTTCACCATCGGCGGCTTTTCCTCCCACGCCGGGCAAAGCCAGATTCTCACCTGGCTGTCGCACTTCAAGGTCAATCATCCGCAGGTGTTTCTGGTCCACGGCGAGCAGAAGGCGCTGGACACCCTGGCCGGGCTTGTCCGGCAGCGGTTCGGGGTCAAGGTGCGCATTCCCCAGTACCTGGAGGAATACACCCTGACGCCCGGAGCCGAGCCAACGGTGGCGGTGGACGAGGAAAAGGCCCACCCGCATATCGATTGGGAAGTGCTTTTCGCCGAGATGGGGGGCCGCCTGTCCCGGATGCGGGAACGCACCACAACCCTGGCCGGGCGACCGGTCGAGGAACAGGCGGAAATACGCCAGCGGCTTTTGGCCCTGGACCGGGAGTTGCTGGAGCTGCTCTCGGAGATGTGAGCCGGGGGAGCGGGCGCGGCTTCGGGGGGAATCCCCGGGCCGCGCCGCCCGCCGATGGGGGTGGGCGGCGTTACTTGAGGCGGTAGGTGATGCGGCCGCGGGTGAGGTCGTAGGGCGAAAGTTCGACCTTGACCCGGTCGCCGGGCAGGATGCGGATGTAGAACTTGCGCATTTTGCCGGAAATGTGGGCCAGCACTTCGTGCCCGTTTTCCAGCTCGACGCGGAACATGGCGTTGGGCAGAGCTTCCTGCACCACGCCGTCAACCTCGATTGCGCCTTCTTTGGCCATAATCAGTATCCTCCTGACGGCACGCCGGATGGGCGCGGCCGTGCTGGTCGCGTTGTCGTGAACGTAGTAAGATAGTCGTTTTTTCTAAGGATGGCAAGGGGCAGGGGCCAGACCCGTGCGCAGTCCTTGCCGCACCCCCGTCTTTCGGATTATACCCTGACAAAAAAGGATAAACCGCTGTGCTTACGCGCCCCCAACTCGAAAAATACGCCGATGTCCTCATCTGGGGTCTGGCCACCTCGCGCACCGAACCCTACAAGCCGGGCGACGTCATCCTTGTCCAATACGAACTGGCCGCCCTCAAGCTGGCCGAGGCCGTCTATGCCCGGTTGTTGGCCCGGGGGCTCAATCCCGTGCCCCGCCTGGCCCTGACCCCGACCATGGAAACCGCATTTTACAGCACCGCCGACGAGGCCCAGCTTGGATTCCAGGCTCCGGGGCAGGTCGAACTCAACGAAAATCTGCACGGCGCCATGCATCTGCTGGCCCCGGACAGCCTCATGCACTTAAGCGGCATCGACCCCAAACGCATCGCCACGGCCGCCCTGGCCCGCAAACCCCTGCGCGACATCCTGGTCGGCCGGGAGGAGAAGGGTGAATTCGGCTGGACGCTTTGCCTGTATCCCACGGCCGAACTGGCCGGCAAAGCCGGGATGACCAAAAAGGAATACGCCGCCCAGGTCGTGTCCGCCTGTTTTCTCAAGGACGCCGACCCGGTGGGGCGCTGGCGCAAGCTCTACGAGGACGCCCGGGAGATCAAGGCCTGGCTTGGCGGCATCAAATCCGAGTACCTGCATGTGGAGTCCGACAACGTGGACCTCAAAGTCACGCTTGGGGAGCATCGCCGCTGGCTCGGGCTTTCCGGGCACAATATCCCGAGCTTTGAGATTTTCACCTCCCCGGATTGGCGCGGCACGTCTGGCCGGTACTATGCCGACCAGCCCTCCTATCGCAGCGGCAACCTGGTGCGCGGCGTGCGTCTGACCTTTGAGGCCGGACAGGTGACGGAAATCGCGGCCGAGCAGGGCGAGGCGTTTGTGCGCAAGCAGCTGGCCATGGACCCCGGAGCCTCGCGCCTGGGCGAATTTTCCCTGACCGACCGGCGTTTTTCCCGCATCGACCGGTTCATGGCCAACACCCTCTATGACGAGAATTTCGGCGGACCGAATGGAAACTGCCATGTCGCGGTGGGAAGTTCCTATTCCGACACCTTTGACGGCGATCCATCCGGCCTCGATGCCGCCCAAAAGGCTGATCTGGGGTTCAATGATTCGGCCCTGCACTGGGATCTGGTCAATACCGAACCCAAGCGCGTGCGCGCCCATCTGGCCGACGGCCGCGATGTGACCATTTATGAAGACGGACAGTTTGCATATTGACGCCGGAGGCAATGCGCCGTAATCGCGGCGAAGGCGCACGGCCCGTGCAATAAGGGGCCGGCGTACGCGGGGACGTTTAAGGAGACGGGTATGCGCAAATTGGCGGTGTTGGCAGTGGTGGTGATGATGTCGCTGGTCGGTCTGGCCCAGGCCGGGTCCAAGGCCAATCCCGATCTCAAAGGCTGGGAGCGCGGCGGGGAATACGACAAGCTTTTTGATGCCAAGGAAGCCGACGCCATCAAGGGGCGGGTGGTCAAGATTTACGATATCGTGCCGTCGCCGGGGATGGCCACCGGGCTGGCCCTGCAGGTCGAGGACAAAAAGGACAAGACGCTGGAAGTCGTCCACCTGGGACCCAAGGATTTCATCGATTTGTCCTCCATCGGCCTCAAGGAGGGCGACCAGGTCAAAGTAGCCGGGGTCTGGGCCGAGTTTGACGGGCAGGATGTGCTGCTTGCCGTTAAAGTCAAAAAGGGTGAGGATAGCCAACTCAAGGTCCGCCGTACCAAGGACGGTTTCCCGTTTTGGAGTATGACCCCTGAGGAGCGGCAGCGCGAATCCTCTGCGGAATAGTTTTTTTGCCCTGCCTCGGATCAGCCTTGCGTTTTGCGGGTTGTTTTCGATAGAAGGCTTTAAGAGAAGTACTTTGCCGCCAACGGTGCGGACACACTATAAACGGGAGCTTGCCGCATGGAGGAAACCCTCAAGAAACAGGATGCCGAACTGCTTCAGCTCGTCACGTTCAGTATTGGCGAGGAAGAATTCGGCGTCGATATCCTCAGCGTGCAGGAGATCATCCGCATGATGGATATCACCAAGGTCCCGCGCGCCCCTGATTTCGTCGAGGGCGTTATCAACCTGCGGGGCAAGGTCATTCCCATCATCGATCTCCGGCGTCGCTTTGGCCTGGCCACCCGCGACCACGACAAGCACACCCGCATCATTGTCATCGAGATCAACAACATGATTGTGGGCTTTGTGGTCGATTCCGTCTCCGAGGTGCTGCGCATACCCGCCAGCACGGTGGAACCGCCACCACCGGTCGTTTCCGGCCTGGAGTCCGAATACATCAGCGGCGTGGGCAAGCTTGAGGATCGGCTGCTTATCCTTTTGGATCTCAACAAGCTGCTTTCCGGCGAAGAGCGCGACATGCTCGGTTCCTTCTAGGCGGCTCGGCGCGGCCCTGTGTGCCAAAAGCGGTGCTCAGGCGGTTTTGGGCGGCCGTGTTTCCCGTCCCGTTCGACCGGCTGGTTGGGCCGGCGAAGATCAGATTGATGTCACGGCCGCCGTCACAGGTGTGACGGCGGCCATCCCGTATTTCCCCACGAGGCCTGTCTTGTCCCGCATTCCCTCCCCATTGTCCGATCTTCTGGCCGGCACCGATTCCGCTTCGGTCTACAAGAGCGGGCCGGCCACACTGGCCTTTCTGGCTGCCGAGGCCCTGGCCCGGGGCCAGTCCGCCGTGGTGGTCGCCCCGGGCATCCACGAGCTTTCCCGCATCGCCGCCCTGCTCGAACTCCTGGCTCCGCCCTCGCCCGGCACACTCTGGGCTGCACCCTATGCCACGCTCCCGTCCTATGCCCCGGGCCGGCCAAGCGGGGCCTTCTGGGCCAGGCGCATGGCCTTTCTGGCCTTTGCCGCCATGGGCCGCGGGCCGCGGGTGCTGTTGGTCACGGCCGACAACCTGCTGCCCAAATGGCCGCCGCTGCGCGCCCTGGAGGGCAATATCCTCAATGTGGCCGCAGGCGAGGAACTGCCCCGGGACCTTATTGCCGAGCAGGTCGTCTTGTGGGGCTACAAGCGTTCCCCCATGGTCACCAATCCGGGCGAGTTCGCCCTTCGCGGCGACATCCTCGACATCTTTCCGCCGGGCTACGACAGCCCGCTGCGCCTGGAATTTTTCGGCGACACGGTCGAGGCCATGCGCCGCTTTGACGCCGGGACCCAGCGCTCCCTGGCCGAACTGACCGAGGCCGCCTTGCTGCCGGCGGCTCCGGCAGTGCTTTCGGACACCTTCATGGACGAGGCCCGCACCCTGTGGGAGTCCATTGCCGGCACCGGCGAATTGCACCGGGCGGCCAAGCAGCACCTGGAAACCTGCCTGGAAGCCCGCGACGGTGGCATCTGGCCGGGGCTTTTTTACGAGAAGCCGGTGGAACTGTCCGCCTGGTTTCCCGAGGACGCCGCCTATATCGTAAGCGACCCGACCAAGGTCAAGGAACGCCTGGAGGAGACCGAACACGCCTGGCGGCGGTTTTTTGAGGCCGAAACCAAGGAACGCGGCCATCCCTGGCCGACGTCCCGGGTGCTGTGGCCGGAGAACATGGCCCGCAAATCCCTGGTGGCCGGCCGGCGCATCCTGTTTGAGGATCTGGTCATGGGCCGGGGCCGCCATGGTCCGGATCTGCCGGAAAAGGCGGTCGAGCGCTTCGGCGACATCTTCTGGAAGCCCGGCTCGGACAAACGCCCCTGGACCACCCTGGTGGCCGCCCTCAAGGACTGGAACGGCCAGGGCCAGACCATCCTGTCCTTTCACGGCGAGCGGTCGCGTAAGAAATTTCTCCAGATGATCGAACCCGAGGGGTTGGTCTTTCGCACCAGCTACTCCCCGGGCGAGACCGGCCTTTTTGCCCTGCTTTCGTCGCTGCGCCACGGCATGGAACTGTCCTGGCGCGACACCCGCATCCTGGCTGAGGATATTCTCCATCCCGAAACGTCCAAAGCCGGGGGAGAGCGGGGCCGCGACAAGGATTTCAAGGGACTGGCCTCCTTTGACGAAATCCGGCCCGGCGACCTGGTGGTCCATCGCGACTACGGCGTGGCCACCTTCGAGGGACTGACCCGCATGACCGTGGACGCCACGGGCGGTGATTATCTGCTGTTGGTCTTTGCCGACGAGGACAAGCTCTACCTGCCGGCCGACCGGCTCGGGCTCATGCAGCGCTACAAAGGCCCCGAAGGCATCTCGCCGCCGCTTGATCGCCTGGGCGGGGCGCGTTGGAAATCCATACGCGAACGGGCCAAGAAGGCCATCGAGCGCATCGCCGCCGATCTGGTCGAGATGTACGCCTACCGGCAGGTGGCCAAGGGCTATGCCTACGGTCCCACCAACGAACTCTACCTGGAATTCGAGGCCACCTTCGGCTTTGAGGAGACGCCGGATCAGGAGCGGGCCATTGCCGAAGTCCTGGCCGACATGGAGCGGCCCGAACCCATGGACCGGCTGGTCTGCGGCGATGTGGGCTTTGGCAAGACCGAAGTGGCCCTTCGCGCCGCCTTCCGGGCCGTGCTCGACGGCAAGCAGGTGGCCATGCTGTGTCCGACGACCGTGCTGGCCGAACAGCACTATCAGAATTTTGCCGCCCGTCTGGAAGGCTTTCCGGTGCGCGTCGAGATGCTTTCGCGCTTTGTCTCCCCCAAGCGGCGCAAGGTGGTGCTCGAATCCGTGGCCCGGGGGCAGGTGGACATCTTGATCGGCACCCACCGCATCCTGTCTTCCGACGTGGCCATCCCCAACATCGGCCTGCTCATTCTCGACGAGGAACAACGGTTTGGCGTCAAGCACAAGGAACGGCTCAAGGCCTTCAAGAAAAATATCGACGCCCTGACGCTCACCGCCACGCCCATCCCGCGCACCTTGCAACTGTCGCTGTCCGGGGTGCGCGGCCTGTCGGTCATCGAGACCCCGCCGGTGGATCGCAAGACCGTGGAAACGGCGCTTATCGAGCGCGACGAGGGCCTGTTGCGCGAGGTCATAAAGCGCGAACTGGAACGCCAGGGGCAGGTCTTTTGGGTCCACAACCGGGTGCAGGGCCTGGAGGACGTCACGGCCTACGTCAAGACCCTGGCTCCCGGGGCCAAGGTGGCCATGGCCCACGGCCAGATGTCGGAAACCGCCCTGGAAGAGGCCATGCACGGCTTCTGGCATGGCGAGACCGACATCCTTGTGTGCACCTCGATCATCGAATCGGGCCTGGATTTTCCCCGGGCCAATACGCTTATCGTGGACAACGCCCACATGTTCGGCCTG
>NZ_MLBG01000128.1 GCF_001936595.1 Desulfovibrio sp. DV
CCCGGCGATCGAACATGGTGGCCAGGGCCCGGTAGGCGATGGGCCGGGGCAGGACGCGGTTGAGCGCCCGCATGGTATCAAACAGGTGGCGCACCCCGTGCAGGGCCAGAAAATCCGTCTGGATCGGGATGACAAGCAGATCCGAGGCCACCAGGGCGTTGACCAGCACCACCCCGGTGTGGGGCGGGCAGTCAAGCAGCACATGGTCGTAGGCCGGACCCGATTCCAGAGCTTGTCGCAGCAAGATACCCTTCCCTTTTCGCTCGGTGAGATCCACATCCAGATCGGCCAGCCGGGGATGGCTCGGGGCCAGATCGAAAAGCCCCTGGCCCGGATTACTGATCACCGCGTCCCAGGGCACGGCAGCCGGGTCCTCGGCCAGAAACACATCCGCTGCCGACGCGGTCAGCCCCTCGGGAAAAATCCCCAGGTGGGCCGAGGCGCAGCCATGCGGGTCGAGGTCCATGACCAGCACCCGCCGCCCCAAAAGGGCCAGCGCCGCAGCCAGAGACAACGCCGTGGTGGTCTTGCCGACACCGCCTTTCTGATTGGCTACGGCCAGTATCCGGGGCACCAAAACTCCCGCGACCGTGCGGCCGCACCCAACGCCATGTTCCGCTACTCCTCTTTGCTGTAGATGATCGCCCCGGGATAGTGCTTGGGACGAAAGGCCCGGGAGATGTTGTGCAACGACTCCGAGTGGCCGATCAGCAGATAGCCGCCGGGCAGCAAATTGTCGTAGAACGCGGTAATGACGTTTTTCTTCATTTCATCATCGAAATAGATGATGACGTTGCGGCAAAAGACGATGTGGGAACGCTCCACGCGTTTGAGCTGCATCCGGTCGCTCAGATTGATCTGGCCAAAGCTCACCAGCCGCTTGACCTCGGGTTTGAGCTTGAAGTTGGCTCCGTCCGCCACGAAATACCGGGCGACGATTTCCTTGGGCGTGGTGCGCAGGCTGTATTCGCTGTAGACCCCTTCCCTGGCCTGGGCCAGGACGGCCTCGGACAGATCGTTGGCCGTGATGCGGATGTCCCAGCCGGCGATTTCCGAGCGCAGCACCTCGTGCAGGATAATCGCGATGGTGTAGGGTTCCTCGCCCGTGGAACAGCCGGCCGACCAGATGCGCAACCGCTTTTGCCGCTGGGACTTGAGCTTGTCCAGTACGTCTTTGAGGACCATGTCCTGGAAGACCTTGAGCTGGGGCGGATTGCGGTAAAAGCTTGTCTCGTTGGTGGTTATGACCTCAAAAAGCCGGTTGAGCTCCTGGCGTCGCCCCGCGTCGTACTGCAAAAAAGTATGGTATTCGGCGAAACTTTTGAGGTTCAACTCTTTGATGCGGGTGGCCAGGCGGTTTTCCACCAGATACTTGCGGTTGTCGGCCACATAGATGCCCGACTGCGCGTAGATAAAATCCCGCAACTGGGCAAACTCCGCATCGGAGATTTTAAGCTCCTTGCGCAGGGAAATCGTCTTGGAAAAAAGCGAGGTCATGGACTAGCGCTCCCCTTGCTCGTCCTGCAGTCGGGCTATTGCCGTCTCGGCTGTCCCGGCCAGCTCCGGATCGTCGCTGGAAATAAGTCCCAACAGTGCCTGAA
Organism: Desulfovibrio sp. DV; assembly: GCF_001936595.1. Taxonomy (GTDB): domain Bacteria; phylum Desulfobacterota; class Desulfovibrionia; order Desulfovibrionales; family Desulfovibrionaceae; genus Solidesulfovibrio. The sequence continues at coordinate 1,602 of NZ_MLBG01000128.1, forward strand.
AAGCGTCTGGTCCGCCAATTTCACCCAGCCCTTCGACAGCTTTGAGGGCCACGATCTTGCTTGGCTCCCCGGCCATGGCCAAAAGGCGCCCCACGGCGTCTCGCTCCCCCCTGGCCCCCAGGGCTTCAATGGCCCGGATACGCACCCAGTCGTCGCTGTCATTCAGGGCTTTTTCCAAATAGGTATAGACTGTGTCGCTGTCGCAACCGCCCAAAACCTCCACCACCGCCAGCCGGACGTCCCGGTTCTCGTCGTCGAGGCGGCTGACGATCAGCGGCAGGCTGGTTTCCTCGTGGCCACATGAATCGGCCAGGGTCTCCAGGGCGATCTTGCGGATGTCCGGCACCTCGTCGGCCAGGGCGGCCCGGATGATGTCCATGTGGTCGCCGACCCCCATCCGGCCCAGGGCGTAGACGGCCATCAGGCGGTCCATGGGGTCGTCGCTGCGGCTCAGTTCCCGGAAACGGGCGTCCAGTTCGGCGCCGCCGATAGCCACGCACGCTTCCAGGGCGGCCTCTTTGACGGCGTCGGAAGGATGCCCGAGCAGGCCGAAAAGCGGCTCGCCAGCTGCCGGCAAGCGCATGGTGCCGCCGAGAAAGCCCACGGCTTCAAGCAGCACGGCTTCGTTGTCGCTGCCAAGCAGATCCATGAAAAAATCCACTGCGTCCTCGCCGGCGATGCCGGCCAGGGCTTTGACCGCCGCCGGCTGAAACGATGCCGGCAGGCTGGAGAAGGCCTCGATCAGAAGCCCCGGACACTGGGGGCACGGCAGGGCCGAGAGCACATCCAGAGCCACGGCCCGCTGGGCCGCGTCGCCCTCGCGAAGCGCCCGCCCCAGGGCCTCGGTCAACCCCATGTCGCGCAGGGCGGCCACGGCGTGCTCGTAGCGTTCGGGCAGGTTGTCCCGGTCGATACGGGCGGCATGGGCCAGGACCGCCTCGGCCGCGTCTTCGCCGCCGACCGAGCCCAGCCCGGAAACGGCCGCGTCCTGCACGTCGTCCTCGTCATCGCCCAGGGCAGCCAGCAGATAGCTGCGAAACCGCTCCCGCTCGGCCGGGGAAAGAAGCGACAGGGCCTTGCCGCCGAGGATGCGCACCACGGCCTTGACGATCTTGTTGCGCAGCACCTCCGGCGAGGCGTCGATGCGCTTTAAAAGCATGGTCACGGCCTTGATGTTGCCGATTTCGCCCAGGGCGTCGACAATCATGGAGGCCACCAGATCGGTGCTCTTGTCCAGGGCCTTGACCAGCGCCCCCACGGACGAGGCGTCGCGGATCTTGGACAGGGCCTCGATAACGGCGAACTGCACCCACTCGTCGTCGCCAAGGGCCTTCCCCAGTCCCGGGGCGGCCTCGGCAAAGGCCAGCTCGCCAAGGCTCACCGCCGCCTGATAGCGGACATTGACCTCGGGATCTTTTAAAAGCGCCTCGCAAAGCGGTGCCACCGCCAACCGGCTTTCGGTGGAACCGAGGATGTCAGAGGCAAAAATACGGATATCCGGGTCGCCGTCGTGGAGCAATTCGAGCAGCGTCGGAAAATCCTGGGAGCCGACGGCCCGCAGGATATCCATGGCGGCGTTGCGGACCGGGGCCTCGTCGGAACGCAGCAGCGCCTTGACGGCGGCCACGACCTCCTTGCCGCCCAGCCGGCGCAGCGCCCGATCTGCCGCTTCCTGGACGCCAAGATTGTGGGTGCACAATAATTTGGCCAAAAGCGGTACGGCTTCGAGACACCCGCTCTCCCCGGCATCAAAGGCGGCGTCCCGAAGCACATCCGGATCGTCGCTGCCAAGCCTCTGGCAAAGGTCGTTGCAGTCCACCATGCCGCGTCCTTGGCCGTCCCGTGCGGGAACGGTCATTTGTAAAGGTTTAAGAGGATGGCTTCGCCCATGTCGTCAATGTCGACGATCTCGTCGGCAAGACCCGCATCCACAATGGCTTTGGGCATCCCGTAGACCACGCAGGTGGAATCGGACTGGGCCAGGGCGCGGCCGCCCTTGGCCTTGAGCACCCGCATCCCGTCCAGGCCGTCGCTGCCCATGCCGGTCAGCACCACCCCCAGGCCGCGCCGGCCAACGCCCGCCGCCACCGAATCAAAAAGCACCGAAGCCGATGGCTTGTACAACGCTTCGCGCGGTTCTTCCACCACCCGCACCTCGATGCGGCTGACTTTCTGGTCGATGCGCAGATGTTTTCCGCCCGGGGCCACATAGGCCACGCCGTGCTGCAACCGCTCGCCGTCCTCGGCTTCTTTGACCGTGATCTGGCACACGCTGTCCAGACGTTTGGCAAAGGGGCCGGTAAAGGCCGCCGGCATATGCTGGGCAATAAGGATGCCGGCGGGAAAATCCTTGGGCAAAACCGAGAGCACCTTCTGCACCGCCGGCGGTCCGCCGGTGGAGACGCCGATGGCCACCAGATCGCGGGTCTGGGACCCGCCGGGCCGGGCGCTGCGGACCGCCCGCTCGGTCGCCGGCCCGGCCTGGGCCGCCCCGGCCGCCGGAGCCGTTCCGGCCGCCCGAACCCGGGCGGAAAGCGACGACCGGGACAGATGGCTCATGCGCCGACGGGCAATGAGCTTGACCTTGGCCCGCAGATCATCCTCGATCTTGACGATATCGAGCGACACCTTGGAAAGCTGTTTGGGGATGAAATCCACAGCCCCGAGTTCCATGGCCTTGAGCGTCGCTTCCGCGCCTTCGGTGGTCAGCGAGCTCACCATCAGCACCGGCCGGGGCATCTCCATCATTATATGCCGCAGGGCGGTCAGGCCGTCCATGCGGGGCATTTCGATATCCAGGGTTACCACGTCGGGCTGATGCCGACGGATCATTTCCAGACCTTCCTCGCCGTCCCGGGCAGTCGCCACGACCTCGATTTCCGGGTCCTTGGACAGCATGGTGCTGAGTGCCTTTCGCATGAAGGCCGAATCGTCGACGACCACTACCTTGATCACGCATATCTCCTGACGGCGGCGTATCGTGGGCGCGTTCCCCGGGCTCCCGATGAAGCTTCGGATGGGCGGCCCGTCCCCTTGTCCATGATTAGATGACTCTTTGCGTTATGACAACACACTTTGTGCTTGCCAAAGCCCGCGGGATACTCTAAAAGCTTTTCTCTCACGACGGGATGTGGCTCAGCCTGGTAGAGCGCTGCGTTCGGGACGCAGAAGCCGGAGGTTCGAATCCTCTCATCCCGACCAGAACAGTCCAAGGGGTTATGCGAAAGCATGGCCCCTTTTTTCATTCCCCGTCGCCCGCTTTGATGCCGCACGTCCCGTCGGCCAGCTCCCTGGCCCGTTCCTCGGCCAACCGGCCAACGACCCGAAGCAGCACATCGACAAACGCCCCCATGTGATTGCCGCAGTAGCGCTCCATGCCCGAAGGCCCCGACACGTCCTCATCGAGCCAGTCCGGCTCCGGGAAAAGCAGGTTTGCCTCGTCCAGGCGCAGTTCCAACTGCTCAAGCAGATCGTCGACACCGCCGAGACTCAGGGCCGGCATATCCAGGACGAGGCGCAGTTTCTCATAGATGTCTCGCAACCGCTCCCATCTGTTGGATTCGCGGTCTTGGCCGTCCCATGGGGGGGCCAGGGGGTCTGCCTGCATGTCCCGGACTCCTTTGGCGTTCGCTTGCCTCCCTATACCCTGACCGGCAGACAATTGCCAGCATTGCCACTTCCGCCCGACTTGGTTCACACTTGCACTTTCCGGATCGAAGATTACTATTGGGCATGACGAAAACTTCATCCAAATCCGTCACGCTCCCGGTTGCCGGGATGCACTGCGCCGCCTGTTCCACCCGCATCGAACGGGTTGTCGCCGCCATGGACGGCGTTGACCAGGCAAGCGTCAATCTGGCCGATGCCACCCTGCGCCTCGATTACAATCCTGAAGCCGTCCCCCTCGACGCCATCGCCGCCCGGGTGGCCGCCCTCGGCTTCACCCTCGGTCCGCCTCCCCCGGAACACGCCGTTCTGGATCTGGCCATCACCGGAATGCACTGCGCCGCCTGCTCCTCGCGCATCGAACGCGTGGCCGGCAAACTCCCGGGCATGGTCAGCGCCGTCGTCAACCTGCCCGGCGAAACCGGCCGCTTCACCTTCGACCCGGCCGTGCTGACCCGCCGCCAGATCCGCCAGGCCATCGCCGACCTCGGCTTTGCCACCACCCCGGCCAGCCCTTCCGGCGACCGGCTGGCCGAGCGCCAGCGCCAGGCCCGGACCGAACTGGCGACCCAGCGCCGCCAGCTCATCCCGGCCCTGGGCTTGGCCGCCGCCCTGCTCGCCCTGTCCATGGGCCACATGCTGGGCCTGCCCCTGCCCCATTTTCTCCATCCCGACGCCTCCCCGGCCGCCTTTGCCCTGGCCCAGCTGGCGCTGACCGCCCCCATCGTCTGGATCGGCCGGCGCTTTTACCGCGACGGCATCCCGGCCCTCCTTCGCGGCGGGCCCAACATGGACAGCCTCGTGGCCCTCGGCACCGGCGCGGCCCTGGCCTACAGCCTGGCCAACCTCGTCCTCATTCTGGCCGGTTCCGATCCGGCGGCCCGGGCCATGGACCTCTATTTCGAATCGGCCGGCGTCCTTCTGGCCATGATCAGCCTTGGCAAATACCTCGAAGCCTCGGCCAAGATCAAAACCTCCGGGGCCATCGCAGCCCTTATGCGCCTGGCTCCGGACACCGCCACCCTTGTTCGCGACGGCCGCGAGGAAACCGTGCCCATCGACGAACTCGAACCCGGCGACGCCTTCCTGGTGCGGCCCGGCGAACGCGTGCCCACCGACGGCGAAGTCCTCGACGGCGCCACCCGCCTCGACGAATCCATGCTCACCGGCGAACCCATGCCCGTGGCCAAGAAAACCGGCGACAGCGTCACCGGCGGCACCCAGAACACCACAGGGGCCATTGTCGTCCGCGCCACCCGCGTCGGCCAGGACACCACGCTGGCCCGCATCGTCGAACTTGTGCGCCAGGCCCAGGGCTCCAAAGCCCCCATCGCCAATCTGGCCGATACGGTGAGCTTTTATTTTGTGCCCACAGTCATGGCCGTGGCCGCCGTTTCCGGTCTGGCCTGGTTTTTCCTCGGCGGGGCCGACCTGTCCTTTTCCATCCGCATCTTCGTGGCCGTCATGGTCATCGCCTGCCCCTGCGCCATGGGGCTGGCCGTGCCCACCTCGATCATGGTCGGCACCGGCCGGGGCGCACGCCTGGGCATCCTGGTCAAATCCGGGGCCGCCCTGCAGACCGCCGGCGACATCACCACCGTCGTCTTCGACAAGACCGGCACGCTGACCCACGGCACCCCGATCCTCACCGACCTCGTCCCGGCCCCGGGCCTCGACCCCGATAGCCTGCTCACCTTGGCCGCCGCCGCCGAAGCCCGCTCCGAACACCCCCTGGCCAAAGCCATTGTCCAGGCCGCCGCAGCCAAGGGCCTCGTCCTGCCCAGCCCCGAACACTTCGAAGCCGTGCCCGGCCACGGCGTGACCGCCCGCCTTGGCGGCCACACCGTCCACATCGGCACCGAAGCCTTCCTGGCCGGACAGCACATTGCCCCGGTTGCCAGCCTCGATGCAGCCGACGAAGCCCTGGCCGGAGCCGGAAAAACCGCTGTGCGCCTGGCTCTTGACGGCCAAAGCGCCGCCGTCCTGGCCGTGGCCGACACCCCCCGCCCCGAAGCCGCGGCCGTGGTGGCCTCACTTTCAAAAAACGGCATCCGGGTGGTCATGCTCACCGGCGACGACGAACGCACCGCCCTGGCCGTGGCCCGCACCCTTGGCATCGCCACGGTCATCGCCCGGGTCCTGCCCGAGCGCAAAGCAGCCGAAGTGGCCCGCCTCAAGGCCGAAGGCGGCAAGGTGGCCATGGTCGGCGACGGCATCAACGACGCCCCGGCCCTGGCCGCCGCCGACCTCGGCATTGCCATGGGATCGGGCATCGACGTGGCCGTCGAATCCTGCGACGTCGTGCTCATGCGAAACGATCTGCACGGCGTGCCCGCGGCCCTCGAACTGTCCCGGGCCGTCATCGGCAACATCAAGCAAAACCTCTTCTGGGCCTTTGCCTTCAATACCATCGGCATCCCGGTCGCCGCCGGCCTGCTCCATATCTTCGGCGGCCCGACGCTCAATCCCATGATCGCCGGCACGGCCATGGCCCTCAGTTCGTTTACCGTCGTCACCAACGCCCTGCGCCTGCGCTTTTTTACGCCAAAGGGATGAGCTTGGGGCGCGGCCCCAAACCAGGAGAGGCGCTGCCTCTCCTGGACCGCTCCGCCAGGGCGCTGCCCTGGACCCGCCGGGGGGATGATCCCCCCGGACCCCCCGCATGGGGGATTTCTGCGCCAACGGATGGCATAAATACGTGCTTGTTTGCGCGTCCTGCAGAGAGAGAAAAACCGACATGAATTCGCCGTTTTCCGATACCGCCCGCATCGACGCCCTGGCCCTGGCTGTGGGCGAAAAAGCCGCCAGCCTGTTTTCCCACCGAAAGCTCCTGTGCGCCGAGGCCATTTTGGTGGCCATAAACGAGACCTTTGGCCAGCCCGTCAGCGAAGACCTGGCCGTTGGCATGGCTGCCGGCCTGACCGCCGGGCTGGGCGACCGGGGCTGCCTGTGTGGAGCCGTGGCCGGGGCCTGCGCCGGGCTTGGCATCGTCTGCTCCCGGGGCGACCATGCCGCCACCCGGGCTGCCGTGCGCCGGGAATCGGCCGCCATCCATGAAGCCTTCACCGCCCGACACAAATCGTCGTGTTGCCGGGTGCTGACCAAACCTGTGAAAAATGACGCAAGCGCCCATATGGCCCAGTGCGCCGCGCTGACCGGCTACGGGGCCGAACTGGCCGTTCTCTCCATCCTTCGACTGCGCCCGGAACTGCTCGACTGCCCGGAAGCAGCCCGGTCCGGTGAAAAACGCGTGTGCAGCCGGGTCCGCTGGCTGTTGTCGCTTTTTTGCCGGTAACCCCCGGCCATCCCACCGCCATCGCTGGACAATCCTGACCTCGCCGGCAGTCAGCCGCCCCTGGCCCACCTCCCGGTTGCCGCCCCGGCCCGGCACGATTCCCTTCCCTTTGCCGGGTTGCAGCCGTATGCCGACAAAAAAACATCGAGGTGCCGCCTATGTCGCTTGCACTCAAGCGCCCACTTGTTCTGTGCGCCCTGTTCCTTTCCCTGGCCCTGCCGGCCGCAGCCCAGCCCCTCGCCCCCAAAGCCCAGCGCGACCTGGCTGTCCTGGTCACGGCCTACCCAGGCCTTGTGGCCGCCATCGAGACGGCCCCGGCCGGCCGGGCAACGCTGGTCCTCAGTGATGGCACGCGCCTGCCCTATGACGACGGCCGCAGCAAATCCCAGGAAGAACTGCTTAACGCCCCGGATATCGAGGACATGCTGGCCCAGCCCTACCCGCTTGGCCCGGTCACGGCCGAACCCGCTCCGGGCTTTTCGCCGGGCCGACGCCGGGTGGAGCCGCTTTTCATGGCCCTGTACGGCCACGACAAGGCCGCGGTCACGGCCAACTGCCGCCCGGTCCCCTTTCTCGGCCAGACCATGGCCTTTAACACCCGGTTCGGCGCGGCCGACGCCTTTGCCCGGGCGCAACAGCGTCTGGCCCGGCTGGTGGCCGCCGATCCGTCGCTTCGCCGCTACCTGCTTCCGGCCTCGGGCGGCGTGGTCTGGCGGGTCATCGCCGGCACCAGCCGCCTGTCCGTCCATTCCTTTGCCGCAGCCGTGGACGTAAGCCCCAAGGGCAACCCCTACTGGCGCAACCTGCCGCGCGGCACCAACCTCCTGCCCACGCGCCAGGCCTTCCCGGTGGCCGTGGTGGAAGCCTTCGAGGTCGAAGGGTTCATCTGGGGCGGCAAGTGGTCGGAGTTTGACCTCATGCACTTCGAGTACCGGCCGGAGTTGATCCTCCTGGCCCGGTTGGCGCGCGGGGAGAACCTTCCCCTGGCCGATATCGGCGGGCTGCTGCGGGTTGCGCGCTGAGGCGCAACACCGTGGCGCTTTTGCCCTGGGCCGGCCTGTGCATACGATTTGTAAAATAGTATCCAGAACTTCTTCCAGGGTGAGCGCCTCGTAACACCCCTGAATCACGTGAAAAATTTACCATTCCCCATTGACGTCATGCCCATTTCGTGATGAACTGCAAAAGGGAACACCAACTCGGGCAGCGGCATAGGCATATGCCGATAGGCCAAACTGCGCCACGGCCGGAGCCGTTGCGCCCGGCGTACGCCGAAGCGAGGGATTGATGCAACACGGCTCGGACGCTTCCATTGGACGTCGGGGTCGTGACCCTTCGTAAAACCAAGGAGGACGTTTATGAACTTTTCCGTGGGTCTTGGCAGGGATGATGCGGAAAAACGGCTTGAACAGAACGGCGTCTCCCGCCGCGACTTCATGAAATTCTGCGCCACTGTGGCTGCAGCCATGGGCATGGGCCCGGCGTTTGCACCCAAAGTGGCCCAGGCGCTGACAGCCAAACGCCGTCCGTCGGTGGTCTGGCTGCATAACGCCGAGTGCACCGGTTGCACGGAAGCGGCGCTGCGCACCATCAAGCCCTTTATTGATTCGCTCATCCTCGACACGATCTCCCTGGACTACCAGGAGACCATCATGGCCGCCGCCGGCGACGCCGCCGAGGATGCGCTGCACCAGGCTGTTTCTTCCCCCGATGGCTACTATCTGGTCGTCGAAGGCGGACTCCCCACCATTGACGGCGGCAACTGGGGCATGGTTTCCGGCCACCCCATGCTGGAAACCACTAAGAAGCTGGCCCCCAAGGCCAAGGGCGTCATCTGCATCGGCACCTGCTCCTGCTACGGCGGCATCCAGAAAGCCAAGCCGAACCCGAGCCAGTCGATCAGCGTCAGCGAAGCCACCGGCCTGACCACCATCAACATCGCCGGTTGCCCGCCCAACCCGATCAACTTCGTCGGAGCCGTGGTCCATGTCCTGGAAAAGGGCATCCCCGAACTCGACTCCAACGGCCGGCCGAAAATCTTCTTCGGCGAGCTCGTCCACGACAACTGCGAGCGCCTGAAGCATTTTGAAAATTCCGAATTCGCTCCCTCCTTCGACTCCGAAGAGGCCAAGAAAGGCTACTGCCTCTACGAACTCGGCTGCAAGGGTCCGGTCACCTACAACAACTGTCCCAAGGTGCTGTTTAACCAGGTCAACTGGCCCGTCAAGGCCGGCCACCCCTGCATCGGATGCAGCGAGCCGGACTTCTGGGACACCATGACCCCCTTCTACGAGCAGGGCTAAGAGCGCCCCGCTTCGAAGGCCGTTACCTGGGCATCAATCAAGCAGCGAACGTTTCGTGACGGAGGAAGCATATGGCTGAGAGCAAACCCACGCCGCAATCGACCTTCACCGGCCCCCTCGTGGTCGATCCTATCACCCGTATTGAAGGCCACCTGCGGATCATGGTCGAAGTTGAAAACGGAAAAGTCAAAGACGCCTGGAGCTCCTCGCAGCTCTTCCGCGGTCTGGAAATCATCCTCAAGGGCCGCGACCCGCGCGACGCCCAGCACTTCACCCAGCGCGCCTGCGGCGTGTGCACCTACGTCCACGGCCTGGCCTCCACCCGGTGCGTGGATGACGCCGTCAAGGTCAACATCCCCGGCAACGCCCGGATGATGCGCAACCTGGTCATGGCCTCCCAGTATCTCCATGACCACCTCGTCCACTTCTATCACCTCCACGCCCTGGACTGGGTGGACGTGACCAACGCGCTGAAAGCCGATCCGGTCAAGGCCGCCAAACTGGCCGAAACCATTGCCCCGGCCCGGCCCGGCAACTCCGCCGCGTCCCTCAAGGCCGTGCAGGATCGCCTCAAAGCCTTCGTCGAGACCGGACAGCTCGGCATCTTCACCAACGCCTACTTCCTCGGCGGCCACAAAGCCTACTACCTGCCGCCCGAAGTCGATCTCATCGCCACCGCCCACTACCTGGAAGCCCTCCACCTCCAGGTCAAGGCGGCCAGCGCCATGGCTATTCTTGGCGGCAAAAACCCCCACACCCAGTTCACTGTGGTCGGCGGCTGCTCCAACTACAACGCCATGGGCAAGGAACCCCTTGCCAACTACCTGGCCCTGACCCAGGAAGTGTGCAAGTTCGTCAGCGACGTCTACATCCCGGACCTGCTGGCCGTGGCCGGCTTCTACAAGGACTGGGGCGGCATCGGCGGCTGCACCAACTACATGGCCTTCGGTGAGTTCGCGACCGACGAAAGCACCCCCGAAAAGCACATGGAAACCTCCTTCTTCCCGTCCGGTGTCATCATGAACCGTGATCTCGGCAAGGTGGACAAGGTCGACCTCGGGGCCATCTACGAAGACGTCAAGTACTCCTGGTACAAGCCCGGCGCCGACGGCCTGCACCCCTACGACGGCGTCACCGATCCCAACTACACCAAGCTCGACGACAAGGACCACTACTCCTGGATGAAGGCCCCCCGCTACAAGGGCAAAGCCATGGAAGTCGGTCCCCTGGCCCGCTGCTTCCTGGCCTATGCCAAGGGACAGCCGGAGTTCAAAAAGACCATCGACATGGTCCTTGGCAAACTCGCCGTCCCGGCCACCGCCCTGCACTCGACGCTTGGACGCACCGCCGCCCGCGGCATCGAGACGGCCATCATCGCCAGCAAGATGGAAACCTGGATCAAGGAATTCGCCGACAGCTCGGCCAAAGACAACACCCTGTGCGCCAAATGGGAAATGCCCGGCGAGTCCAAGGGCGTTGGCCTGGCTGATGCCCCCCGCGGCGCGCTGTCCCACTGGATCCGCATCAAAAACAAAAAGATCGACAACTTCCAGTTGGTCGTTCCCTCCACCTGGAACCTCGGACCCCGTGGTGCCGCCGGCGACAAGAGCCCGGTCGAGGAAGCCCTCATCGGAACCCCCATCGCCGATCCCAAGCGCCCGGTCGAAATCCTGCGCACGGTCCACGCCTTCGATCCCTGCATCGCCTGCGGCGTGCACGTCATCGAACCCGAGACCAACGAAGTCCTCAAGTTCAAGGTTGTCTAACCAGCTTCCAAACGCTACCTCTGGAGAACCCGGCCTCGGCCGGGTTCTCCCGTTTTTAAAGGAGCGCCCATGTCCGGTGAACCGCAAAAAATCCTCATCCTCGGCGTCGGCAACATTCTCTACACCGACGAAGGCGTCGGCGTGCGCGCCGTGGAACAGCTGATCGAACATTACGATTTCTCAGACAACGTCACCCTCATGGACGGCGGCAACCTGGGAATGCGCCTCATGCAGCCGCTCATGGACTCCGATTACTGCATCGTCCTTGACGCCGTGCTCGCCGGCGACGCCCCCGGTACCATCTATCGCCTCACCGGCGACGATCTGCGCAAATCCCTGGCTTTCAAAGACTCCATGCACCAGTCCGACCTCGTCGATACCCTGATCTACTGCGAACTGATCGGCAAACGGCCCGATACCGTGGTCATCGGCATGGAACCCTTCGATTTCAAAAACATGTGCGTCGAACTCTCCCCCATCGTGGCCGGCCGCGTCCCGGCCATGCTCGAAATCGCCCTCAAAGAACTCACAGACGCCGGCGGCGTTGCCACGCCCAAAGCGCCTGTGTCGTGATGCAGGCAGGTTGAAAGAGAAAGGAAGATAAAGAGAAAGAGAAAGAGGAAGAGTGCCTCCGGCGGCCGGGGGGATGATCCCCCCGGACCCCTGCAAAGGGGAAAAGGGTAAAAATGAAATGTGACTCGCGCGTGCAATCCAGCCGGCTGCGGACGCGACAGCACGGGAAGAAGAAGACAGGCAAGAGCGTCCGTAGCTGACGCCGCATGGTTCGACGCACCTCCGGCCCCCATACCCCCATCGAGGGGTCCGGGGGGATCAT
>NZ_MLBG01000129.1 GCF_001936595.1 Desulfovibrio sp. DV
ATCAAGGGAGCCGGTCGAGGTGACAGAGCGGCATCCAATTTGCACTGACTTGCCAATGACAGGCAATTCCTTCATAGGTTAAATAGAACAGCTTTGTTGTCGGATTTTGTCACGGTGGTGTAGGCCAGGGCCGGAGCGAAAGGTGTACCCGATGCCAGGAGTCAGGAATCATGAAATTAGCAACCAAGCTCGCCGGCTCTTTTGCCGTGTTATTGGTTTTACTGTGCGGGGTGGGGCTGTTTGCCATTTTTGAAATGGGGAAGATCAATAAATCGACGCAGGACCTTTCCGGCAACTGGTTGCCGACGATCAAGGTGGTCGGGAAACTTGGCAATCAGGTTTCCATGTTCCGCCGGTTGGAATTGGCCTATCTGCTGGTCCACGACAAGCCCCTCACACGGGATTATATCAAGGAAATGACCGATCTGCGGGGTGTTATTGACAAGAACATTGCCGCATACAAGCCACTGATGAGCGAGAAAGCGGAGTTTGAGACCTTTCCCAAGTTTGAGAGTGCCTGGAACAAATACATCGCCATGAACGACAAGGCGTTGCAGTTCGTGCGCCAGGGCGACGGCGATGCCGCAGTCAAACTTTCCAGCACCGAGGGTTCCGCCCTGCTCCGGGAGTGCCAGGACAGCCTGGATATCCTCATCGACGTCAACGACAAGGGCGGCGCAGCCTCGGCTGCGGAGGCGTTGGCCGCCTACCAGTCCGGCCGCGTCACCCTCTTTGTCTGCCTGGCTGTCGGGTTGCTGCTGGGCCTTGGCCTGGCCGTGTGGCTGGTGAAAAACGTGCTCGGCCAGCTTGGCCAGGATCCGGGCTATCTGGGCGAAGTGGCCGGGGCGGTTGCCGCCGGCAATCTCGATGTGAAGCTGGCTCCGGTCGTTGGCCAGGGCGGGGTGTACGGCGTTTTTGTGGCCATGATCGCCAATCTCAAGGCGAAAATTGCCGAGGCCGACGAGAAGACCACCGAGGCCGGCCGCCAGACCGTGGCCGCCCGCGAAGCCACGGCCCGGGCCGAGGAAGCCGCCGCCGCCGCCGGCCGGGCCAAGGCCGAGGGCATGTTGCAGGCGGCCGGACGCCTGGAAGGCGTGGCCGGCGTGGTCGGGGCCGCCTCCGACGAGCTGGCCGGCCAGATCGGGCAGGCCTTAAGCGGCGCCCAGGTCCAGGCCGAGCGCGTGGGCGAGACGGCCACGGCCATGGAAGAGATGAACGCCACCGTGCTGGAAGTGGCGCGCAATGCCGGCGAGGCCGCCGATACCTCGGCTTCGGCCCGGGCCAAGGCCGAGGAAGGGGCCAGGGCGGTCGGCCGGGTGGCCGAGTTCCTGGGCCGGGTCCGGGACAACGCCCACCAGTCGCGTGTGGACATGGAGACGCTTGGCAAACAGGCCGAGAGCATCGGGCAGGTGCTTGGCGTCATTTCCGACATTGCCGACCAGACCAACCTGCTGGCCTTAAATGCCGCCATCGAGGCGGCCCGGGCCGGCGAGGCCGGGCGCGGCTTTGCCGTCGTTGCCGACGAAGTGCGCAAGCTGGCCGAAAAGACCATGACCGCCACCAAGGAAGTGGGCGCGGCCATTGGCGACATCCAGTCCGGCACGCGAAAGAATATCGACAACGTGGCCCAGACCGTGGCCGCTGTCGAGGAAGCCGGCGGGCTGGCCGTCACGGCCGGCGACACCCTGGGCGAGATCGTCGGTCTGGTCGATATGGCTGCCGATCAGGTGCGCTCAATTGCCACGGCTTCCGAGCAGCAATCGTCCACCAGCGAGGAAATAAACCGCAGCGTCGAGGACATCAGCCGTATTTCCTCGGAATCGGCCGAGGCCATGGACCAGGCCGGCCGGGCCGTGGCCGAGCTGGTGGAGCAGGCCCGTGAGCTTGGCCAGCTCATTGCCGAGATGCAGTCCGAGGGCGGCGGCACGGCCCGCCCGGCTGTCCGGGCCGTGTCGGCCAGAACCCCGGCCAGGGCTCCGGCCCGGCCGCTGGCCTCGGCCGCGCGGCCGGCCGCCAAGCCCCTGCCGGCGGGCAAAAAGCCCCGCGCGCTGACCTGATTGCTGACGCCTGACGCGCCAACGGGCCGCCCGGACACCGTGTCCGGGCGGCCCGTCGCCATTTGCCGGGCAATCGTGACCGTGCTACCCGGTGCTTCCAGAAAATGCCGCCGAGCAGCGGCTTCCACCACGGGTATGCCTCGGCCTGTCAACCCACGCCAGGAATCCCTTGAAAACTTTTCCCATTGCAGGGGTCCGGGGGGATCATCCCCCCGGCCGCCGGAGGCATCTTCTCTCATTTCTTCAACCGCTTTGGAGTGGTGATGCAAACACTACGCGACGCCCTGGTCTGGGTGTACTGGCACCCGTTTAAGCGTCTGGTCCAGGCTTTGCCGCCGCAGACGGCCCGGGCTTTGGCCCGTGGCCTTGGCCGGGTTTTGGGCCGGGTGCCCAATGCCCGGCTGGCCGGCATGGCCGAGGCGGCGCGCTTTGTGCCGGGCGTGCCCGATGACGGGGCCGTGCGTCTGGCCCTGGCCCGGGCGGCCCTGGTGGAATTTTGCCAGACCGATCTGGAAGTGCTGCTTTTTCCGACCCTGACCCCGGAGCGCACCGCCGCCCTGGTCGCTATCGAGGGCCGGGAGCATCTCGACGCCGCCCTGGCCGGCGGGCGTGGGGCCATGCTGGCCTTTGGCCATTACGGGGCCAACCAGATGATCATGGCCGCCATCGGCCACGCCGGCTACCGCATGTGCCAGCTTTCGGCCCCGGCCACGGTCTTAAACGAAAAGCTGCCCGAGGCCCGGAGCGCCGCCGTCCGGCGCACCAGGGAATTGCGCTGGGCCCATGAGCAGACCCTGCCGGTCACCCATATCGATGTGTTTGGCAGCCTCAAGGCGGCGTTTTCCTGTCTGCGAAGCGGCCATGTCCTGGGCGTGGCCGTGGACGGCGGGGGCGGGGAGAAGCAGGCTGTGGTGCCGTTTCTGGGCCGGGCGGCCTCGTTTCCCCTGGGGCCGATGCTCTTGGCCGGCAAGACCGGCTGTGCCGTTGTGCCGTGTTTCATGGAGCGCGCCCCAAACGGCCGGCTGACCCTTCGCATCGAGCCGGCCCTGCCCCTGGCCGTGGCCGGGGAGGGGGGCCTTTCGCCTGACGAAGCGGCCAGCGCCAATACGGCGGCCGTGGCTGCGCGCCTGTCGGCGGCGATCATGGCCCAGCCCGGCCGCTACCTGTATTTCCTGGCTTTTCGGCTGCACATGGCGGCAGCCGGTCATGACGCCTTTTTTGTGGATGCGGGCGCGTAATCTGTTAGGATTCCATCCGGCCCGATTGTCTTTTTCGCCAACAACCCGGCCCCTTGCGGCCAGGAGACAGCTATGGACGCTTCCATTCTTGCCTTGCCCGTGCCCGAAAAAATCGACCTGTCCAAGCGCATCATCGCCGGGGCCATGGACCGCTTCGGCGACGCCTTCTGGCTGGCCTGGACCGGGGCCAAGGACAGCACCCTGGTCCTGTGGCTCACCCGCGAACTGTGCCGCGAGTCTGGGCGCGCCATGCCGCGCGTCCTGACCATCGACGAGGGCGACCCGTTCCCGGAGATCCAGGCGTTCCAGCAGCGCCTTGTGGCCGAGTGGGGGCTTGACCTGCATGTGGCCGCCAACCATGAGATTTTGGACCGAAAGCCGCAAATCGGCGACTATATCGACTTAGCCGGCCTGTCCGAGGCCACGAGGGCCGAGGCGGCGCGCACCGGCTTCACCGGTCCGGGCTTCCCTTTTGATCCCGAGTCGCCGCTTGGCAACCAGCTCATGAAGGTCGCGCCCATGAACGCCTTTTTGCGCGAGCAGGCCGTGGCCGCCCTGGCCACGGCCATCCGCTGGGACGAGCATCCGGCCCGGGCCGGGGAGCTGTATGAAAGCCCGCGCGAGGACCCGCCGCATCTGCGCGTCCATCCGATCCTGCACATGCGCGAGGCCGACGTCTGGGCCATCACCCTGGGTGAGCAGCTGCCTTTTTGCGAGCTCTACCGCCAGGGCTACCGCAGCCTGGGGACGCTTTCCGGCACGGTGCGCCAAAGCGACCTGCCGGCCTGGGAGCAGGACCTCACCGACCGCAGCGGCGAACGCGCCGGCCGCGACCAGGACAAGGAAGACGCCATGGAGCAGCTTCGGGCGCTCGGTTATATGTAGGGGGGGGTGGTAGCGAGCCTGCCGACGGCCGGGACAGCCTCTGGGCACGACGAGGCCGGGCCTTGTTCAGAAATAAGCGTTGTTCATTTTTCCTGAACACGGTAAAAAACTGAACAGACGGCTTTGGGCAGGCGAGTGCGGAGGTGGGACGTGAAAAACGATGCGGCCGCCCTGGTTGGGGCGTGTCTGGAAAAGCTTGAGACGGTTGTGCGGGTGGTGGTTGAGTCGGAGATTCCGGGAACTTTCCGGGGGAGAAATAACAATAATTTGTTACTGAGGCTGATTGGCGAAGCTGAGCAAGCGCAAAGGTATGCTGTTACTGTATTTTTGCGCATGACGGATAGTTCTTACTCTCTGTTGCTTATGAAGATTGACGCAAATCAAGACGAGAACAGAAGAATTTTGGTTTTTTCTTCGTACATATCAATCCAGTATGCTGATAAATTGCGGTCATGTGGCATAGAATTCGTTGATAGCGTCGGCAATATGCACATCAATTTGTCATGGTTACGAGTATTTGTCAGTGGATATAAGTCTCCGGTTCTCTGCGGAGGGGTTGCGTCTCTTGATAACTCCACATCCTTGAAAATCATCTACACTCTTTTGGCCCGTCAGGACTCCATGCACTGGACGCAGCGCGACATGGCCGAAGCCGCTGGCGTGGCTCTTGGCAGTGTCGGGGCTGCATATAAGGGATTGCGGGCCCAAGAATATCTGCGTCTGCGGGAGGAGCATGGCGACGTTGTGCGGGAGATCGTCAAGGCTTCGGCACTCCTGGAAAGGTGGCTGATCGGCTATGGTGATCGGTTGCGGCGGAATTTGTTGCTGCGGGTCTACCGCCTCGTCGGCAACCAGTCGGTGGCGGAAATCGTCCCGGCCCTGGAAAACGCCTTTGGCGGGCAGGTACTGGTTGGCGGCGAACTCGGGGCGACCCTCCTTGAACCGGGACATCTCCATCCCGGCGCGGCAACGCTCCATCTGGACCCGGCCGTGGACGTCAAAAAACTGGCCCTGCGTCTGCGCCTTGTCCCGGACAAGGACGGCAATGTCACGCTGTTGCAGACGTTTGGCACGGCCAACGCCCTGGACCAGGGGCACAATGCCGGCGTGACCCTGGCCCATCCACTGCTGCTCTATGCGGAACTGCTCCAGGGGACCGACCCCCGGACCCGGGAATTTGCCCGGGAATTCTATGACGCCCGGATCAAGGGGACGCTGCCGTGATCGCGCCGGGAGCGTATGCGGCTGTCGCGGATTTTGCCGGCATCGCCCGGGAACGGGGCGTGCCCTTTTTGCCTGATCGGGGCCGGGGCGCGGCTTCTTTTGTTGGACTGGAAGGATGGCGTGGTGGACCGACGCCGTACCGAAGACTGGGATTTCGGCGTGCAGGTTGCGGACTGGGCCGCTTTTGCCGCCTTGCGCGCGGCGCTTCTCGACAGCGCCCGGTTTACCGACTGCCCTGTCGTCCACCGGCTGGTGCATCAGTCAGGCGTGCCGATTGATTTCGTGCCTTTCGGCGACCTCGAAGCACCGCCAGGGTCCGTCACCTTTGCTGCAGACGAAAGAACCATGCAGGTGGCCGGCTTTGCCGAAGCCCTGGAGCAGGCCGTGCCCCTTGCCGTAGCACCGGATTTGACGTTGCCGGTGGTCAATCTGCCCGGTTTTGTCCTTTTAAAGCTCTTTTCCGCCAACGACCGGCGCGAAAACCAGCAAACAAAGGATCTGCAGGACATACGGGCCGTGTTTGCGGCTTGCCACGCCCAGGACGACAACCGGGACCGGACTTTTGACGAGCTGGCCGATTTTTGGGAGGCCGAGGCAATCGACTGGGACACGGCCGGCGCGGCCCTGATGGGCCACGACGTGGCCGCCATGATCCGACCGGAGACCTATGCCCGGTTGGTGCCAATCCTTGACTGGTTCTGCGACGCCGAGTCCCGCAGCCTGGAACCGCTCATGAGGCTTCGGGTTGTAGGCGATGAACGCGATGAACTTTCCAGGCGGGCGGGGCTTTATGCTCTGTTTGCCGCGTTTCGGCTGGTTCTTGCGGCCCGGTATGCGCAGCGGGAGACCCAAGCTCCGGGACCCGTTGTTCAGAAATAAGCCATGATCATTTTTTTGAACACCGGCGAAATCTGAACAGGCGCAGCCAGGAAAGTGCGGCTTCTGCGCCCGCCCCTAGCCCGCCTTTGTCGCCAACAGGCCGTACTGCCCGCCAAGGGGCAGCCAGCCAAGGAACGCCTCGATGGGGGCCAGCGGGGCCAGGGCCGGGGGGACGAAACTCACGTAGCGCCGCCGGATGTGACTCAGCCCGGCCCCGCGGCACAGCCCTTCGGCCTCGGCTGGCGGCACAAGCGCCACCCCGGCGTCGAAGGGACAGCGGGCCACGATCCGCCGGGTCAGCGGATTGGCCGGATTGTGCTCGAAAACAAGCAGCCGCCCGCCCGGAGCCAGCGCCGCAACCATGGCGGCCAGGACCGTCCTTCGGGCCGGGCCGGGCACATGGTGGAGCACGCCGGCTACAAAAACCAGATCAAAGGCCGCTTGCGGCAGGGCGTCGCGCCCCAGATGGCAAAGCGCGGCCCCGGGCGCGGTCCTGGCCGCCTCTTCCAGGGACTTTTCGGAAATATCGCAGCCGGACACTGCCGCGTCCGGAAAAGCGCCCTGCAGATGGGGCAGGTTGCCGCCGGTGCCGCAGCCGTATTCCAGGATGCGCCGGGGTGGGCTGGCCCGCAGGAGCGCCCGGGCAATGGCCGCCTTGCGCTGGCGGAAATAGCTGATGTCGCCCCCGGCCGCTCCCAGGCTTTGGCGCAAAAGGGCCTCGTAGTCGGCGGCGTAGTCGTCGAAATCCTGGTTCACGTGGTTTCCCCCCGGCCCCTCCTGTAGCGTTCGCTCCTGGCCCTGGGCAAGCACTTGTTGCCGTCGGGCCGGAGAGGGGCCGACCGGCCTTGCCATCGCCGTCCGCCTTTGACACAACCGCATCTACGCCACCCTATCGGATACCCCATGCCAGGAACAAAAATCGTCCCCGCCCTCATTCTGATCGGTCTGCTTGGTCTGGCCGCCGTGCTTGGCAACTGGCGCGAGCCGCTGCTGGCTGCTTCGCCGCTGCCGCTTTTGGCCCTGCTTTTTGGCCGCCGCCGGGACATTCCGCTACCGCCCGGCCCGGACGCCCTGTTTGTGCGGGGCTGCCTGCTCTATGCCCTGGCCGCGCTTTTTCTGGCCGCCGTGGACCTGCTCGTCCAGGTGCGCCTGGCCGAACTGCTCTCGCCCCTGGCCACCAATCCCATCGAAGGCCGCGAGGCCCTCAAGGGCTGGCTGCTCAGCCGGGGCCAGACCATCTATCCCGGCCCCGATCCGGCCTATCCGCGTCTTGTCACCCTGTATCCGCCGCTCTATTTCGCGGTCACGGCCGCCTTTGCCGCCCTGGCCGGTCCGGGGCTCCTGGCCGGCAAACTGGCCGCCCTGGCCGGCGGGGCAGTCCTGCTCCTGGCCCTTTTCGGCCTTGGCCGGCTGGCCGCCGGCTCCCTGATCGGGTGTCTGGCCGCCCTGGCCTTTTTCGCCACACCCGAGGCCGGCGTGGCCTTTGCCTGCAAACCAGACAGTCTGGCCGTGGGCTGCCTGCTGGCCGCCTGTCTGGCCTTTGCTGCCGGCCGGGCCCGGGGATCAAACCGCCTGCTGGCCGTGTCCGGGGCGCTTTTCGCCCTGGCCTGCCTGGGCAAACAGCAGATCTGGCCCCTGGCCGCCGTTTTTGGGGCCAGCCTTTTTGGCTACCGTCTGTCCTGGCCGGCGCGCCGGGCGGTGCTGGCCGGTCTGGCCGGGACCGGTCTGGCCCTGGCCGCCCTGTCCCTGCTCTGGTTCGGGCCGGAGGTGGCGGGGCAGACCATCCTTTTCCCCCGGGCCATGACCGGCCTTGCCGCCGACAACAGCGCGGCCTCGGCCCTGGCCCGGGTTTCGGCCTATCTGGCCGGCCATTGGCCCCTTGTTGCCGCCTACGGCGGCTGGCTGTTCCTGTGCCTGCTGCGCCGCCGCCTGCCGCTGCCGGACCTGCTGTTGCTGGCCTTTGCGCCTTTTTTGTGGCGCACGCTCATGTGGAGCGGCTCGGACAACAACCATTTCCTGCTCGTCTCGGCCGTGGCCGCCCTGGGGGCCGCCTCCCTGGCCGGGAATCTGGCCGGCGGCCGCCGCCCGGCCGCCCGGGCCCTGGCCGTCCTGGTCCTGGCCGCCCTGGTGCCGGGGTTGATCACCCTGCATCGCCCGGCAGCCCTGTCCCAGGCCCGGCCCAAGGCCGCCCTGGCCGAGGCCGAGGCCGCCCGGGCCACCCTGGCCGCCATCCCCGGAGCGGTGCTCATGGACGCCGAAGGGGCCTATCTCTTTGCCGGCACGCCGGATTTTTCGCGTTTGCGGCTTTACGACGCCTTTGAAACCGACATGTACGACCGCCTGGGTCTGGCCCCCATGGCCGATTCGCCCATGGCCGCCGACATCATCGGCCGCCGGGTGGCCCGGTTTGTCGATTCCCAGGTGTTTATCAGCCAAAAGCTCCTGTCGCTGCTGGCGCTTTACTACGAGCCGGCCGAGCGGGTGGGGCGCTATGCTTTTTACCGGCCGCGCCCGGAGACGGCCCTTGTGGCCGTGCCCGTGGCCGACCGGGTGGCCCGCCATGACGGCGGCTGGAGCGTGGTTGCGTCCGAGGCCGCCAACGTGCGCAACTGGGGCAGCTACATCCAGGCCGAAGACCCGGAAAAACCGCTTCTCCTGGCCTATGCCGCCAGCGGGCCGGCCCCGGCGGGGTCGGCCTTTGTCTCCTACTGCCCGCGCCTGACTGCACCGGGGCAGACCGTGACTGTTGTGGCGGCCACGGCGGATGGCCGCGAACTGTCCAGAGTGGTCCATGGCTTTGGGGATTTCCCCGAACGCGGGGAAGGATTTGACAATCGGAGGCAGTTTGATTTCAGGCCGGAGGGGTCGGCCTTTGTTGTGCGCTTCGAGCTTGCCGGTGCGGCCCAGTTGTGGCTGGACGCTGTGCATCCATTGCTGATCGGAGCCGGGGCGGCGCAGGGCAATGGATCATAAGGCCGCGGTCATGGCGGCCCACTGCCGCCATCACGGCATCCGGGGAAGTGTTGGAGCGGGGAGCGGGGCCATCGCACGGCGGGTCTGCATGGACGGGCGGACCGTCCTTTGACCCAACTGTGGGCCAAGCAAGCCGCCTTGCATCAGCCGGAAGGGCTGGGCCGGTACACAACAGAGCCGCGCATTGCCGGGCTTGCCTCCGGGTAGGGGTGGTGTTAGAGACCGGCGTGCTTTCGGGGCGTTGCAGTTTTTCGGATGCGGCAGTTATTTATTGCGCCAAGGCAGGAAGACCCGGAAGAATCCGAGAAACGCAACACCGAGATCTTTCCAGGCCCAGTGCCACAACTGATCGAAATACCCTGCTTTTGCAGCGCCTTGAGTATGAAACGTGATGTTGTCGCCCACCCGGCCGTAGAGGCTTGAGGGGCCCACTTCAGCCTGGGGCGTTTTGGGCGCCACGGTCTTTTCTTCCTGCCGGTCCGGGGCTTGGTAGCGGAGATCCAGGCGTTCTGGTATGTTATCGTCAATCATGGGTTCTCTCTCCGGGTGTAAACGTCGCGTCGCCGCTGATTTCCCTCGTAACGGTAGAGGCTGCTCCGCGATTTGGCAAGCGGTCCTTTTCAGCAGCAGTTGCCGCCAGATGCGGCGGCACAGTCGGGATGCGTTGCTTGCACTGCGGTGAAACAATACCGAACGCCAGGGGTTCGCAGAGCTACGATGGAGTTGTGATTCATGAGTTCAGAAATGCTGAAGCGGAATACGGGTCTGGTGTGCTTTCTCCTCGTGGCCAGACACTATTCCATCGATCTCACCGCAGATTCCCTGGCCCACAAATATGGCATTCAATCCGAGGACATGACTCCGGTACAACTGTTGCGGATGGCCAAGGATCTCGACTTCAAGGGCAAACGGCTGTCCCTCAGTTGGAAGAAACTCTTTTACATGGGCAATGTATTTCCCCTGATCGCGCGGTTGCGCACAGGCAAATACGTCATCGTTTCGGGTGTTCGAAACGATTACCCGGCCGGCGACGTCGCGGTCGTGGACCCCAGTCTGGGCAGCCTCGAATTCCAGTTCTTCAACCGCGAGCAATTTGAAGAAATTTGGGACGGAACATCGATCCTCATCAAGAAGGTGTACAGTGCCAAGGACACGCACAAGCCCTTCGGTCTGGATTGGTTCATCCCGGAGATGCTGCGGCAAAAGTCGTTGTTTCGGGACGTGGCCATTGCGACCTTTGCCATCAACATTCTGGCCCTGGCCTTTCCCATCTATGTGCAGCTCGCCTTCGACAAGGCCGTAACCCATCGGGCCATGTCAACGCTCCTGGTGCTGTCCGTGGCCATGATAGGTGTAACGATTGTTGACCGGGTGCTCCAGTATCTCAAGTCGTTCATTATTCTTTTCGCCACAAGCAAGATAGATTTGCGCCTGGACAAGACAATTTTCGGCCATATCCTGCGGCTGCCCATCGACTTTTTTGACTACACCCCGATCGGCCTCATCACGCGCTACATGTTCCAGAAGGAGCGGATTCGGGAATTCATGACCGGATCACTCCTGACGACGCTTTTTGACCTGAGCATGATCGTGATCGTGTTGCCCATCCTGTTCTTCTATTCCTGGAAGCTTGCGTTCATCGTGGTGGCCATGACGATCCTCATAACCATCATCATGGCCATGACCATGAAGACGTTTCGCTACCACATGCATCAGGTTCAGGCGGCCGAGGCAACCAAGAACCGCTATCTGGTGGAAACGCTGCGCGGCATGAGCACCATCAAATCCCTGGCTCTTGAGCCGTATCGCTTCCGCCGCATCGAGACCGATTCCGCCCAGACGATCACCCGCCATTTCGGCATCAAGAAGCTTTCGCTCATCGTGCAGGGATTGACTGAATTATTGCAGTCGCTTTTGCGCATCACCATCATCTGGTACGGCGCCGTTCTGGCCATCGACCAGGAGATCACCCTTGGCGGACTGATCGCCTTCATGATGCTGTCCGTCCTCATCACGGCCCCGCTGATCAAGATCGTCTCCCTCCTGCACGAATACCAGGAAGTGGCCGTGTCGGTCGGTCTGCTCGGCCTGATCCTCAACCGGCCCACGGAACAGCCCTTCAACACCCGGGGCCTGACCTCCCCCATCGCCGGTTCCATCGGCATCGAGCGGGTGACCTTCCGCTATTCCCAGCACGCGCCGCCGGCCCTGACGGACCTGTCCCTGCATTTTCCGGCCGGTTCGGTCGTGGGAATCGTGGGGCGTTCAGGGTCGGGCAAGTCCACCCTGACCCGCCTCATCCAGGGCCTGTACCCGCTCCAGCAGGGCCGCATTACCTTGGACAGCGTCGATATGCGCGATTACGATCTGGCCCATATGCGCCGGTCCATCGGCGTGGTGCTCCAGGAGAGCTTCCTGTTCGAGGGGACCATTCGGGAGAATATTACTGTCACCAAACCGACCGCAACCTTTGAGGAAATCGTTTTTGCCGCCCGCATGGCCGGGGCCGATGAGTTCATCAAGGATTTGCCCAACGGCTATGACACCTTTCTGTTCGAGGGCGGTTCCAACCTCTCCGGCGGCCAGCGCCAGCGCGTGTCCATCGCCCGGGCGCTTCTCACCCAGCCCTCCATCCTCATTCTCGACGAAGCCACCAGCGCCCTTGACGCCGAGTCCGAGGCCATCATCCAGGCCAACCTGACCGCCATCGCCCACGGCCGCACCATGCTGATCGTCAGCCACCGCCTGTCCATGCTCACCATGTGCCATTCCATCATTGTGCTGGAAAAAGGCAGCCTCATCGGCAACGCCCCCCATGACGAGTTGCTGCGCACCTGCCCGCTCTATGCCGATCTGTGGTACAAGCAGAACCGCCATGTCATGGGACTGCTCCAGGCCCAGGCCTAACAGCGCTTTGGGCTATTTTCCCAGGCAGGCGATCGCAACCGGTATGATCGTGCTGCCTTGTTCCTCAGTCATGATTATGATGGCTAGGCAGACCTAGAAGGGGTGCTGAGTGGTCCATACCAACGCAAAGTAGACGTTGGCCCAGCCCCTCGAGGTGCCATGACCGGTCTTGAGTCGCATGAGCAGGCCGAGATTGAAACCGGCCACATGGAGGACATAGCGCTTTTGGATGTCCGCGACCAGTTTCGCAGGATCGTCCTGGCATGGCGGTGTGGGAGTGACCCGTCGCAAGCTTTCCTGAGCGGTTCCCAGCGTCTTTTGCAGAGTCGAGGTGTCTCCTTTGTCCGCTTCATGAACCTCGACCGCCACGACTGCGCCGGTGTCCAGATCCACCGCGTGCTCTGGTTTGTACGCCAGATGCGTTCGGCCATCCTTCATCTTGGTGATCTTCGCCTCAGGATCAACCTGTGACTGCCAGGCCTTGTTCGAAAGGGTCTTGCCGACGCGTTTGCGGTCCATGCGAGCCAGGTCATCATCCGTCGGAGAGTCGATCCCGCTCTCCTTGGCCATGCGCAGGAGCATCTTGCGGTAGCTCTCGCCCGTGGTGAACTCGTTAGCATTAGGTCTGGACATACCTCTAGCCCTAACTGGGATCGCCTCAGTAAACGGAAAAAATCGTACGCTAAGTTGGTTGCAGCGGTCGTAGCGGCTTGAATTTCATGGCACCGATTTTGGCGCTGTTGCGCCAGAGGTAATCACCGGTTAAGTTGTGGAGTTGCCCCCGTTAAACCGGACACCCCGCAGTTGCTGACAAGCGGATGAACTCCCTGGGTGAGAGCATCCGCAGCCCTTTGTGGGGGGTGCACCTCGTTATAGTCCTCGAACCAGGCCGCCAGCTGACTGAGGACGGTCTGCGCGTCCGGGCGGTCATGGACATAGACGTAATCGCGTTTGAACGTCTTCACCAACGCCTCGGCCATGCCGTTGCTCTCGGGGCTTCTGACCGGCGTAAATCGGCTGATCAAACCCAGCCACGAAGCAAACTCAACGGTCTCCTTGGCCGCAAAGCAGGTACCGTTGTCGGTCAGCCATTCGACCCGGTGCGGCGCACGGCTCGTCCCAAACCGCTTCTCCACGCATTCCAACATCAGATCGCGCACCATCGAGCCTGAAATGCCGCACGTCGAGGCTGCAAAAACCATAAT
>NZ_MLBG01000130.1 GCF_001936595.1 Desulfovibrio sp. DV
TTCGGCCAGGGCGGGCTGGCCGCCAGGGTCACCCGGGACAAGGCCGTGGCGCTCACCCCGCTTAACATGTCCCTAGCCAGGGATCTGGTCTGCCGCACCCGGGTGGCCGCGGCCCTGACCGGCGGCGGCGGCCAGCCGGCCGTGGACCTGGACGCCCTGTGCCTGACGCTCAACCAGATTTCCCAATGCGTGGCCGACCTCGAACGCGTGGCCGCCATCGACGTCAATCCCGTGCTGGCCCATCCCGACGGCGTGACCGTCATCGGCGCGACCATCCGGCTCTCGCCCGAACCCCAGCCCGACCCCCACCGGCTGGCCATCCGGCCCTATCCCCGGGAACTCGAGGAAAAAGCCGTGCTGCGAAGCGGTCGGGCCGTGCTCCTGCGGCCCATCCGGCCTGAGGACGAACCGGCCCATTACGACTTCTTCAAGCACCTCTCGGCCGAAGACCTGCGCTTCCGGTTTTTCGGCGTGGTGCGCGACCTGTCCCATACCGAAATGGCCAAGCTCACCCAGATCGACTACGAGCGCGAAATGGCCTTTATCGCCACCGCGCCGGGTCCTGACGGCCGGCCCGAGACCCTTGGCGTGGTGCGGGCCTCCACCCGGCCGGACAACGCCACGGCGGAATTTGCCGTCATCGTGCGCTCGGACCAGAAAGGGGCCGGCCTTGGCCGGATGCTCATGGAAAAAATCATCCGCTATTGCCGCGGACGCGGTACGAAGGAACTGACCGGGCAGGCGCTTATGGAAAACGGCGGGATGCAGGGACTGGCCGAGAAACTCGGCTTTTCCGTGGTGCGCAACTACGACGACGAGGTGGCGGAAATGCGCCTGCCGCTCCAGGAATCGCCGACCGACGGGACGGGACGGCCATGACGGCCACTCCCGACGTCGTCGCGGCCCCGGACCTCAAAGCCTATTCCCCGATCAAGACGGCCTGCCTGCGCCCCTGGGGCACAGGCCGGTTTTCCCTGTACGTGCGCAAGGGCCAGGGGCTGGTGCTTTACGCCTCGCGCGGGGCGGCTTTCACCCAGGAGCAGGTCCGCCGGCTCAAGGCTGCCAATATCGAGACGGTCTACATCCACACCGGCGAGCTGCGCCACTTTGAGAACTATCTGCGCGACAACCTGGGCGAAATCCTTCTCGATGAATCCATTGCGCTCACCGACCGGGCCGAGGTCTGGCACGCCAGCGCCACCACCCTGGTGCGCGGGGTGCTGGAAGAAAAGCTCCCCCATTCCATCAGCCGGGCCCGGTTCGATCAGGTGGGCAAGCTCGTGCGCCAGTCCATCGGGTTTCTGCAAGCACCCGGAGCCATGCAGAACGTGGCCCAGCTCATCAGCAAGGGCTACCAGGACTACCAGCACGGGCTGGCCTCCATGGTGCTCACCTCCATCATGCTCATGGACCACCGGGGCATGACCGAAGACCTGCTGGTAAAGGTCGGGGTGGGGGCGCTTTTGCACGACGTCGGCAAGACCGGGCTGCCCATGGGCCTGATCGACCGGCGGCCCGAAAGCTGGACGCCGGAAGAAGAGGCCCTGTTCCGGTCCCATCCGGCCATGGGCGTGGGCCTGCTCGTCAATTTGCCGCTGCCGACGGAAACGCTCCACTGCATTCTCTTCCACCACGAGCAGGAAGACGGCAAAGGCTTTCCGGCCGGGATGCCGGCAGCCGGTATTCCCTATTATGTCAAGGCACTTACCGTGTGCAACAGCTACGACGCCCTGACCCGGGCCTGCGTGTGGCGGCCGGCCTATCCACCCTTTGAGGCGCTGCGCAAGATGGAAGCGACAAAAGCGATGTTCGACCGGGCCATGTTCAAGCGGTTGATCATGATCCTGGCCGATGCCGAGCTGCTCAAAGACGGCGGCACTGCGGCCAAGAAAGGGGAGTTGCCGCCCGAAGAGCCGGCCGGCGGCGCGGAGAGCGGGTAGGGGAGAAGAAAAAGAATGCCTCCGGCGGCCAAAGGGACTGAGTCCCTTTGGAATCCCCTCTTGGGGCGAGTTTGATTTGACTGTGCGCGGTGCCGGGCCGGGAAGCGAAAATTCCGCAAGAAAAGATGAGAAAGGGCCGGGGCCGCAACGGCTTGGTGCTTAAGCTTGACGGGAAGCACCGATTCTTCGGGGGCCGAAGCCTGGCCCGCCTAACAAAGAATTCATACGCGACTGCAACCAGCCCTCGGCCACGCCTTGGGTGACACTCCATTCTCTGGAATCATTGCGGTTTCCCGCAGATATTGTGGGACAGGGCAACGTTGCAATCCAACGAGCCCAGACGCCGCCGCCTAGCAAGGCTGGACATCCTTCCGCAGGGCTTCTACCCTGCGGGCAAGAGGCAGGCCATGCCTCAAAAGGAGTGCCGCGTGGACAGAAGAGCATTCATACGAACAGCGGGAACGCTGTGTGTCGGCCTGGGACTCGTCGGCAATGAAGCGGCCTTCGCGCAAAAAAGCGCTATTCTGCCGCCGCCGTCCCTGCCCGGAGGCAAGACCCTGGAGGAAGCCCTGCGGGCCAGGCAATCCATTCGGAGCTATACCGAACAGGACCTGCCGGGCGAGGTGCTGTCGGGGCTGCTCTGGGCCGCCTGCGGCATCAACAGAAAGGAATCGGGCAAAAGAACCGCGCCGAGTGCGGTCAACAAACAGGAAATCGACGTCTGGGTGGCCAAAAAAGACGGATTTTTTCTGTACGACGCCAAGGACCATGCCCTTGTCCCCAAGGGCGACGCCGACATCCGGGCGCTGACCGGCACCCAGAGCTACGTGCCCACAGCCCCGCTTGATCTGGTCTATGTCGCGGACATGAGCAAGGTTGCGGGCAAGACCGAGGAAGAAAAGTCCAATCTGGCCTGGGCCGACACCGGGTACATCAGCCAGAATGTCTATCTCTACTGCGCCGTCATGGGCCTTGGCACGGTGGTGCGGGCCAGCATCGACTACCCGGCCCTGTCCAAGGCCATGGGTCTTCCCGCCAACCAGCGGGTGATCATGGCCCAATGCGTGGGCTATCCGAAAGCCTGATCCGCCTCAACCGGCATCGCCCCGCCAGCCCGTCCACCCCCCGTCATTTCGAAGGGGGTCTGGGGGAAACGCTTTTAAAAGCGTTTCCCCCAGGTCTTTCTCTTCTCTACTCTTACCCCGGATACCCCTCGTCGGCCAGCAACCCCCGCGAGGTGGCGGCGTTGCGGGCCAGGACGTCGCAGCGTTCGTTTTCCGGGTGGCCGGCGTGGCCGCGCACCCAATTGAACTTGACCTTGTGGCGGGCGATAAGCGGGATCATGCGCTGCCAGAGATCCTGGTTCTTCACCGGCTTGCGCTCGGAATTGACCCAGCCCTTTTTGATCCACGAGGCCAGCCAGCGTTTCTCGATGGCGTCGTGGACGTAGCGCGAATCGGTCACCAGGGACACGATGGACGGCTCCTCCAGGAGTTCCAGGGCTTCGAGGACGGCCAACAGCTCCATGCGGTTGTTGGTGGTGAGCTTGCGTCCGCCGGAAATCTCCCGGCGTTCGCCGTTGCAGTCGATCACCGCGCCATAGCCGCCGGGTCCGGGATTGCCGAGGCAGGCCCCGTCGGTATAGATCATGATGGTTTTCGGCGCGGTCTTGGTTTCTTCGGTCACGAATCCTCTCCTTTGGCCCGCTGGGCAGCCTGCCCCAGGGCGTCGATAAGTAGTCCCACGGCGGCCAGCACCCCTTCCCGCCCCCGGCCCTGCCGGCAGGCGGCGTCCAGGTGCGCCCGGCCGAGGTCCGCAGCAAAGCCCGGCGGCAGGCCCGAGGCGACAAGCGGCGGCAACGCCGCCCGGCCGGACTGGCAGCCCGGGTCGAAATAGATGAACACTTTTCTCGGATCATCGGGATCAGGGGCCGGATAGCCGCCCGGGGCGGTACCCGCGCTGCCGATGCGAACGGCCAGTTCCAGCCCGAACCGGGCGCGCAGAAAGGCCGCCTGCTCGATGAGCCAGAGCCGGTCGGCCTCGGTCAAAAGGCCTCCGGGATCGGCAACCGTCCCCTTGGCCTGCACGCGCTCGATGACGCTTTGGAAATTTCTCTGGTAGGCGACGATGGCCACGGCAAAGACGCCCACCACCAGCAGCCCGCGCACGGCCCGCTCCAGGGGCCGGCGGCCGCGCGGCATGAAAAAAAGCCGCTTCATCGACCCGGCGGACCATCCCCGGCCACCCGCCCGTCGCGCACGGCCACCACCCGGCCGCAGCGGGCCGCCAGTCCGACATCGTGGGTAACCAGCACCAGGGTCATGCCGCCTGACAGGGAAAAGAGCAGGTCCATGACCCGCTCCCCGGTCTCGCCGTCCAGGTTGCCGGTGGGTTCGTCGGCCAGAAGGAGCCGGGGGCGCGGGGCCAGGGCCCGGGCCAGGGCCACGCGCTGCTGTTCGCCGCCGGAGAGTTCGGCCGGAAAATGGTTGACCCGCTGCGACAGGCCCACGGCGTCCAGGGCCTCGGCCGCCCGGTCGAAGGCGTCGGAGCGGCCGGCGAATTCCAGCGGCAGCGCGGCGTTTTCCAGGGCGGTCATGGCCGGCACGAGGTGGAAGGCCTGAAAGACGATGCCCACGTTGTCGCGGCGAAAGGCGGCCAGGCCGTCCTCGTTTAAGGTGGAAAGATCGAGCCCGGCAATGGCCACCGTGCCCGAGGTCGGGGCGAGCAGGCCGGCCATGAGCATCAAAAGCGTGGTCTTGCCCGCGCCGGAAGGTCCGGTTACGGCTAAGGCTTCGCCGGCCCTGGCGGTCAGGTCCACCCCGCGCAGGATGTTGACCCCGCCGGCCTGGCTTTGTAACGTCAGCCGTACATCGGACAAGGAAATCATGCACGTATCCATCATACCCACTCCGCCCGTCCCTGTTGTTGCAAAGACGAGCCGTCTCCTGCCGTCCCGGCCAGGATACCAGCTTGGCCGGAAAAGACAAACCGCCTCCAGGCTCTGCCGGCGCATCCTGGCTGCGGCCCTGGCCCTTGGAGTCCTTATGCCGCAACCGGCCCTGGCGCTTAAACTGGCGGCCCTGGGCGACAGCCTGACCGCCGGCTGGGGCCTGCCCGCCGACGACGCCTACCCCGCGAAGCTCGCCCGCGCCCTGGCCGAAAAAGGCCGGACCGTTACGATCCTCAATTTCGGCATCTCCGGCGACACCACCGCCGGCGGCCTGGCCCGCCTGGACGCGGTGCTGGCCGCCGCCCCGGACGGGGTCATCCTGGAGCTTGGGGCCAACGACATGCTGCGCGGCATGGACCCGGCCATTCCCCGGGCCAACCTCGACGCCATCATGAAGCGCTTAAGCGACGCCCATATCCCGGTCATGCTCTGCGGCATCCGGGCCATGCGCAACTACGGCCGGGCCTACGCCGTGGAACTGGAAGCCGTCTATGTCGATCTGGCCCAAAAATACGGCGCCGTGCTCTATCCCTCCTTTCTCGACGGCGTGACCGGCGTCCCCGGCATGGCCCTGCCCGACGGCCTGCACCCCACGGCCGAGGGCGTGGCCGAGATGGTGCGGCGCAGCCTGCCAACCGTCGAAACCTTTCTCGACCGCCTGGGAACCAGCCGGGCCGCCCCCTGACGCACCATGCCAGCCCTTTTAATCGACATCGGCAACACCAACATCAAGTTCGGTCTGGCCGAGCGCCACGGCCTTCTCTCGTCGTTCGCCCTGCCGACCGACCGCTCGGCCACCCCGGACAGCCTGGGCCTGGCCGTGGCCCAGGCCCTGCCCTTTCACGGCTGCCGGACCACCGACATCGAGGCGGCCGTGGCCTCAAGCGTCGTGCCGCCGCTTAATCCCGTCATCGAGCAGGCGGTATCCCGCTACCTGGGCGTGCGTCTGCGCTTTGTGCCGACCGACATCCCGATACCGCTTAAAAACCTGTACGGCCGGCCCCACGAGGTCGGAGCCGACCGGCTGGTCACGGCCTTTGCCGGCCGCCGGGCCGTCGGGGCCACCTCGGTCATCGTGGTGGATTTCGGCACGGCCACCAATTTCGACTGCGTCCAGGACGACGCCTTTTTGGGCGGACTCATCTGTCCGGGGATGATGACCTCGCTGTCCGGGCTGGTCAGCAAAACGGCCAAGCTGCCCCATGTGGCCCTGGACCCCGGCAACGGAGCGTTGTCCATTGGCCGCTCCACCACCGACTGCATCAACCAGGGATTTGTCTTCGGGTTCGCCGACATGGTCCAGGGCGTGACCGCGCGCTTAAAAGCCCATCTCGGCGGCGATGTCCACGTGCTGGCCACGGGCGGTTTCGCCGAGAAACTCGCCCCCATCTGCCCGGTCATCCGCGACGTGCGCCCCGAGCTTCTGCTCGAAGGGCTGCGGCAATTGTGGCTGGCCGCGCGCTAGCCGAGGAGCCAGACATGCCCGATCTGCCGGAGATACTTGGCTGCTACCAGTCCCAGAAGCGCGAGAAAATGGGCGGCAAGGGCGGCTCGGGCCGCGACTTCACCCAGCGCATCGACTGGCTGGCCCTGCGCCTGGATGCGGCCCGCATCCTGATCTTCCCCTTGGACGATGGGCATCTGCCGCTGCCGCTGCAAAAAATCGTCACCCCGGAAGAATTCCTGCTCCATTTCGTGCCGGCCCCGCTCCTTTTCACCGAGCGGCTCGGGCCGGCGGCAGTGGTGCTGGCCCGGCTCCTTCGCGACGTCGGCCCCGGGCTTGACCACAAGACCCTGCCCGATGCCGAACGGGCGCTTTTCGTGGTGGTCCTGGCCGCCCTGGCCGCCGCCGGGGTGCCGGATACCGGCAGCGCCCCCTTGAAGGTGGTTACGGCGGCCGGCGGCGGGCTGTCTCCGGACGCCCAGAAGCTGACCATAAACGCCTTTGGCATCAGCCTGCGCAAACGCGGCGAGTTTGAAACCGCCGCCACCTTTTACCGCAAGGCCCTGGAGCTGGCCCCGGACGACGAACGCATCATGTTCAATCTGGCCCGGGTGCTCTACGAAAAAGGCGATACCCCGGCCTGCAGCCTGCTCCTGGAACAGGCTGTGGCCGCTGACCCGGATTTCACCGAAGCCAAGTCCTTCCTGCGTTATCTCAAACGCCGGGGGGGTGTTGCGCGCGACGACGACGATTTCCCGGACATCACGATTTGACGAAACCTTGGCGACAGACCCGCATATCCCCGTGCCTGCCGTGAAATGCGCCGGCAACGGGGCTTATAAATCGTGCGGATTTGCGCTACAGCCAAAAGGGTCGGGCCATCCCGGCCCGCACCCACCATCGCAGAAAACGCCAAACCCCATACACAAGGAGAGAGCCATGAGTACCATTGCGGCCGTTTGGGCCAGGGAAATCCTCGATTCCCGCGGCAATCCCACCATCGAGGTGGAGGTCACCCTGGAATCCGGCGCATCCGGCCGGGCCGCTGTCCCCTCGGGCGCGTCCACGGGTTCACGCGAAGCTCTGGAAATGCGCGACCTGGACGCCACCCGCTACGGCGGCAAAGGCGTCACCAAGGCCGTGGAAAACGTCCAGGGCGAACTGGCCGAGACCATCATCGGCATGGACGCCTTGCAGCAGGTGGCCATCGACAATCTCATGATCGACACCGACGGCACGGACAACAAGTCGCGCCTGGGTGCCAACGCCATCCTCGGCGTGTCCCTGGCCGTGTGCCGGGCTGCCGCCAACTACCTCGGGCTGCCGCTGTACCAGTACATCGGCGGCATCAATTCCAAGGTCCTGCCCGTGCCCATGATGAACATCATCAACGGCGGCGCGCACGCTCCCAACAACCTGGACATCCAGGAGTTCATGATCATTCCCCTGGGAGCCCGCACTTTTGCCGACGCCCTGCGCATGGGTGCCGAGACCTTCCACACCTTAAAAGCCCTGCTGGCCGCCGACGGCCACATGACCGCCGTTGGCGACGAGGGCGGCTTTGCCCCCAACCTCAAGAGCCACGACGAGGCCTTCCAGTACATCATCAAGGCCATCGAGCAGGCCGGCTACCGTCCCGGCTCGGAAATCTCCCTGGCCATCGACGCGGCTGCCTCGGAATTTTACAAGGATGGCAAGTACGTGCTGTCCGGTGAGAACAAGAGCCTGTCCTCGGATGAAATGGTGGCCTACCTGGCCGACTTCACCAACCGCTATCCGCTCATTTCCATCGAGGACGGCCTGGCCGAGTCCGACTGGGAAGGCTGGAAGAAGCTGACCTACGAACTGGGCGAGCGCATCCAGCTCGTTGGCGACGACATCTTCGTCACCAACCCGGACATCCTGGCCGAGGGCATCGACCAGGGCATCGCCAACTCGATCCTGATCAAGCTCAACCAGATCGGCACCGTCACCGAGACCCTGGACACCATCGAGATGGCCAAGCAGGCCGCCTACACCACGGTTGTCTCCCACCGCTCGGGCGAGACCGAGGACAGCTTCATTGCCGACCTGGCCGTGGCCGTCAACGCCGGCCAGATCAAGACCGGATCGCTGTGCCGCTCCGACCGTCTGGCCAAGTACAACCAGCTTTTGCGCATCGAGGAAGAGCTGGAAGATTCGGCCATCTACTACGGCCCGGTCATGGCCGGCCAGTGGTACGACGAAGAGCCGGAAGGCGAAGAAGAATAAGACTCCGGGGAACTGCCCCGCACGGGGTCCGGGGGGGTGCCACCTCCCCGGACCCGCAACCAACGAAACCCGGGTCGCGTCCGTGCCTCCGGGGCGGGCCTGCCCGCCACGCCGCAACGGACCAGACCGACCATGAAAATACTCGCCCTCTTTTTTTCGCTCTTCGTTTTGTACCCGGCCCTTGCTCCCCGGCCCGCCCCGGCCGCCGAAAGCGCCGTGTCCTCCGTGACCATCCCCACCCCGGAACATCCCGTCACGGCCCAGCTTTTCCACGCCCCGGGAACAGGCAGACGCCCTGCCGTCATCCTCCTGCACGGCCGCCAGGGGCTTGACCGCTTCCCGGGCTACTACGAACAATTTGCCAAAGCCATTGCCGGCTCGGGAATGGACGCCTACCTCCTGTCCTATTACGACGGCCCGGAGAAAGAGCAGGCCAACGCCGAAGCAAAAACCGTCCGCCAGGCGTTTTTTGCCGGACGGGTCAAGGCCTGGTCCCAGCTCGTGCAGGCCGTGGTCACCGAGGCCCTGGCCCGCAGGGAATGCTCGGGATCAATCGGGCTGCTCGGCTTTTCCCAGGGCGGTTTCCTGGCCACTGCCGTGGCCGGCCAGGACCCGCGCATCACCGCCCTGGCGGTCTTTTACGGCGGAATACCCGGCCTGTACCGGGATTCGATCACCCGCCTGCCGCCGCTTATTGCCCTGCACGGCGACGCCGACAACGTCGTCCCCCTGTCGGAGGGCCAGGCCCTGGCCGCTCTGGGACGGCAACTGGGCCAGCCGGCCGAGCTGGTCGTTTTCCCGGGGGCAGGGCATGGATTTGGCAAAGGCCCGGATGCGGCCAAAGCGCAGCAACTGACCCTGGCCTTCCTGCGGCGCACCCTGCTCCCCGGCCCCAAGTAAGGCCATGGCCCGCCCGGACCGGTGCCCCGGGCCTTGCGCCCGTGGCCCGGGCACCGTATTGCCCTGGACGGCAGCCGGGACAACCGGCTAATCGTTTTTGGAGAACGGACCCATCACCGCCTCCCGACCTCTGAAGGAGACATCCTATGCTTCTTATCGACGGCAAAAAAGTCGCGGCCGATCTGCGCCAGCGCGTGAAAAACGACGTGGACGCCCTGGTGCGCCAGCACGGGCGCGCCCCGCATCTGGCCGTCATCCTCGTTGGCGAGGACCCCGCCTCCCAGGTCTATGTGCGCTACAAGGAAAAAGCCTGCGAGGAAGTGGGCATCGTGTCGCGCATCTGGCGGCTCGACGGCGGCATCACCCAGTGCGGCCTGGAAAAGCTCCTCTCCGAACTGTCCCACAGCGACGACATCGACGGCATCCTGCTCCAGCTCCCCCTGCCCAGGGGCCTGGACGCCAGCCGCTGTCTGGCCCTGGTTGATCCCAAAAAGGACGTGGACGGCTTCCATCCGGAAAACGTCGGCCGCCTGTCCATTGGCCTGCCTTGCCTCAAGCCCTGCACGCCCTACGGCGTCATAAAGCTCCTCGAATATTACGGCCTGTCCCCGGCCGGCAAACGGGCGGTGGTGGTCGGGCGCAGCAACATCGTGGGCAAGCCCATGGCCATGCTCCTGGCCAATGCCTCGCCCTTTGGCAACGCCACCGTGACCATCTGCCATTCGCGCACCCCGGATCTGGCCGCCGTATGCCGCGAAGCCGATTTCATCGTGCCGGCCATCGGCAAGCCCCGGCTCATCACCCGGGACATGGTCAAACCCGGCGCGGTCATCGTGGACGTGGGCATGAACCGGCTGCCTGACGGCAAGCTGTGCGGCGATGTGGACTATGAAAACGTCACCGACCTCGTCTCGGCCATCACCCCGGTGCCCGGCGGCGTCGGCCCCATGACCATCGCCACGCTCATGAGCAACACCATCGAAGCCTACCGCTGGCGGCGCGAAGCCCCGGCCTGCCCGGTGGAGTAGGCGGGAACACCCGGTGTTCTCCCTGGCCTCCATCCCGCATTTTGCCCGAAACGCCCGGCGATTCCGTGAAATCGCCGGGGTTTTGGCCCGCTACGGGCTGGCCGAGTTCCTGGCCGCCTCGGATCCGGCCTTTTTAAAAGATCTGCTCGTCAGCCCGGCCGGGGCCAGCCTGACCGCCATGCGCCGGGAGGAACGCCTGCGCCTGGCCCTGACCGAACTCGGGGCCACGGCCATAAAGCTCGGCCAGATTTTAAGCACCCGCTCCGACATCGTCGGCCCCGAAGTGGCGGCCGAACTGGGGAAGCTCCGGGCCGACACCGAACCCGACGCCCCGACAGCCGTGGCCGCCACCATCGCCGCCGAACTCGGCGCGCCGCCCGAAGCCCTCTTTGCCGCCTTTGACCCCATCCCCCTGGCCTCGGCCTCCATCGGCCAGGTCCACCGGGCCAGCCTCCCGGACGGCACGGCCGTGGTGGTCAAGGTGCAGCACGCCGGCATCGAGGACACAGTGCGGGCCGACCTCGATATCCTCATGGGGCTGGCCGATCTGGCCGAACGCGGCATCGTCGAGCTTCGCCTCTACCAGCCCCTGGCCGTGGCCACCGAGATGCGCCGCACCATCCTTCGCGAACTCGACTTTGTGCGCGAAGAGCGCAACCTGCGCCATTTTGCCGTCAATTTCGCCAGTGAGCCGCGCATCGTCTTCCCGAGGACCTACCCCGAGCGCAGCGCCCGACGGGTGCTGACCATGGAGGAACTGGACGGCGAGCCCCTGTCCTCCCTGGCCGAGGCGCAAGACCCTGATGCCCTCCGCCGGCGCGAGGAGCTGGCCCGCGTTGCGGCCGACGCCTTCCTGGAAATGATTTTTCGCGACAACTTCTTCCACGCCGACCCCCATCCGGGCAACCTGCGCGTCCTGCCCGGAGATCGCCTGGGGCTGCTTGATTGCGGCATGGTCGGACGCATCGACGAGCGCACCCGCCGCGCCCTGGAAGACGCGCTGTTGGCCGTGGTTGAAAGCGACGCCGAGGGACTGACCGAACAGGTCATGCGCCTGGGCCGTCTGCCGCCCGGCCTCGACCGCCCGGCCTTGCGGGCCGATGTCGAGGATTTCGTGGCCGACTACGCCAACCAGCCCATGGGCGCGTTTGATTTAAGCGGCGCCCTGACCGACGTGGCCGCGTTGGTGCGCCGCCACGGCATCCTGCTGCCGCCGGTGGTGGCCCATCTCATCAAGGTCTTCGTGGTGCTCGAAGGCGCGTCGCGTTCGCTCACTCCGGGCTTCTCCCTGCTCGAAGTGATCGCCCCCTACGCCGGGAAAATCATCGCCCGCCGCCTCTCCCCGGGAGCGCTGTTCACCCGGCTTCGGCGCAACTGGCGCGACTGGAACGGACTTCTGGAGAGCTTTCCCCGGGACGCGGCCGAGATCCTGCGCCGGGCGCGCGAGGGCCGCCTTGACGTCCAGCTCTCCCACCGGGGCCTCGACGCCACGGTCAACCGTCTGGTCTACGGCATTGTCACGGCCGCGCTCTTTCTCGGTTCCTGCCAGATCCTGGCCAACCGGGTGCCGCCGCTTATCTTTGACATCTCCCTGTTCGGGGCGCTTGGCTGCGCAGGGGCCATCCTGCTTGGGCTGCGGCTGTTGCGGGCCATCAGGCGTTCCGGCGAACTCGGCCCCGACGCCTGACCGGGCCAAAAGGATTCCCCCGTGCGCCCCATTGTCCTTGCCACCACCGATCCCGCGCTTAATCTGGCCACCGAAGAATGGCTCTTGCGCCACACCGACCGCGACATCTTCATGCTCTGGCGAAACGCCCCGGCCGTCATCGTCGGACGCAACCAGAACACCCTGGCCCAGATCGACGAGGCCTACGTGCGCAGCCGCAACATCCCGGTGGTGCGCCGCTTAAGCGGCGGCGGCGCGGTCTTTCACGATCTCGGCAACGTCAATTTCACCTTCGTGAGCCTTGGCAGCGGCGGCCACGGCCTGGATTTCCAACGCTTCACCACCCCCATCCTCGAGGCCATCACCGCCCTTGGCGTGCCGTGCGCCTTTGAAGGACGAAACGACCTGGTCATCAACGGGCGGAAATTCTCCGGCAACGCCCAGCACATCTGGCGCGACCGGGTGCTCCACCACGGCACGCTGCTTTTCTCCGCCGCCGTGGCCGACCTGTCCGGAGCGCTTCGGGTGGACCCGGAAAAATACCGGGACAAGGCCGTCAAAAGCGTGGCCAAACGGGTCACCAACATCGCCGCCCATCTGCCGGCCCCCATGGACGTGACGGCCTTCATGGACCGCATCATGGACCATGTCCTGGCCGGCGCTCCCCGGCAAGCCCTCGGCCTTGGCCCCGAAGAAGCACGGGGCGCGGCCGAGCTGGCCGAAAGCCGCTACCGCAGCTACGACTGGAATTTCGGGGCTTCACCGGACTACGCCCTGGCCCGGACCTGCCGCACGCCCGGCGGGCTGGTGGAGGCCCACCTGGATGTGGCCGGCGGCGTCATCCGGGCCGTGCGCCTGCTCGGCGACTATTTCGGCCGGCGCGACGTGGCCGAATTGGAGACGCACCTCGCCGGCTGCCGCCACGACCGCGACGCCCTGGCCCAGCGCCTGGGCGAAGTGGCGTTGGGAGACTATCTGCTGGGGGTTGATGCGCCGACGTTGGTCGATTGTTTCTTTTAGGAGATGGAGAGAAG
>NZ_MLBG01000131.1 GCF_001936595.1 Desulfovibrio sp. DV
TAATTTGACCCGATAAACCTGTTACCCATGTACCCGGTCAGGCTGTTACCGATGTTCCCGGTTGTACACCCCCGGCCGCCGGAGGCACTCTTTATCTTTATCTTTATCTTTATCTTTCTCTTCTCCCTCCCCCACTCTTCCTACTCGGACCCGGCTGTTCCCGGGTCTTCGGCCGGGCGGGCCAGGGGCAGTTCCATGATGAAGGTGCTGCCGCGTCCGAGTTCCGATTCGGCCCAGATGCGGCCCTGGTAGTGCTCGACGATCTGGCGGCAAATGGCCAGTCCGAGGCCGGTGCCTTTGCGGCGGCGGTTTTCTTCGACCGTGTCGCCGGCCTGGGCCTGATGGAACTTGTCGAAAATTTTTTCCAGCGATTCCCGCATGATACCCTGGCCGGTATCCGAGACCCGGACGCGAAGGAGGGTGCCGTCGGCGCTGGCCGTCAGGGTGACGGTGCCCTGGTCGGTGAATTTGGCGGCATTGCCGAGCAGATTGACCAGCACCTGGGTGAGCCGGTCGGGGTCGATCCAAAGCGGCGGCAGGTCGCCGGTTATGGACATGGTGAAGCGGACCTCGGGCTTGTCCGCGAAATCGGCGTTCACTGCATCGGCGGCCCGCAGCAGGGCAGCGGCCACGTCCACCTCGGTATCGCGCCACTGGGCGCGTCCGGCCTCGATTTTGGACAGGTCCAGGAAGTCGTTTATGAGCCTGGTCAGGCGTTCGCCCTCGTTTTCGATGATGCCGAGGTTGGCGGTGATGCGTTCGGCCTGCCGGGTGAGCCGTTCGTGGGCTGAGGCAAAGGGGGCGAAAAATTTGTTGAAATCCCGGGCGATGAGCTTGGCAAAGCCCATGATCGAGGTCAGCGGGGTGCGCAGGTCGTGGGAAACGGTGGCCAGGAAGCCGGATTTGAGCCGGTCGAGTTCCTGAAGCCGGGCGTTGGCGGCTTCGAGTTCGGCGGCCTTGACGGCCAGACGGCCGCTGCGTTCCTTGACGGCTTCGCGCAGGTGGCGGTTTAAGATTCCCAGGCGGCGTTCGGCCCGGACCCGGGCGGTGATGTCGGTGACGGTCCCTTCGGTATACAGCGGCCGGCCGTTGGGGTCGCGCACCAGACGGATGTTGACCAGCACCCAGATGGCCTGCCGGTCGCGGCGCATGAACCGGGTCTGGAATCCGGTCACGGCCTCCTGGTCAAGGAGCCGGCCCACAAGCTGTTCCCGGTCCTTGCTGTCGTGGTAGAGTTGTTTGCCGACGTCGGTAATGGCTTCAATCACGGCCGCCGGGGATTCGTAGCCGATCATGCGGGCCAGGGCGGCATTGGCCGAGAGCAGGCGGCCTTCGAGGGTGGTCTGGAAGATGCCTTCCGTGGCGTTCTCGAAAATATCGCGGTATTTGCGCTGGGCCGCCGAGATGCGGCGCACCATTTCTTCCATGGCCCGGGAGAGGCTGTCGAGTTCGCCGCGCAGGCCGTCGGGGCGGTCTTCGGCGCTGCCGCCCTGGGCCACGCGTGCGGCATAGCGTTCCAGGCGGGCCAGGGGCGTGATGATCTGGCGGCGCAGCACCAGGACGAGGATCATGGCCAGGGCGGCGTTTAGCCCGAAAATGCGCAGGATGATCAAAGCGATGGATCGGTTGAGGGCCTCGTCCATGAAGCGCAGGGTCAGCTGGATCTCGGCCACGCCGACCAGGGCGTCGCCGTAGTAGATGGCCCGCTTTTCGACCACCACGTTTTCCATGGCCGGACGGGTGGTCAGGGGGGAGGAACGCCAGCTGCGATCCCGGCCCTGTCCGGCCAGGATGCCGTTGCCTTCGGGAGGGAGCAGCACCACGGCAGCCACGCGGTCGTTTTGCATGACTCCGGCAAGGAGCCGGTCGACATGGCCTTTTTCCATGAACCACAGGGGCTCGCTTAGATTGGCCGTGAGCTGGTCTGCGATAACGGACAGGTCGTAGCGCAGTTCTTCCTGAATTCGGCGTTTCTCGCCGTAATAGTCGATGATCCCGAAGAGGGCGAGCAGTACGGTGTTGACGCACACAAGCGTCACCAGGACTGCACCGCCAACGGAACGGATCAGGAAATAGCGCGGGAGTTTCATTGCCGTTGGCCGTTCCGGGGGGTCAATGGTGAACGGGATGCCTGAGTGCGACGCTTTGTTGCGACTATCATCGCTGCCATGAAATGAAAAGCCCGGCACCGCTAAAATCCTTGCACGGCGACCGGGGGAACGGTATCGGTTATGCAACCATTATGAGTCTTTCCGCAATACGTACGGCAGCGTTGCTTGGCATTGAGGCCTACCCGGTATCCCTGGAGGTCGATCTGGCCCGACAAGGGATGCCGTCGTTTTCCATGGTGGGTCTGGCCGAGGGGGCGGTGCGTGAGAGCAAGGAGCGGGTGTTTGCCGCGTTGCGCAACGCCGGGCTCAAGTTGCCGCCGGCCCGCATCACCGTCAATCTGGCTCCGGCCGACATGCGCAAGGAAGGTTCGGCCTACGACCTGCCCCTGGCCCTGGCCTTGCTGGCGGCGGTGGACGCCTTTCCGGCCGAGGCGGTCAACGGCTATTTCATGGCCGGGGAACTGTCGCTGACCGGCGAACTGCGCCCGGTGTCCGGCATTTTGCCCCTGGCCGCCCTGGCCCGGCGCGAGGGAGCCAAAGGACTGATCGTGCCCCGGGGCAATGCGGCCGAGGCTGCGGCCGTGGAGGGGCTGACCGTCTATGCCGCCGGTTCGCTCCTGGAGGTGCTGCGGTTTTTCACCGGCGAAGAGGCGCTTTCGCCGGCCACGCCCCTGCCCTTTGTGCCCGATGCCGTGGACGCCGCCTTTGCCGAGGATTTTTCCGAGGTCAAGGGCCAGGAACACGCCAAGCGGGCGGTGGAGATTGCGGCGGCCGGCGGGCACAACCTCCTTTTCATCGGCCCGCCGGGTTCGGGCAAGACCATGCTGGCCAAGCGGATGCCGACGGTGCTGCCGCCGCTTGATTTCGAGGAGGCGCTCGAGGTCACCACCATCTATTCCGTGGCCGGGCGGCTGGACGGCCAGGGCCTTCTCACCGTGCGCCCTTTTCGCAGCCCCCACCACACCATTTCCGACGCCGGCCTGATCGGCGGCGGCTCCTATCCCCGGCCGGGCGAGGTGTCCATGGCCCATCGGGGCGTGCTTTTTCTCGACGAACTGCCGGAGTTCAAGAAATCGGTGCTGGAAGTGCTGCGCCAGCCGCTGGAAGACGGCAAGGTGACCATTGCCCGGGCAGCGGTGTCCCTGTCCTATCCGGCCGACGTGATGCTGCTTTGCGCCATGAATCCCTGCCCCTGCGGCTACCTTGGCGACGAACGCCACGCCTGCACCTGCGGCGACGCCGAGGTGCGGCGTTACCGCGCGCGCCTGTCCGGGCCGCTTCTCGACCGCATCGATTTGCAGGTGGAGGTGCCGGCCGTGCCGTACAAGGACCTCAAGGCCGATGCCTCGCCGGTCACCTCGGCGGTGATGCGCCAGCGTGTTTTGGTCGCCCGCGAGGTGCAGGCGGCGCGCTATGCCGGGATGCCGATCACGGTCAACGGCCGGCTGTCCGGCCGCGCCCTGTCCACCCATTGCCGGCTCTCGGCCGAGGGCCATGCCTTTTTGGAGGGTGCGGTGCGGCGTCTGGGCCTGTCGGCCCGGTCGCACACGCGCATTTTGCGCATCGCCCGCACCATCGCCGACCTCGACGCCGAGGCCGAACTGCGGGTGGAGCATCTGGCCGAGGCGGTCAATCTGCGCAGCCTGGACCGGCAGCGGTTGGCCTAGCCTGCCGCCGGCTTAACCTCCACCACCTTGGCCACGGCGCGAAGCAGTTGGTCCATGTCGCAGGGCTTGGTCACGAACTCGTCCATGCCGGCGTTTAAAAAGCGTTGCCGGTCGCCTTCCAGGGCGTAGGCCGTCAGCGCCACCACCGGCAGGCGGCGGTTGGTGCCGGGCACCTCGCCGTTTCGGATGTGGGCCACGGCCGTCAGCCCGTCCATCACCGGCATCTGCACGTCCATCACCACCACGTCCACCCGCTCCATGGACAGGCGGCGCAAGGCATCCTCGCCGTTGCCGGCCTCGATGACGTCGTGGCCGAGCTTGCGCAGCCCCCGGGCCAGGGCCAGACGGTTGATGGCCTCGTCTTCCACCACCATGATCCGAAGCGGCGGCAGCGTGATCGGTCCGGCCTTCTCCGGGTTTTCTTCGTCCGTTGCCGCGACCACCGGCCACAGGGGCACGGTCAGGTAAAACGTGCTGCCATAGGCTGGCTGGCTCTCCACCCAGATGCTGCCGCCAAGCAGTTCGGCCAGCCGGCGGGCGATGGAAAGCCCCATGCCGGTGCCGCCGTAGCGCTTGGTCAGGTAATCCTCGCCCAGGGCGAAACTCTCGAAAATGGCGGCCAGTTTGTCGGGTGCGATGCCGATGCCGGTGTCGGTGACGCTAAACGCAAGGCTCACGCCGCTGAAATCGCCGGCCACGAACACCCGCCGCGTCCCGCCGGACTGGTTTGGTTCGTAGCGGCGCACCCGCACCGAGATGCCCCCGGCCGGGGTGAAACGGATGGCGTTGTCGATCAGATTGGACAGAATCTGGCGCAGCCGGAAAGGATCGCCCAGGAGCTTGTCCGGCAGCGTGGCGTCGACATCGAGGTCAAAGGTCAGGCCGGCCAGCCCGGCCCGCACCGAAAAGGAGCTGCGCAGCGAATCGAGCAGCCGGCGCAGGCCGAATTCCCGCAGCATGGGCGAGAGCGACCCGGACTCGACATTGGCCAGCTCCAGCAGATTGTCCACGATCTCCACCAGCCGGTCCGTGGCGTCGCGCACCGTCTGCCAGTATTCCGTCTCGCCGCCGTCCTTGCCCTCAAGCACGGCCAGCTGGGCCATGCCCAGGATGCCGTTTATGGGTGTGCGCAG
Organism: Desulfovibrio sp. DV; assembly: GCF_001936595.1. Lineage (GTDB taxonomy): Bacteria > Desulfobacterota > Desulfovibrionia > Desulfovibrionales > Desulfovibrionaceae > Solidesulfovibrio. The sequence continues at coordinate 4,912 of NZ_MLBG01000131.1, forward strand.
TTCATGGCTGATATTGGCCAGAAACTGGGTCTTGGCCTCGCTGGCCGCTTCGGCCCGGCGCTTGGCCGAGATGAGTTCTTCCTCGACACGCCGCCGGGTGACCGCCATCTCGAAAAGCACGGCCAGCCGGCCAACGGCCCGGATATCCCGGTCGGCATAAGGCGCGGCGGCATCGGCCAGCAAAATGAGGCCGGTCGGCCCCTCGCCGGCCGGGCGCAGCGGCAGGGCCAGAAAGCGCGACACCCGCTCCAGGCCGCGCTGGGCCGGGCCGTAGCCGTCAAGCGTGGTCGGCCGGTTGACCAGGAGCGGGGCACCCTCGTTGAGGGTGGCTGCGAAGGGACCGCCGAACCTGCCGGCATCGTCCTGGAAGAGGTCGCACTCCTCAGGCCGCAGGGAGCGGATGGAGCCATTGTCCTGGGTCACGGCCAGCCAGTCCAGGCGGCCGGTGGGCCGGGCCACCATGCCGACGGCTCCCAGGGGGCTGCCCGTCAGCCAAAGGGCGTGGCGCAGAACGTGGCCGGCCAGGGCGCGCAGGTCCTGGCCCCCGGCCGCCAGTTCCAGAGCGGTGCGGGACATGGCCGCACCGGCCCGCAGGGCCTGGCGCAACAATTTCGAGGTCCGTTCCCGGCCAAGGCCCAGGCGCAGGAATTCCAGCCCGTACGAGACATCGTCGGCCATCTGGGTGAGCAGTCCGATCTCGGCGTCGCTGAAATCCCGTTGGGACAATTCGTAGATGGTGATGGCCCCGGCCGCACGCCCGGCCACTCGCAACGGAACCGACAAGGCGCTGTGATAGCGCTCAAGCTCGGCCGGCCGGTTTGGCCAGGCCTGGAAAAACGGCGCATCATGCATATTGGGGAAGATGACCACGCGCGCTTCCCGGATGGCCGTGCCGGTGGGCCCTTGTCCCCGGGGGGACTCGTCCCAGCGGATGCCCAGATCGTCGAGCCAGGCAGCGTCCAGGCCGGCCCGGGCCGCAACCCGCACCCGCTTGTCCGGTCCCGGCTCGATCATGCCCACCCAGACCAGGCTGTAGCTGGATTGCTCCACCATGATCTGGCAGATGCGGTTGAAAAATCCCTCGCGGTCAGTAACCCGGATCAACTCATGGTTGATGGCGCTTAAAGCCACAAGCGCCCGGTGGGTGCGGGCCAGATCGGCCTTGGCCACGGCGACTTCGGCGGCCTGGCCGGAAAGATGGCGGCGAAGCCGGCGCTCCCGGTCCACAAGCCATCCGACCAGTGCCCCGGGCAGGAGTACACAGACAAGAATGGCCAGAGACAGGGCGTTGCGTTGCCAGAGGTCCCAGGCCGGCCCCGGTTGCAGCCGATACCAGTCCGCAGCCGTCAGCAGGGCCAGGGCCAGGACAAGCGCTGTGACGCCACCGGCCGCCAAGGCTGTGATAATGCCCCGGGTGGGCGGCTGGTGCAGGGGCTTGGCCACGGAACACCTCTCCAATTCCCTTTTCTAACCCGACTTTCACAAAAACGGAAGAGACTTTCGCTGCACCGAAGTCCGGTCCGGGCCGGCTGGCGCCGGCCGGGCCGGGCAGAAAACCCATGGAGTGGTTGACGGAAAGGCCGCATCCGGCGTATGAAGTTCGTCACCAATTTCACGATCCACCCGATCCGAAGGAGTAGCGGCTATGAGCATGGTTTCGGAACTCATCACGAATATGGGCCATTCCACCGAGCAGGGCTTCTTCGGGGTTACGGCCATCTACGTCTACATGGCCATTATCGTCACCACGGCCTTCATCCGTATCCGCCAGTTCCTCAAGGAAGACCACCACTAGGCCACGCTGGCGCTTTGGGCCGGCTGGTCCCGATTGCAAGCCGCCTCCGGGCGGCTTTCTTTTTTGTCCGGCATCTGGCGGCCTTTTCACCTGCCGCCGGGGCATGGCCAAGAAAAAGGGCGGGGAGTCCGCTCCCCGCCCGAAAACCGGAAAACCGCAGCAGCCTAGGCTTCGCGGATCATTTCCATCAGATACTGGCCGTAATCGTTTTTCAGCATGTCCTTGGCCAGATGCTCCACCTGCCCGGCATCAATATAACCCATGCGGTAGGCAATCTCCTCGATGCAGGCCACCAGCACGCCCTGGCGTTCCTGGATGGCCTGGACAAAGCTCGAGGCGTGCAGCAGCGACTCGTGGGTGCCGGTATCCAGCCAGGCATAGCCGCGCCCGAGAAACTCCACCTTGAGCTTGCCGCGCTGCAGGTAGACGTTGTTGAGATCCGTGATCTCAAGCTCGCCCCGGGGCGAGGGCCGAAGCCCCTCGGCCACCGACACCACGTCGTTGTCGTAAAAATACAGCCCCGTCACCGCAAACTTGGACTTGGGATGCTCCGGCTTCTCCTCGATGCTGATGACGTTTCGCTCGGCGTCGAACTCGACAACGCCATACCGCTTGGGATCGCGCACCTTGTAGCCGAAGACCACGCCGCCTTCCTTGAGCCGGGCGCTTTGCTGCAACACCGAGGCCAGCCCCTGGCCGTAGAAGATGTTGTCGCCAAGCACCAGACACACCGAGTCGTTGCCGATAAATTCCTTGCCCAGCAAAAACGCCTGGGCCAAACCCTCAGGCTTGGGCTGCACCTTGTAGGTGAACGTCACGCCAAGGCTCCTGCCGTCGCCAAGCATCTCCTGGAAACGCGGCAGATCCGTCGGCGTCGAAATGATTAAAATATCCCGGATGCCGGCCAACATCAGCACGGACAGCGGGTAATAGATCATGGGCTTGTCGTATATGGGCAAAAGCTGTTTGCTCACCACCCGCGTGATGGGATAGAGCCGCGTACCGGAACCACCGGCCAAGATGATGCCTTTCATCCAGTTTCCTCACTTGATAAGCCGTCCATGCCGGACGTATCGTTGCCACGCTTTTGACCCAACCTCCAAAAAACCGCAAGGCCCGCAAAGGATGCCGCCATGGGATTCATCCTCTCCACCGCCGCCAGCTGCAGCCTCGTCGCAAACGACCGGCTCCATATCCTCGAAACCGACGCCCCGGACTACGCCCCGGGCCTTGTCGCCTCCGGACGCCTGCCCCGGCTCTCGGTCGCGACCACGCTGACCCCGGCAAGCGGCAGCCCGGTCTTGCAAATCATCGGCGTCCACTCCCGCCCCGGCCACGGCGATGTCCCGGCCAGCCGTGTTCTGGCCGCCAAGGCCATAACGCCGGGCCGGCTCCCGGCCGGCGAAACCAGCTTTTGCCCAAACCGCCAGGGCATCGCCCTGGCCTGGATCACCCTAAGCGACAAAGGCAGCCAGGGCCTTCGCGTCGATGCCGCCGGCCCGGCCATTGCCGAAACCTGCTCCGCCTCCCTGTCCATAAGTCTGGCCAAAGGCCATATCCTGCCCGACGAACCAGCCCAACTCAAAGCCCTGCTCGTCGATCTGGCCCTGACCCAGGGCTTTGACCTCATCGTCACCACCGGCGGCACCGGCCTCTCCCCGCGCGACACCACCCCCGAAGCCACCCTGGCCGTTATCGAAAAACGCCTGCCCGGCTTCGAGACCGCCATGCTCCTGGCCTCGCTGGCCAAAACCCACCACGCCATGCTCTCGCGCGCCGTGGCCGGCACGCTTGGCCAGGCCATCATCGTCAATGTGCCCGGCTCCCCCAAAGCCGTGCGCGAAACCCTGGCCGCCCTCATGCCCGCCATCCCCCACGGCCTGGACAAACTGCGCGGCGACCCCGGCGACTGCGCCCAGGCCTAGACGAAGGGGGGAGAGGAGAACTGGGGCGTCGCCCCGGACCCCACCAGGGCGCTGCCCTGGACCCGCCGGGGGGGATCATCCCCCCCGGACCCCCTGGATGGGCGCGCATGGTGCGGACGGGGTAAGGGGCAAATGCGGGGATGGGAGGGTGGGCAGACTGTGGGGCGCGGAGCGCTTGGCGGCTTTGCCGCATGGGAGGTTCGCCCGGGAAAGGCAATAGTGGACGTGGATTATTGACAAGTGACAATTGTCGCTATACATGCAGTTCATGATCCTGGGTTTTCAACATCGCGGTCTACGGCGCTTGTACGAAGACGATGACCGCCGTGGTCTCAACCAGGAGCATGTGGAAAAAGTGTGGCGTATTCTGGCCGTCCTTGATCAGGCAACCCGGCCCGAAGATCTCGATCTGCCGGGATACAGGCTGCATTCTCTCAAGGGTGAACGAGCAGGTTTGTGGAGCATCACCATTCGGGCGAATTGGCGGATTGTTTTTCGTTTCGCAGGACAGAATGTCACGGACGTCAATTACTGTGACTATCATTGAGGGACAATGAGATGATGAAAAATCCGCCGCATCCAGGATCGATTGTGCGGTTTGATTGTCTTGAACCTTTCGGTCTGAGCGTCACCAATGGGGGCCAAGGCTCTTGGCGTCAGTCGGCAGGCACTCAATAATATTGTCAATGGCAAGGCTGGCATTTCACCTGAAATGGCCATTCGCCTGTCAAAAGCCTTCGGCAGTACGCCTGAGACATGGTTGCGGTTGCAGATGGCTTATGATCTAGCCCTGGCCCGTCAACACGAGGGGTCGATTCTTGTGGCCAGAGTCACGGCTCAGAGCTGCGACAATGGCATCTCCTCCTAGCAAAACGGTTTTCCAGTTTTTTTAGCTGCGCCTTCCCCACCGAGAGGTCCGGGGAGGTGCCCTCCGGTGGTTCGGGCAGCGGCCCGATCTTCGTTTTTTCCTTTCACCATCCAGGCTATGCCCGCCGGGCGGTCACAACGAACAAGGGATCGCTTTGCTGGTGAAGCGGCCAGTGGCGGTCTTTGGCGTCGGCCGGCCGGGGCCAGCCGCGTTCGGCCAGGGTGGCGACCGAGCCCAGGCCCGGGGTCTGTTCGATAAGCGAGGCGATGCAGCCGAGGCGCTCGAATTCGTGCAGTTCGGTCCACAGACGCACGGTTTTCTGGGGAAACCAGCGGTTGGAGAAGCTGACGACGAGGCGGCCGCCCGGAGCCAGGACGCGGCTGGCTTCGGCCAATACGGCTGATGGGTTGGTGAGATATTCGATGGACATGGCGCACAGCACGACGTTTAAGGCGGCATCGGGGTAGGGGAGGGTCGGGTCGGCGTTGAGGTCGTGGACGGTGCGGCTGGTCAGGGCCGGGTTGGCGTCCAGTTCGGCCGCGCTCAGTCCCAGGCCGGCCACCGAGGCCAGCGGGATATCCGGCGGCAGGTGGGAGAGGTGGGAGGTCATGAGATCGAGGACGGCATCGCCGGGCCTCAGGATACCGGCGTAGCAGTTGGTCAGGCGTTCCCGGGCCTTGGCGTCGATATGGGAGATCAGGCGCGGGTGCTGGTAGAAGGCGGCGTCCGGGGCGTTGTCGGTGCGGGAGAGGTCGCCGTCTTCGGCCAGGAAGGTGGTGCCGCGGTCCGGCAGGCGGGTTTCGATGCCGGGACCGTCGAGGATTTCCTCGATCCACACGTGCAGGGAGCCGCCGGTTTCGCAGGGCTTGGGCCGCACGTCGAGGATGGTGGCGGAGAGGTCGGCGGCAAGCCCGGCCAGGGGATGGTTGCGGTCGCAGACGATGGTTTCGGCCGTGGCCTCCAGGCAGCGGAAGGGCGTGGCCGTGGAGGGGTAGACGCCGGGCAGTCCCTGGAGCACGCCCTGGGGATAGAAGCGGCCGGGCTGCGGGGCCAGGCTGCGGCCGTTGACCGGTTTGGGGGCAAAGGCAGTCCGGGGCAGCGTGATGATTTTGGCCGGATCGCGGGCCGGAATGTCGTCGCCCGGGGCCAGGGGGAGATGGACGGACTGTCCGGCGACGAGGCCGGTCAGGCGCTGCGCCATGTCCTTGGGGAAAATATCGCGCCAGAAATTGGCTTTGCGCCCGAAGAGGCGGGACGTGTGGCAGCGACCGGCTGTTTCGTAAGTGAGTTCGAACAGGATGTCGGCATTGCAGTTGCAGTCGATGCGCATGGGAGCCTCCTTGGGCGATGTCAGGCAGATAGCTGTGATGGTGCGGCCGGGCAAGGGGTTGTCGCCGGCTTTCGGTTGCGGCAGGGTGGATGGGAACCCAAGGAGGTTTGCATGGGGTTTGCGCGGCGTCTTCTCGGACTGGTTGTGGCGGTCAGTCTTGTGGCATCTTCGGCGGCCCTGGCCCAGACGGCCAGGGACCCCGGCCGCGAGGCCATGTTGCAGACCATCGGCATGTTGGCCGGGCAGGGGCTGGTGCTTGGCCATGAGGCCCTGGCCGGGTTGGCAGCCCGCTATGAGAAGGGGCTGGTCAGCCGGGAGCAGGCCGGCCGGGTTTTGGCCGACATGGGGCGCTATGCCGAGCTGGTCGCGGGCGTCTTCAAGGATCGGCTCATGGGGCGGCTTGGGCCGGAGGAACGGCGCGATCTCGGGCAGTTGATCGGGTTTTACGAAGTGGAGCGGGAGTGCGTGGCCGCACTGGCCGCCTTTGTTGGCGGCGAGGCCAAAAACCGGGCGGCTTTTGACGCCTCCATGGAGCGGCTGTCGGGCATCATCCGCCAGATAAGCCTCGGCCAGGGCGCGCCCTGACCCGTCCATCTTGCCAAGCCCGGGTGAGTGTGCCACAAGGCAAATGCGGGGCTTGGCCGCCTTTCCCGGCCTGCCCCAAGCCAGGAGATCGATATGAAAAAACTGCTCTGTCTATGCCTGTTGGCCGGTTTCGTACTGGCCGCCGTGGCCGTGGCGGGTGAGGCCGAGGCGCGGCGGCCCTGTCCGCCGGGCTATTTCTGGGACGGTCCGCGCGGTTGTATGCCGGTGCCGTATGTCCCGGTGCCGGTCCCGGTGCCGGGCTATTACCCGTATCCGTACGCGCCACCGCCGCCGCCGGTCTGCCCGCCGGGCACGTTCTGGGAAGCCGGAGCCTGCCGCCCGGTGCCCCGTCCGGCTCCGGGCATCCAGCTCTATCTGCCGCCGATCTACATCGGGCCGTAGACCGCTTGCGGCGTCCCTGCCAGGGACGCCTCCGGGGCCTTGCCCGTAACGACGGCCGCCGGTCGTCCGCCTGCATCGCGGACGGCCGGCGGCCGTTGCCGTTTGGCGGCCAGCACGGGAAAAGAGGCCCGACGGTTGGGGCCTTAGCCCCCCCACAAGGGGCAAAAGGGAAGGGGCGTTGCTGTGGCGATGGGCGGCAGCGGGAACAGGAAAGAGCGTTGGCCGGGCGATAGCGTCGGTGTGAAGCTTGACGGCAGACTTCTGCAACGAAAGCGGGTGTTACAAGGTGTGCGGGAGTTCGGCCAGCAGCAGGGTCAGGGGCCGCCGGTCGCAGCACAGTTTGTGGACCGGGGCCGGTGGCAGGGATGCGGCGGCCCTGTCCTGGGCTTGGGCCGGGAGGCCCGGACGGCCGGTCAGGGGGCAGCCCAGGCCAAAGGGCGGCAGGTAGTCGAGCAGATCCGGGTGCGTGGCCGGGACGGCCAGACCGGCCAGCCGGGTGCAGGCCGGGCAGGCCGCTGCGGCGGCGTCCAGTTCGAGGATGAGCCAGCTGTCCGGATCGCGGGCCAGGGCTTCCAGAAGGGCGGTGGCCCGCTCCTTTTGGGCTTCGAAAAAGGCCATGAAGGCATCGAGCTGGCTTTCGTCGGCGCCGGCCTCTTCGGCCAGATTCCAGACGACCTGGCCGCTTAATTTGCTAAAGAGCTTGTGCTTTTGCAGAAGCTGGGCGGGTGTTGGGTGCATTGGTCTGCCGTGGCTTCGCCTTAGGGCTTGATGTAGGCAAAGCCCTGGCGTGTCAGGTTGACGAGTTCGAGGATGCCGGCGGGAACGATGCGGCAGGCCGGGCACAGCGATTCGGGTGCGATGTTGAAATGGGTGAGCGCGTTGTTGCAGACCCGAAGCTCCAACCCCTGGCCGCACAGTTCCAGGAGCTTTTCGCAGTTGTCCGTGTCCTTGACCATGAGTTGTATGGCCGGCCCGTTGACCAGCAGGACGAGGGTAAACTTCTCATCCGGCAGGGCTTTGAAGACATTGGCGATGTTGCTCAGCGCAATGTTCAGTTCGTCCTGGCCCTGATCGAGGTGGAACACCATGTCGTAGTGCATGCTCTTTTCCTTCATTTGGCGGCCGCCGGAGCATGTTCAAGAATGCCTCCGGCGGCCAAAGGGGTGACCCCTTTGGAATCCCTCCTGGAAGGCAAGGGTTTACGGGGGCAAGGTGTGACGTCTGCCATAACCCCT
>NZ_MLBG01000132.1 GCF_001936595.1 Desulfovibrio sp. DV
CCAGGTGGGATTCCAAAGGGCTCAGCCCTTTGGCCGCCGGAGGCGCTCTTTCTCTTTTCTCACTCCAGCCCGGCCGCCGGCACTCTCCCTCTTCCCGCACTCCCCCGCGCGCCGGCCGGTCAGGGCATGGGGGGATTGAGGATTTTGCCGTTTATGGTCAGCGTCTTGCCGTCCCAGGCCGCAGCCGAGGCCAGCCCATCCTTGTCGCGCACGGCAAACCCCTGGGCCACCAGCCCGGCCATGGCCGTCTCGACCATCTGCTGGCCAAAGGGGCCAGCCAGGGAGGGGTCGTTTTTCCCGGCTGCGGCCGCCAGATCCAAAAGCGCCGCCTGGGAAGCCTTGAGGCTGGCCGCTGCCGTCAGCCGGGCCAGGATGGCCGGCAGCGTTTCGGGCAAACTGTCGGAGCCGGCATAGGCGACAAAGGCCGTGGCCTCAACCGAGCCCGAAGGCAGCCCCAGGACGAAGCGCTCCAGTTCCAGCCGCGGCCCCCTGGCGGTCACGGCCGCACCATAGCGGCGCAGCAGGGTTTCATAGACCTGCATCTGGGCCTGGGGCGGGGTCTGTTGCAGCTTGATGCGCCGAAGTTCACCGACAACGGCATCCAGGGCGGCAGCATCGAGATTTTTAAACGACATCGCCGAATCCAGCGAAACCCTGGTCTGGCCGGGCAGGGCCATCCCCTGGCACTGCAGGGTCATGGCACTGTCCATGGCCCCGTCCCGCACATCGCTGCGCACCTTCACGGCCAGCTGGTTTACGGCAAAGGACTTGTCCGGCGCGACGGTGTTTGTCAGCGTCAGGTCGGCCAGGGCCAGCGCGCTCGTGCCGACGTAGAGGTTCTGGCCGACGCGTTTGGCGTTGCTGGCCAGGGAAAACCCTTGCATGGACAGGGTCATGGTTTTGTCGCGAAGCCCGGCAGCCGGAGCGTCCAGGGCCAGATCCATGACGTCGAGATCGGCTGTCATGTCCAGGCGGCCGGTTACGGAGTGCCAGTTGACATCCAGGGCCGTGCCGTTGGCCAGGGCAATGGTGCGCGAAACCGGCAGGACGGCCAAGGTGGTGGAACTGTCGCCGGAGAAGGCAAAAACCGTGCGCAGGCTGGTCTGGCGCAGTTCCGGGATGGTATCGAGCATTTTGCCCCAGGCCGCAGCCGCCTCCCCTGTCGGCGCAAGGCTCAGATCCATGACGGCCAGGGCCGGACGCAGGCTGCCGGAGGCAAAGGGAATGGGACCATGGGCCACCACCCCCACCACGTCGAGGGGAGGCATGGGCTGGCCGGGGGTGAAGGCTGGGCCAAGGGCCATCCGGTAGCGGTAGGTGCTTTCAAACACGCCCTGCTTCTTCTCCAGCACGGTGATCGGCACCCCGTACTGGGTCTCGAGCAGAATCCGCTGCACTTCGAGAACGCTGCCGATGCGCGTGCCCAGCCAATACGATGCAGCCGGGATGCCCAGGGCGATGACAAGCAGGATACACAACACAATTTTTTTCACGGTTTTCTCCTCGGACCGCCGACGCCGGGCGCAAGGCCGGACAATCACCGTCGCGCGGGTTTGCAATTTCCCCGCTTTTACATGGCTCTGCGGCATCGGGCAATGCCGACCGCGACGTCTTGCGCCTCCAGGCCCCGGCCGGCCCGGACCATGTGACGTTTTGCCGGAAGTTTTGCGCCGCACCCCGCCATATCCCCTCCCTTGGGCCCAGATGCGCTAGCCTGCCTCCCTGTCGCCCCCCCCCGTTGTCCGGCCCGATCCGAAGGCTCCGGGCTCCCGGAGGGCCGGGCGGACAGCCTTGCCAACGCCCGTTACGCACAAAGGAACGCCATGTCCGCATCTGCCGCCAAACCGCTGACCGCCGTCATTCTGGACTGGGCCGGCACCGTGGTCGACCACGGCTGCCTCGGCCCTGTGGCCGTTTTCATCGAGGCCTTCGCCCGCCACCATGTCCCGGTGACCGCGGCCCAGGCCCGAAAACCCATGGGCCTCATGAAAAAGGACCATGTCCGGGCCATGACCCGCGACCCCGAAGTGGCCGCCGCCTGGAAGGCCGTCCATGGCTGCGAACCCGGCGAAGAGGCCGTGGACGCCGTCTACGCCCTCACCGAGCCGCTCATGGTCGGCTGCATCGCCAACCATGCCGAACCCATCCCCGGAGCCCTGGCCGCCGTGGCCGCCTTTCGGGCCATGGGCCTCAAAATCGGTTCCACCACCGGCTACACCCGGTCCATGATGGACGTGCTTTGCCGCGAAGCAGCGGTCCGGGGCTACGAGCCCGATGTCGTGGTCTGCTCCTCGGATGTGCCGGCCGGCCGGCCGGCGCCGTTTATGTGCTACCAGGCGGCCCTGGAGCTGGCTGTTTTCCCCTTCTGGACCATGGTCAAAATCGGCGACACCGAATCGGACATGGCCGAAGGCCAAAACGCCGGCATGTGGACCATCGGGCTTACTGCCTGCGGCAACGAAATGGGGCTGACCGAGGCCGAACTGGCCGCCCTCCCCCCGGCCGAACGCCGGCGGCGGCTCAGTGCCGTCGAAGCCCGGCTGGCCGCTGCCGGGGCCAACTATCTGGCCCCGGATCTGGCCGACTGCCCGGCCATCGTGGCCGACATCGCCGCCCGGGTGGCCCTTGGCCAGCGGCCGGGGGGCCTTGGCGGATGCTGCCTTTGAAAACGCGGGCCGAGGTTCTGGCCGCCGGCCGGCCGGCCCCGCCCCCGGGCGAGGGAGACGCCAACACCTCGCCGCGCCGGGCCAGCTGGCGGGCCGGGCTGTCGGCCCACACCAGGGAGCTTCTTGACCGCGACGAGGCCGTGTTCCTGCGCCAGTCCCTGTCCACGCCCTGCCTCGACGTCCTGGCCGGCTGCGCCGGTTCGACCCTGACCACCCTGGACGGCCGGGAGCTGCTCGATTTTCACGGCAACTCCCTGCACCAGACCGGCCATGCCCATCCCGGAGTGGTGGCGGCCATAAAGGCCCAGCTCGACACCATGGCCTTTTGCCCGCGCCGGTTCACCAACGAGCCGGCCATTGCCCTGGCCGAAGCCCTGGCCGATATCGCCCCGGGCCGCTGCGCCCGGACGCTGTTCGCCCCGTCCGGGGCCCTGGCCGTCGGCATGGCGCTGAAACTGGCCCGGCTGGCCACGGGCCGCTTTAAGACCGTGTCCCTGTGGGACGCCTTTCACGGCGCATCCCTGGACGCCTGTTCGGTGGGCGGGGAGGCGCTGTTTCGAAGCGGCATCGGCCCCTTGCTGCCGGGCACCGAACATGTGCCGCCGCCGGAACCCTACCGCTGCGTGCTCAATACGCGCGGCTGCCGGGACTGCGATCTGGCCTGCGCCCGCTACCTCGAATACGTCCTGGAAAAAGAAGGCGACGTGGGCGCGGTCATTGCCGAGCCGCTGCGGGCAACCACGGTCAACATCCCGCCGCCGGGCTATTGGCCGGCGGTGCGGGCGGCCTGCGACAAACATGGGGCGCTGCTTGTTTTCGACGAGACCGCCACCTGCCTGGGCCGCACCGGCCGTCTTTTCGCCTGCAGCCATTTCGGGGCCGATCCCGACATCGTGGTCCTTGGCAAGGGCCTTGGCGGCGGCATCATGCCCCTGGCCGCCATGGTGGCCGACCCGGCCCTGGATGTCGGCGGCGACGTGGCCCTTGGCCACTACACCCATGAGAAAAACCCCACGGCCTGCGCCGCCGGGCTGGCCGTCCTTGACATCCTGGCCCGCGACGGCCTGGTGCCGCGTGCGGCCAGGCTTGGGCGTGAGGCCCTCACCCGGCTCTCGGCCCTGGCCGCAGACCATCCCGGCATCGGCCAGGTGCGGGGCCTTGGCCTGGCCCTGGCCGTGGAGCTGGTGCGCGACCGGACCAGCCGGGAACCGGACAACGAGGCCGCCGACGCCGTCATGTACCGCTGCCTGAGGCGCGGACTGGCCTTTAAGACCTCCCACGGCAACATCCTGACCCTGACCCCGCCGCTGACCATCACCGAAACCGACCTCGACCGGGCGCTTGGCATCCTGAGCGACGCCCTGGCCGGAATCTAGCCCCAAGGAGCCCTGCCATGGACCTGTCCCTCTACCCCGACAACCCGTACCTGCTGCTCACTCCGGGACCGCTGTCCACTTCCAAGGCGGTCAAGGCGGCCATGCTGCGCGACTGGTGCACCTGGGATGCGGACTACAACGCGCTGGTGTCCGACCTGCGCCGGCGTCTGGCCGCCATGGCCAGCGCCCGGCCGGACTATACGGCCGTGCTCATGCAGGGCAGCGGCACCTTTTGCGTGGAAGCGGCGCTGGGGAGCCTGATTGCCCCCGGCGGCCGGCTGCTGGTGCTGGCCAACGGGGCTTACGGGGCGCGCATCGCCGCCATTGCCCGGGTGCTCGGCATTGCCGTTTTGGAGGAGGATTTCGGCGAGACCTCCCCGGTCTCGCCCGAGCGGACGGCAGCCCTCCTGACCGAGCATCCCGACATCAGCCATGTGGCCGTGGTCCACTGCGAGACCACCACCGGGATGCTCAACCCGGTGGACAGGATCGGGGCCGTGGTGCGCGCAGCCGGCCGGGTCTTCATGGTGGACGCCATGAGCAGCTTCGGCGGCATTCCCCTGGACATGGCCGCAATCGGGGCCGACGTGCTGGTATCGAGCGCCAACAAGTGCATCCAGGGCGTGCCCGGATTTGGCTTCGTGCTGGTGCGCCGCACGCTCATCGCAGGCTGCGCCGGCCAGGCCAGATCCGTAAGCCTTGACCTCTACAGCCAGTGGAAGACCATGGAGGACGGCGGCGGCAAATGGCGCTTTACCTCGCCCACCCATGTGGTGCGGGCCTTTGCCGCGGCCATGGACGAATTGGCGGCCGAGGGCGGCGTGGCGGCCAGATCCGTCCGCTACAGCCGCAACCAGGCCCGGCTGGTCGCGGGCATGGCCGATCTGGGCTTTTCCGCCCTGCTTCCCCGGGCGCTCCAATCCCCCATCATCACGGCCTTTATAAGCCCCGACCATCGGGCCTATGCCTTTGCCGATTTCTATGCGCGCTTGAAGGACCGGGGATTTGTCATCTACCCGGGCAAGGTCACGGCGGCCGACACCTTCCGCATCGGCACCATCGGCGAGGTCTACCCGGCCGATGTCGACCGCCTGCTCATCGCCGTAGCCGCCTGCCGGTACTGGGAGTCCTGACCGGACCGGCCGGGTGGCCGACGGGCATTCGGGCGGCGCTGTTTTTTCAAAATTTGACGCGTTTTTTTGCTGTCACCGCAACCCACTGTTTTTCAGGACTAATTTATTTCATACCGCCAAGGATACCTTGGAGAAAAAGTGTTGCATATTTTTTCCATCGCGGTATTGTGCCTCATTCCCAACAACGTGCATGATGACCTTCGCCCATTGGACATTAAGCGAAAGTTCAATCCCAAACGACGAAATCAGCCCATGCCAAATACCGGAGCCATAGCTTAGCCATGTCGAAGAAACTGTACGTCGGCAACCTGTCCTTCTCTTCCACTGAAAACGACATCCGTGACCATTTTTCCGCCTACGGCGAAGTGTTGAGCGTCAATCTCATCACCGACCGTGAAACCGGGCGCCTGCGTGGGTTCGGTTTCGTCGAAATGGACGACGCTGGCGCTGCCGCTGCCATCCAGAACCTGGACGGCAAAGAGCTCGGCGGCCGCAGCCTGAAGGTCAACGAAGCCCAGGACAAGCCCCGCTCCGGTGGCGGCGGCGGCGGCAAGGGCGGCTACGGCGGCGGTCGCTGGTAGTCTGCAAAGTCCGGTGATTTTTCACCGGGCATGATGTCTTGGGAATGTCCTTCCCGACGGCATCGACATTCGCCTGAAAGGGCCGGAACGCAAGTTCCGGCCCTTTTACATTGGGACGGACCGTGGGGCCGGGCCAGGGCCGGTGGGCGGCCGGGGGCAGCAGTGCCGGACGCGGATGTGCCGGGCGCGAATGTGCCGGACGCGGCCGGACCAAGGCAGATGTGCCCTGGCTGCCCGGCCCGCTTCCTCTGCCAGGGACCGGCCGGCCCGTTGCCCGCAGCCGGCGACGCCCCCCCCTCCCCCCCCTGGCCATCCGGGCAGGGCACACGCCGACACGTGCGCCCGCACCGATCAGGGACCAGGCCGGCCGCGGTCTCTATCCGCAAGAACAACCCTGCCGCTCCTTCCAGCCGTGCGCAAGCGCAAGCCTGCGGCTCCTGCCCCAATAGATTCAAATGCAATGGTATGCATAACTCCGCTTCTTTTCCGTAAAAGCCGGCAAGCCGCCTGCTTCTTTCCCAAACACCTTGCCAAAAATACCCGGCTCTTTTACGTTCATCCTCTCCTTCTCGAAACAAGCATGCCCGTCAACCGCAAGGAGGCTCCCATGAAGCGATTGTCGTATTCCGCCCTGTGCCTGTTCCTGCTGCTGCTCACCGCCATGCCGGCCGCGGCCCAGGATCGCGGCACCAAGGACGAAGCCGTGGCCATGGTGAAAAAGGCTATTGCCGCCATCAAGGCCGACGGCAACGAAAAGGCCTTTGCCGCCATCAACGACAAGGCCGGCCCGTTTCAGGACCGCGACCTCTATGTGGTGGTCTACAACCTGGACGGCAAATGTCTGGCCCATGGAGCCAATGCCAAGCAGATCGGCAAGGATCTACTGGAGTTGCGCGACCCTGACGGCAAATTCTTTGTCAAGGAACGCGTCGCCCTGGGCAAAACCCAGGACAGCTTCTGGCAGGACTACAAGTTCTTAAACCCCCAGACCAAGCAGATCGAACCCAAGTCCATGTACCTGGAAAAAACCGGTGACCTGCTGGTTGGCTGCGGCATATACAAACCCTCCTGACCCATGGCCCGACCGACTCGCCCCCTCCACGCCAACCCAATGAGGACGCCATGAACGGGATGCGCATGGGCACAAGAATCATCGGCGCGTTTTTGGTGGTTGCGGCCATTGCCCTGGCTGTCGGCGTCATCGGCTGGCAGGGGCTGCAACAGACCTCCTCCTCCATGGAGCACATCGTCAAAAACCGCCTGCCGGCCATACCGGCCCTGCTGCGCGTGGGCACGGCCCTGCAGGAAATCATCGTGGCCCAGCGCACGCTCCTTATCCCGGGCATCGACAAAACCTTTGCTGCCGACCAGACCCGGATTGTCGCCAAGGCCCGGGAAACCATCGGGGCCTCCCTGACGGACCTGACGGACCTGGCCGAAACCGAGGCGGAACGCGGCCGCATCGACGCCTTGAAAGCGGTCCTGGGCAAAACCCGTCAGGCCAATGACACGCTCTTTGACAAGATACGGGAATGGGAAAAAGACAAGACCGACATCCTGGCCATGATGGACGTGCTGGCCACCACCACCGACATGCGTAGCGTCCATGCCGCTACGCTGTCCGCCCTCGACGCCGCCATCGCCGACACCGTGGCCGATTCCCGCGCCGTCATGGACCAGGCCGAGGCGGACAGCGCCGCCAACACCCGCAACATCTTCCTCGGCATGGCCGTGGGGGCCTGTCTGGCCCTGGGCTTCGGCCTGGCCCTGACCCGGATGATCACCCGGCCCCTGGCCGATGCCGCAGCCTTTGCCGACGCCATCAGCCGGGGCGAGCTCGACCGCGAACCGCCCCGGCGCGGGCGTGGCGAACTGGCCACCCTGGCTGACGCCCTGGCCCGCATGGTCGCGGAAATCCGACGCCTGCTGGCCAGCGCCAGGGACAAGACCGAAGAGGCCGACAGCGCCGCCAGACAGGCTCGTGAGGCCGTCCAGGCAGCGGAAGTCGCCCGGCAGGACGCTGTCGCCGCCACCAACCGCGGCATTGCCCAGGCCGCTTCGGAAATCGAGCAGGTGGTGTCCATCGTCACCTCGGCCTCGGAGGAACTCTCGGTCCAGATCGAGCTGACCAGCCAGGGCATGAGCCAGCAATCGCGGCGGCTTGGCGGCACGGCAACGGCCATGGAAGGCATGTCCCACACCATAGCGGATGTGGCGGCCAGCGCCGATGTGGCCGCCAGCACGGCCGAGGAGGCCCGGGGCAAGGCCCTGGAGGGCGAATCGGTCGTTGGCGAGGTGCTGGCCGGCATAGGCCAGGCCCAGGAACTGGCTTTGGGCCTTAAAAAGGACATGGCCGAACTGGGCGTCCATGCCGAAGGCATTGGCCGGGTCATCGGAGTCATCAGCGAAATCGCCGACCAGACCAATCTGTTGGCCTTAAACGCGGCCATCGAAGCGGCCCGGGCCGGCGAGGCCGGGCGCGGCTTTGCCGTCGTGGCCGACGAGGTCCGCAAGCTGGCCGAAAAAACCATGGTGGCCACCCGGGAGGTCGATGTAGCCATCAGCACCATCCAGCAAGGCGCGCGCACCACCATCGACGGGGTGGACCGGGCCGTTTCCGCCATCGAGGCCTCCACCCGGCTGGCCGGCGTCTCCGGCCAGACCCTGGCCGCCATCGTGGAGTATATCGAGCGCGCCTCGGCCCAGGTCCGCTCCATTGCCGAAGCCTCCCAGAAAGAAGCGGCCGAGGGCGAGGAGATCGACCAGTCCATCCGCGAGGTCACGACCATCGCCGCCGATACGGCCCAGGCCATGGGCCAGGCCAGCCAGGCCGTGGCCGATCTGGCCCGTCAGGCCCATGTGCTGCAACAGCTCGTCGAAGCCATGCAGGCCAGCGCCTGACCGGACGCCCCCCCTTTTTTGGCAAGACACCCAGGCCTCAGCCCTGATCCAGCCCATAAAAAAGGCCGCCCCAAACGGAGCGGCCTTGTCCAATCCCGGGGACCGGAGACTTAGCGGATAAACAGCATTTCCTGGTAGCTCGGCAGCGACCACAGGTCGTCGGCCACCACGGCTTCCAGGGCGTCGGCCACGGCGCGGATCTCGTTCATGGCCGGCAGGATGGTGCAGCACATGTACTTGGCTTCGGCCAGGGTGCCGTCGGCGGAATGCTCCATGAGCTTTTCCAGTTTGGCGGTCTTGGCCTGGATGTCGCGCAGCTTGGACGTCACGCACTCCAGGGTGTCCATCTTGTAGTCATGGCCGATGGCTTTGAGGTTGGCGCAGGTGGCGGCCAGCTCGCCCTGGTAGCGTTCGGCAGCCGGGAAGATGATGGTCTTGGCCATGCGCACGACCAGATTGGCTTCGGTCTGGATGGTCTTGACGTACTGCTCGAGGTAGATTTCCTCGCGGGACTTGAGCTCGGCTTCGCTGAAGATGCCGTAGGTGGTGAAGAGCTTGACGACCTCGGGGCTGGTGAGCACCGGCAGGGCGTCGGGCGTGGTTTTGAGGTTGGGCAGGCCGCGCTTGGCAGCCTCGGCGTGCCATTCCTCGGAGTAGCCGTCGCCGTTGAAGACCACGGCGCCGTGTTCCTTGATGATCTCCTGGATGACCTTCTGCACGGCCGCGTTGAGCTTGGCCGGGTCGCCGGCGGTGGCGGCTTCGAGCTTGGTGGCGATGTAGTCCAGGGACTCGGCCATCATGGCGTTAAGGGCCACCTGGGAGCCGGCGATGGACTGGCTGGAGCCGACGGCGCGGAACTCGAAGCGGTTGCCGGTGAAGGCAAAGGGGCTGGTGCGGTTGCGGTCGCCCGGATCCATGGGCAGCGGCGGCAGAGTGTCGACACCGATGCTCATGATGCCTTTCTGCTTGGAGCCTTCGACCTTGCCCTTCTTGATCTGCTCGAAGACATCGGTGAGCTGCTCGCCGAGGTAGATGGACATGATGGCCGGCGGGGCCTCGTTGGCGCCCAGGCGATGGTCGTTGGACGGCGTGGCCACGGTGGCGCGCAACAGCGGGCCGAACTTGTGGACGGCGCGGATGGCGGCGGCGCAGAACACCAGGAACTGGGCGTTGTCGTGCGGGGTTTCGCCCGGATCGTAGAGGCTGCCCAGTTCGGCGTTGCCGATGGAGTAGTTCAGGTGCTTGCCCGAGCCGTTGATGCCGGCAAACGGCTTTTCGTGGAGCAGGCAGATCATGCCGTAGCGTTTGGCCACGGTGCGCAGCACGGTCATGACCATCTGGTTGTGGTCGGTGGCCAAGTTGCCGGTCTCGAAGATCGGGGCGATTTCGAACTGGCTGGGGGCCACTTCGTTGTGGCGGGTCTTGACCGGAACGCCGAGCTTGTACAGTTCACGCTCGACTTCCATCATGAAAGACAGGACGCGGCGGGGAATGACGCCGAAGTACTGGTCTTCAAATTCCTGGCCCTTGGCCGACTTGGCGCCAAAAAGGGTGCGTCCGGCGATGAGCAGGTCCGGGCGGGCGAAGACGAAATTGCGGTCGATCAGGAAGTATTCCTGTTCCGGTCCGGCAAAGGAGCCCAGGGGCAGCTTGGTCTCCACGCCAAAGAGGTTCAGCACCCGCTTGGCCTGCTTGCTCAGCGCCTGGGTGGAACGCAGAAGCGGGGTCTTCTTGTCCAGGGCCTCGCCGGTCCAGGACACGAAGGCCGTGGGGATGCAAAGGAAAATGCCGTTGGGATTTTCCAGGATATAGGCCGGGCTGGTCACGTCCCAGGCGGTGTAGCCGCGGGCTTCGAAGGTGGAACGCAGGCCGCCGGACGGGAAGCTCGAGGCATCGGGCTCGCCCTGGATGAGCATCTTGCCCGAGAACTCGGCCACAGCGCCGCCCTTGCCGTCGGGGACCAGGAAGGAGTCGTGCTTCTCGGCAGTCATGCCGGTGAGCGGGTAGAACACGTGGGTGAAGTGGGTGGCCCCGCGTTCGATGGCCCAATCCTTCATGGTGTTGGCCACGGTGTCGGCAATGGAGGCGTCGAGCTTTTCGCCCAGTTCGATGGTCTTTTTAAGCGACTTGTAGACATGCTTGGGCAGCCGTTCGCGCATGACCTTGTCGTTGAAGACATTGCAGCCAAACATCTCGGTCGGCTTGGTCTCGCTGAAATTCAGGGGGGCATGAGCCGGCTTGTAATTGATGATCGCCGAGATCGCGTCCAGACGAGCCTTGATTCCGCTCATAGGGTCCTCTTGCATTTGTGTTGAACAGGTTACACGCCAAGGTCCCCGCGCCAGGCCTGCCCGCCCGTGGCCGCGCCCATTATCCGGCGCGCCCGGGGTCGAATACGGCATTTTCGCGTCGCGGCGACCCGTTGGCCGACCGGGGCGAATCCCTCATTCTTCGCCCTGTCCCGCCTGGAAAAATTCCGCCTCTCGCCACGCGCCCGGTTTCTCTCCACCCGTGCGCGCGCGAACTAGCAATAATGTAAAACCCTGCCCCCGTCCAGAGTCAATACGACCTCTGGACAGGCTCCCGGACCGCCTCTTGAGGTGTATGAGCCCCGAACCGGACCGGAACAATTGTGTAAAGGCCAAACGACTTTTTTGTCGAAGCGGCGTCGCCTAGGCGTCGAGCATCCGGCGGATGGCGGCCAATTCGTCATAGACCCGGCGCAATACCCCGGCGTCGCGGTCGGATTCGGCCAGCCGCCGCCGGGCACCGTCTATGGTCAGCTTTTCTTCGTAGAGGAGCGTCTTTATGGTGTTGACCAGGGCCAGGTGTTCCTCGGTATAAGCGCGCTGGCCTTTTTTGGTGCGCACCGGAAGAAGCTGGGGGAATTCGGTTTCCCAATAGCGCAGGACAAAGGGTTTGAGTCCCGTCAGACTGGCGATCTCGCCGATCTTATAGGTCTTTTGCAGCATATCCCCCCTCTTTGCGCCAAGCCGGACGCCGGGTCAAGTGCGTCGGGGCCAAGAAATCGACGAGTTCTTCTTCCCGCCACGACAGAAAGGGTCTATCTGTTGGAAGGCTGAAAATCGCTTCGGCGGCTGCCCCGGTGGCGGCGCGCCAAAGCGGCTTCGGCCGCCCTGTCCCAAACGCCGGTCGATCCCGCAAGGGACCAGCCACAAACCTCCAGGAGATGCGACCATGGCGACCCTGACAACCAAAGACGGCTCGACCTTATATTACAATGACTGGGGCTCCGGGCAACCCGTGGTTTTCAGCCACGGCTGGCCGCTTTGCGCCGATGCCTTCGAGGACCAGATGTTTTTCCTGGCCTCCAAGGGCTTCCGGGTCATTGCCCACGACCGCCGGGGGCACGGCCGCTCCAGCCAGTCCTGGCACGGCAATGACCTCGACACCTATGCCGACGATCTGGCCGAACTGACCAAGGCCCTGGACCTCAAAAACGCCGTGCACGTCGGCCATTCCACCGGCGGCGGCGAAGTGGTGCGCTACATTGGCCGCCACGGCACCGCTCGCGTGGCCAAGGTCGTGCTCATCGGCGCGATCACGCCGCTTATGCTCAAGACCCCGGCCAATCCCGGCGGCCTGCCCCTTGAAGTCTTTGACGAAATCCGGGCCGGCGTCCAGCACGACCGCTCCCAGTTTTTCAAGGACCTGAGCCTGCCCTTTTACGGCTACAACCGGCCCGGAGCCACGGCATCCGAGGGTGTGCGCCAGGCCTTCTGGCGGCAAGCCATGATGGCCGGCTTCCCGGCCGCCTACTTCTGCATCAAGGCCTTTTCGGAAACGGACCTGACCGGGGACTTGAAGAAAATTGACGTGCCCACCCTTTTCCTGCACGGCGACGACGACCAGATCGTGCCCATCGATGCAGCGGCCCGGGCCGCCGTGAAGCTGGTGAAAAATGCCGTGCTCAAGGAATACCCCGGCGGCCCCCACGGCATCTGCACCACGGAAAAGGATCCGGTCAACGCCGATCTGCTGGCCTTTCTGGCAGGCTAACCCCCTTTTGCAGCAACAAAAAAAGCCCCGGCGCAGGCGTCAGGGCTTTTGGCGTCTTTGAGACCGGAAAGGAGCGCTACGGCCGGGTCACCGGCAGCGCGGCCAGGACGGCCGCCACCAGCCCCTCGTGGATCTTGTCCACTTCCTTGTCCTTGAGCGTCTTTTCGGCATGGCGGTAGGTCAGGCGGAAGGTCAGGCGCTGCCCCTCCCCGCCTTCCGGCTTGTAGGCGTCAATGAGCAGCACATCCTCA
>NZ_MLBG01000133.1 GCF_001936595.1 Desulfovibrio sp. DV
ATAATTTGACGCGCTCGGCGATTTCCTTTTTGCGGTCCTTGGACAAAAAAGGCCTTGCCTTCGCCCTGCATCTGCTGCTGCTTTTCGATGTCGATGGCCAGCCGCAGGTGTTTTTTAAAGACGGCCGGGGAGATGCGCCGGGTGTCCAGGCGCAGGGAAAAGGCCATGTAGTGGCCTTTTTCCGGGGGCGCGCTGTGCCATTCGCTGTCGAGGTAGTCTTCGAAGGCGGTCCAGCCGAAGGAGCGTTCGTCGGCGGTGCCGTCGATGTCCACGAAGGCGTATTTTTTGAGCCGTTCCGGGGCCTCGCGCAGAATCTGCTTATCCGCCTCGCCAACAATCCTATATCGGGTGAATCCGCCGCTGGCGGCCAAAAGTCCCAAGGCGTCCTCCTTTGCCCGCCGGAATCTCCGGCGCGCGATGGGTATGGGATACGTGCTGGCTTTTAGATCAAAACCGGGCCGTGCGCCAGGGGCGAGCTGGCCGGGAGAAAATCGTTGCAATTAGAATCGGATGGCAAATCCTGCCTTTGGCCCGTCCTATGCAGTGCAGTGGGAAACGGAGGCGACGATCATGGCCGTCTGGAACGTCAGTCACAGTGATGGCAGGATGCGGTTCGGCTCGTACACCCGCAAGGCCACGACGCCCTCCGGGTGCAACGAGCCTTTCAAAAACGCCTACTGGTGCCCCAAGCGCAAGTGGTTTTCCAAGGAACCGTGCCCCTTTAGCAATCGGTTCGAGTGCATGAGCTTCGCCCGCCTGTGCGGCGGCATCTAGCTCCCAACCAACCGCCGGCGCTTGCGAGTGCGCCCCGGCGACAGTGCTGCCAGACGGCCGGAAGCTCCCCGCAGTGCGGGAGTTCCGGCCGTTTCCTTTTTTGAAGCCTCGGGTTGAGAGGCTGCCGGGGCAGGCGGGCGACAAAACAGTCGGACGCTTAACCAAAAATGTTGGTTCCGGGGTGCATTTTCCCTTGAATCTGACGTTACGTCAGGGTGTACCCTGGGCAAAAGGAGGGCGGCCCATGCTGCTTCGTATCGGTGAATTGGCCCGGCGCGCCGGGGTGACGGTCAGGACGCTGCACCATTACGACGCCTTGGGGTTGCTTTGCCCGAGGACGCGGACCGAGGGCGGAGACAGGGTGTACGGGCAGGCCGAGGCCATGCGGCTGCACGCCGTCCTGGCGCTCAAACAGTTCGGCTGTTCCCTGGCCGAGATCCGGCGGCTGCTCGATGAAGACGGGGCGACGCTGCCCGACATCCTGGCCCGGCAGATAGCGGTGCTCAAGGAGCAGGCGGACAAGGCCGCAGCCCTTGGCGAAAAGCTGTCGCGGCTTCGCGACCGGCTGCTGCACAACAAGGAAACGGCCCTGGGCGACTGGCTGGACACCCTGGCGCTGATGCATGTCTGGAGCCGGTATTTCACCGAAGACGAGTTGGCCCGGCTGCGCCGCCATCGCAGCCCGGGCCGGGAACGGCGCAAGGCCTGGGCCGGGATTGCCGCCGCCGTCGCCGCGGCCATGGCCGGACAGGTGGCCCCGGAAAGCGTGGAAGGCCTGGCCATTGCCCGCCGTGTCGTTAGCCTGGCCCGGACGGTTGCCGGCGATGATCCGGCGCTCCTTGGCAAGCTGCGAAAACTGGTGCGCTCCGAGGCGGGCGTGCGCCAGGCGGCCGGGATGAGCGAACCCATGCTGGCCTGGCTCGAAAGGGCTTTGGATGCGGCCCGGCCGGCCTCCCGGCCAGAGGCCGCCTCCGGGGACGCGACGGCTCCCCGGCAGACGGCCATGGGCATGGCCATGCTGCGGGCAGCCCATCAACTCCTCGACGCGCCCCTTGTGCTGGACGATCCCCTGGCCCTTCGCATCATCGGACGGGAGCGGGAAGCGGCCCTTCGCGCCGATCCGGGGCGGTATGACGGCGGCGAGCTGCGCGGCCTTCGCCTGTCCGGGGCGCTGCGCAGCCGGGTGGCCGAGGACGCCTGGAACGAGGCCAGGGCCGGCGGCGTGGCCCAATATGTGAGCCTCGGGGCCGGGCTGGACACCGCCCCCTGGCGACGGGGAGACGGGCGGACCAGATTTTTCGAAGTGGACCATCCGGCGACCCAGGCCTGGAAACGCAGCCTTCTGGCCGAGGCCGGGCTGGCGGTCGGGGACAATGTGGTCTTTGTCCCGACGGACTTCGAGTCGTCCCGATTGGCCGAGGTGCTGGCGGCAGCCGGGTTTGACTGCGCCGCCCCGGCTTTTTTTTCCTGGCTTGGGGTAACCATGTACCTGGAAGCGGGCACTATCCTGGACATTCTGGCCTGGGTCGCCACCTTGCCGCCGGGCACCCGGATCGTTTTCGACTATGCCGTGGAGCCGTCCCTGCTGTCTCCCGGGGAATGCCGGGGACGGGAACGCGTGGCGGCCCGGGCGGCGGCCCGGGGCGAGCCGTGGAAATCGGCCTTTGATCCGGCCGCCTTGGCCGCGGCCCTTTTGACTCTGGGCTTTGCCCGGGTGGACGATCCGGGCGCGCCGGGGTTAAACGCCCGGTATCTGGCCGGCCGGGCCGACGGCCTGCGCAAGAGCGGCGTGACCCGCATCGTGCGGGCTGTGGTAGACTCTGAAAAATCCTGACAGAATTGAAGGATGGCACTCCGGGCTGGCCCGGCGATGGTTCTGGCTGTAACCTTTGCCGCGCCGCTTACGACGTGGCCCAGGCGACGGCTAATACGGCCCGGACCGGGATGGCTGAAACGAGAGACAAGGATGTTGCAATGCAAATGACTGCTTCCGGACCCCTGCGCAGGGGTCCGTTTCGCTGGCTGGCTCTGGGCGTGCTGCTGCTTGCCGCTGCCGGGGTTTTTTGGTGGCACGGGGCCGGCAGCGGGCAAGCCCAGCCCGGCGGCCCCGGCGGACCTCCGGGCATGGGCGGGCAGGCTGTGTCCGTGACCACGGCCGTGGCCCGCACGGGCGTGGCCCCGGTGACGCTCTCCGGCATCGGCACGGTGACGCCGCTGCGCACGGTCACGGTCAAAAGCCGGGTGGACGGCGAACTCATGGAGGTGCGCTTCACCGAAGGCCAGCTGGTCAAAGAGGGCGAGCTGCTGGCCCAGATCGATCCGCGGGCCTTTGCCGCCCAGCTCGAGCAGTACCAGGGCCAGTTGGCCAAGGACACGGCTTTGCTCGAAAACGCCCGGGCCGACCTTTCGCGCTACGACAATCTGGCCAAAAAGGACATGCTGGCCGGCCAGACCAAGGACACGCAGGGGTCGCTGGTGCGCCAGTACGAAGCGGCCATCCGCACGGACAAGGGGCTTATCGACAACGCCAAACTGCAGCTCGAATACAGCCGCATCACCGCCCCGATCACCGGCCGGGTGGGGCTGCGCAAGGTCGATGCCGGCAACATGGTCAAGGCGAGCGAGTCCACGGTCATCTGCGTCATCACCCAGGTTTCGCCCATAAGCGTTCTTTTCACCCTGCCCGAGGACCAGTTGCCGGCGGTGCTCGTCCGGCATCGGGCCGGCGAGAGCCTCTCCGTCTCCGCCTACGACCGGACCATGTCCAAGCGGCTGGCCCAGGGCAAACTGACCACTGCCGACAACCAGATCGACACGGCCACCGGCACGGTCAAGCTGCGGGCGGTCTTTGACAACGCCGACGAGGCCCTTTTCCCCAACCAGTTCGTCAATGCCGAGCTGCTCCTGGAAGAGCGCAAGGGCGTGGTCCTGGTGCCGGCGGCAGCGGTCCAGCGCGGCTCCAAGGGGGCGCGGGTGTATGTGGTCGACGCCGAGGGCGTGGCGAAGTCCAAGCCGGTGACGGTCGGCATGGCCGTTGGCGAGGACGTGGTGGCCGATGCGGGCCTGGCTGCCGGCGAGGTTGTGGTGGTCGAGGGGGCGGACCGGCTTCGCGACGGCGCCAAGGTGGCGGTACGCAACTCCGGCCCGGGGATTGCCGGCAAACCATGAACCTGTCGCGCCCGTTTATTCTGCGGCCGGTCGCCACCACGCTTATCATGGTGGCGGTGATCCTGGCCGGAGCCGTGGCTTATTTCCAGTTGCCGGTCTCGGCCCTGCCGCAAGTGGATTATCCGACCATCCAGGTCCGGACGTTTTACCCCGGGGCCAGCCCGGACGTCATGGCCTCGGCCGTGACCGCGCCGCTGGAGCGCCAGTTCGGCCAGATGCCGGGCCTGACCGAAATGACCTCGGTCAGTTCGTCCGGGGCCTCGGTCGTCACCTTGCAATTCGCCCTGAGCCTGAGTCTCGACGTGGCCGAGCAGGAGGTCCAGGCGGCCATCAACACGGCCTACAGCCTGCTGCCCGACGACCTGCCAACGCCCCCGGTCTACAGCAAGGTGAACCCCGCCGACACGCCCATCCTGTCCCTGGCCCTGACCTCGGAGACCATGGACCTGACCGAGGTCCAGGATCTGGCCGACACCCGGCTGGCCCAGAAAATTTCCCAGCTCTCCGGCGTCGGCCTGGTCAGCGTGGCCGGCGGCCAGCGTCCGGCCGTGCGCATCGACGCCAATCCGACCGCCCTGGCCGCCTACGGCGTGAGCCTGGAAGACGTGCGCACGGCCATTGCCGACGCCAACGTCAACAAGGCCAAAGGCGGCTTTGACGGCCCGCGCCAGTCATCGATCCTGGAGACCAACGACCAGCTTCTGTCCAGCGAGGACTACAAGCCGCTTATTATCGCCTACCGCGACAGCCGGCCGGTGCGGCTCTCCGACGTGGCCGAGGTCCATTCCGGTCCCGAGGACGTGCGCCAGGCCGCCTGGGTGAACGGCAAACCGGCCATTGTCTTAAATATCCAGCGCCAGCCCGGGGCCAATGTCATAAGCGTGGTGGAGCGGGTCAAGGCGATCATGCCCCAGTTGCGCGCGGCCCTGCCGACGGCGGTCAATCTTGCGGTCCTGACCGACCGCACCGTCACCATCCGGGCCTCCATCGACGATGTGCAAATCGAGCTGCTCCTGGCCGTGGTCCTGGTGGTCGGGGTCATCTATCTCTTTTTGCACGACCTGCCGGCCACGCTCATTCCCGGCACGGCCGTGCCGTTGTCGCTTATCGGCACCTTTGGCGTCATGTACCTGCTTGGCTATGGGCTCAATAACCTGACGCTCATGGCGCTGACCATCGCCACCGGCTTTGTGGTGGACGACGCCATCGTCATGATCGAGAACGTGGCCCGCCATGTGGAAGAAGGGGTCGAGCCCATGAAGGCGGCCCTGGACGGGGCCGGCCAGATCGGATTTACCATCCTGTCGTTGACCGTCTCCCTGGTGGCGGTGCTCATTCCGCTGCTTTTCATGGGCGACGTAGTGGGGCGGCTGTTCCGGGAATTCGCCGTGACCCTTGGCGTGGCCATTCTGCTTTCGGCCGTGGTGTCGCTGACCCTGACCCCGATGCTGTGCGCCCGGCTCCTTGGCCGCAGCAAATCGTCCGGGGCCTCGGGGGGCTTTGCGGTCCGGGGCTTCCAGGCCTTTTTTGCCGGCATGGCGAAATTCTACGCCCGGACCCTCACCGTCGTGTTGCGCCATCAGCCGCTGACGCTGCTGGTCGCCGTGGCCACGGTCGCGGCCACGGTGTGGATGTATGCCGCCGTGCCCAAGGGGTTTTTCCCGGTGCAGGATACCGGGGGCCTGACCGGCGTCTTCGAGGCCCCGACCACGGCCTCCTTTGCCGCCGTGTCCGAAGCCCAGGCCGGGCTGACCGAAATCCTGTCGGCTGATCCGGCCGTGGCCTCGGTGGCCTCGTATGTCGGCGTGGACGGCATCAACCCCAGCCCCAACGTCGGCCGGCTGGCCGTGGAGTTGGTCCCCAAAGCCAACCGCAATGCCGACGCCGCCGGCGTGGCCCGGCGGCTCGAAGAGAAGCTGCGCAGCCTGCCGGGCCTGACCGTGGCCCTGTCCCCGGTCCAGGACCTGTCCGTGGACGCCAGGGCCGGCCGGGCCCAGTACCAGTATACGCTGGAAACCCCGAGCACCCGGGATCTCAGCCAATGGACGCCGCGCTTTGTGGACGCCCTGTCCGCCCGGCCCGAGGTGCGAAACGTCTCCCACAATCTGGCCCTGGGCGGGCTTCGCCTCAATGTCCATATCGATCGGGTGGCCGCCGCCCGCTATGGGCTGACCCCGGAGGACGTGGACAATGCCCTCTACAGCGCCTTTGGCCAGCGCCAGATTTCCACCATGTTCACGGAACTGAGCCAGTACCGCGTGGTCCTTGGCGTGTCCCCGGCCATGGCCCAGGGGCCCGAGGCCCTGGGGCTGGTCCGTCTGACCGGCACGGGCGGCGGACAGGTGCCCTTGTCGGCCGTGGCCACGGTCACGCAGGGGGAAGCGCCCCTGGTCATCAACCGCCAGGGCCAGTTTCCGGCCGCAACCGTATCCTTTGACGTGGCTCCGGGCCATTCCCTGGGCGACGCCGTGGCGGCGGTGCGCACGGTGTCGGACGCACTGGGCCTGCCGGGCAGCATCAGCGGGGCCTTTACCGGCGCGGCCCGGGCCTTCATGGACTCGCTTCGAAACGAACCGCTCCTGATCCTGGCCGCCCTTATTACCGTCTATATCGTCCTTGGCGTCATGTACGAGAGCTTCATCCACCCGGTCACCATCCTCTCCACCCTGCCCTCGGCCGGGGTCGGGGCGGTCGGGGCCTTGTGGCTGTGCGGCGAGGACCTGGGCCTCATGGCCGTCATCGGCATCATTCTCCTCATCGGCATCGTGAAAAAAAACGGCATCATGATGGTGGATTTCGCCTTAAGCGCCGAGCGCGAGCGGGGACTCCCCCCGGGCGAGGCCATCTACGAAGCCTGCATGTTGCGGTTTCGGCCCATCATGATGACCACCATGGCCGCGCTTTTGGGCGCGTTGCCCCTGGCCCTGGGCTCGGGGGTGGGCAGCGAGCTGCGCCGCCCCCTTGGCATCGCCATTGTTGGCGGGCTGGTGGTCAGCCAGGTGCTGACGCTTTATACCACGCCGGTCATCTACCTCTTCTTTGAACGCCTGGCCGGCCGCGGCCGCGGCCCCAGGGCCGGGGAGCCGGCCCAGTCATGAATCTGCCTGAAATCTGCATCCGCCGCCCGGTCGGCACGGCGCTTGTGACGCTGGCCCTCATGCTGGCCGGGGCCATCGCCTTTCGGCTCTTGCCGGCGGCCGCCCTGCCGCAGGTGGATTTCCCCACCATCTCGGTCCAGGCCCAGTTGCCCGGAGCCGAACCCGAAACCATGGCCACGTCGGTGGCCGCGCCGCTGGAGCGCCAGTTCGCCCGCATCGCCGGGATCACGGAAATGACCTCGTCGAGTTCCCGGGGCTCGGCCCAGATCAACCTGCAATTCGAGTTGTCGCGCGACATCAACGGCGCCTCCCGCGATGTCCAGGCCGCGATAAACGCGGCCCGGGGCTTTTTGCCGTCCACCCTGCGGCAAAACCCCACCTACCGCAAAATGAACCCGGCCGACGCCCCGGTCATGGTGCTGGCCCTCACCTCGCCAACCGTGCTGCGGGCCGATATGTACGACGTGGCTGCAACCGTGTTGCAGCAGAAGCTGGCCCAGGTCGAGGGCGTGGGGCAGGTCTTTGTGGGCGGCGGGGCCTTGCCGGCCGTGCGGGTGAGCGTCGATCCGGCCAAGCTGGCCCAAAACGGCCTGAGCCTTGAAAACGTGCGCGGGCTTATCTCCAAGACCACGGTCAACCGGCCCAAGGGCCGCATCGAGTCGGACGGGGCCGCCTATGAGATCGACGTCAACGACCAGCTCCACAAGGCCCGGGAATACGAGCCGCTGATTCTGTCGTATAAAAACGGCGCGGCCGTGCGCCTGTCCGACGTGGCCACCGTTACCGATTCCGTGGAGGACGTGCGCACGGCCGGTGTGGTCGGCGGCACCCCGGCGGTCATGATCATCATCTTTCGCCAGCCCGGGGCCAACATCATCGAGACCGTGGACAATGTCCGGGCGCTGTTGCCGCAGCTTACGGCCTCGCTCCCCGGGGACGTGAACATCTCGGTTGAAATGGACCGCAGCCCGCCGATTCGGGCTTCGCTGTCGGAAGTGGAGTGGACGCTGGCCCTGTCCTGCCTGCTGGTCATCGCCGTGGTCTGGATGTTTCTCGGCACCCTGACCGCCACGGTGATCCCGGCCGTGGCCACGGTGGCCTCCCTGGTCGGCACCTTTGCCGTCATGTACCTGCTCGACTATTCGCTGGACAACCTGTCGCTCATGGCCCTGACCATCGCCACCGGCTTTGTGGTGGACGACGCCATCGTGGTGCTGGAAAACGTCACCCGCCACATGGAAACCGGACAGACGCCGCGAGCCGCGGCCATTGCCGGCTCCAGGGAGGTGGGCTTCACCGTTGTCTCCATGAGCGTGTCGCTGGTGGCGGTTTTCATCCCCATCTTTTTCATGGGCGGCATGGTGGGCCGGCTGTTTCGGGAATTTGCCGCGGTGCTGTCCATCGCCATCATGTTGTCCCTGGCCTTGTCGCTGACCACCACGCCCATGCTGTGCGCCGTGCTGCTGCGGCCGGGCAAGCGGTCCGGGGCCGCCGGCCAGACGGCTCGTCCGGGGCTTGTCCAGCGGGTTTTCGCCGCCGTGACCCGGGGCTATGCCCGCGGCCTGGACGTGGCCCTGTCCCATCCCCGGCTCATGCTCATTGCCACGGCCGGGGCCCTGGCCGGCGCGGTCTGGCTCTACATCGCCATTCCCAAGGGCTTTTTCCCGGAACAGGACAACGGCCGGCTCATGGGCTTTATCCAGGCCTCCTCGGACAGTTCGTTCCAGTCCATGGCCGGCAAGCTTGAGCACGTGGTCGAGGTCATAAAGGCCGATCCCGACGTGGAATCGGTCACCGGTTTTACCGGCGGCGGCGGTGGTCCCGGCGGCGGCGGCACCAACTCGGCCCAGATGTTTGTGACGCTAAGGCCCCAGGCGAAGCGGCCCCCCCTGGTCGTGACCCTTTCGCGGCTGCGCAAGTCCCTCGCCGCCGTCCCGGGCGCCCAGGCCTTTCTCATGCCGGCCCAGGAACTGCGCCTGGGCGGCCGGCCGGGCAAGGCCCTTTACCAGTTTACGCTCCTTGGCGACGGCTTCTCCGAACTGCTCACCTGGGTTCCCAAGGTGGAGGAGCGCCTGCGCGGGCTGGCGCTCCTGACCGACGTGGTGGCCGACCAGCAGGAAAAGGGGCTCATGACCTCGGTGGTCGTCGACCGCGACGCCGCCGCCCGCCTGGGCGTCACCATGGCCTCCATAGACGCCGTGCTCTACGACGCCTTTGGCCAGAGCCTGGCCGGGGTGTCCTATGCCGAGGTCAACCAGTACCGGGTGGTGCTCGATGCCGAACCCCGCATCTGGGCCTCGCCCGACGGGCTGCGCCACATCTACGTGCCGGCCGCCGACGGCAGCCAGATTCCCCTGGCCTCCCTGGCCACGGTGCAAAGCGCCCAGACTCCGCTTTCGGTCTACCATCAGGGCCAGTTCCCGGCCTCCACCATCTCCTTTAACCTGGCGCCCAAGGTTTCGCTTTCCCAGGCCTCGGCCGCCATCGACGCGGCCGTGGCCGCGATGGGCCTGCCCTCGTCGATTCGCACCACCTACGCCGGCACGGCCCAGGCCTTTGGCGAATCGCTCAAAAACCAGCCCTATCTGCTCCTGGCCGCACTGCTTGCCGTCTACATCGTCCTTGGCGTGCTCTATGAGAGCACCATCCATCCCATCACCATCCTGTCCACCCTGCCTTCGGCCGGACTCGGGGCCGTGGCCGCCTTGTGGGTTTTCGGCCTCGATCTCTCCATCATCGCCGTCATAGGCATCATTTTGCTCATTGGCATCGTGAAAAAAAACGGCATCATGATGGTGGATTTCGCCCTGGAGGCCGAGCGTACCCGTGGCCTGGGCCCGAGGGAGGCCATCACCGAAGCGTGTCTCAAGCGTTTCCGGCCCATCATGATGACCACCCTGGCCGCGCTCCTTGGAGCGCTGCCCCTGGCGCTCGGCCATGGATCGGGCTGGGAGCTGCGCCGCCCCCTGGGCATTGTCATTGCAGGGGGTCTGGTGGTCAGCCAGATCATGACTCTTTTCACCACCCCGGTGATTTATCTCTATTTGGACCGGTTGCGCTGGCGTTTCACCGCCGGGAAACGAAGCCGGAGCTCTGCGGCGCTCAAGGAGACATAGAAACCGCCAAACGGGTTTCTGGTATTGGCTGTCGTGTTTTTGTCGATGCCCGTGGCTGCCCTTGCCTTGCAACGCCTTCTCAGTGTACTGACGTTCCGGTACATGCATTCAAGGGGACGGCGCTGTTGGTCGGGCCGAGCCAAAGGACATCACATGCCCGAGCCCGATACAACGCAACGCGCCGATGCAAACGCCGCAGAGCAGCCCGGTCCTCCTGCAGCAGCCGGCAACGCTCCCGGTTGCGATGTGCCCGGACCCGATGCCGACGTTGCATTCCTGCGGCGCGAACTGGAGGCCTGCCGCCATCGCCTTCGCCTCCTGGCCGACCACGGTCACACAGCCATGCTGGTCTTTGATGTGGCCGGCCGCATCCTGGACGTCAATCCTGCCGCCCGCACCATGCTGGGCCTGGCTCCGGGCCAGGAACGCGACATGCTCCTGGTCGATGTGGCCGCGCCGCTCCAGCCGGGAGCGGGGCTCTTGCCTGAATCCTGGGCCGGGAGCAGCGAGGACGGCGACGGTGGCGTGCCGGTGGGCTGGCGGCTGAAGCAGGCCGGCGGGGAATGGGTGTCGGCCGATGTGCTGGTGGCCCGGCTGGCCGGAACGGATGCGGGCCGGTTCATGGCCCTTTTTGAGGATGCAGGCGATGTCCACGACATGATCGCCGCCCTGGTGGCCGCCAAAGAGGCGGCCGAGGCCGCAAGCCGGGTCCGGGATGAATTTCTGGCCAATGTGAGCCATGAAATCCGCACGCCCCTAAACGGCGTTCTCGGGATGCTCCAGCTCTTGCAAGGGACGCTCCTTGACCGGGAGCAGGGCGAATTCGTGGCCACGGCCCTGGCATCCGGCCGGGGGCTTCTTGGGGTGATTAACACCATCCTCGATTTTTCCAGTGCCGAAGACGGCGGACTGGCCCTGTGCCGGGATGCCTATTCGCCGCTGGCCGTCTTGCGCGGCGTGGTGGACGCCTATACCCGCCAGGCCAGGGCCGCCGGGCTGGAACTGACCCTGGCCGCCGACTCCGGGCTGGACGAGCCGGCCTGCGGCGATGCGGCCCGGCTGCGGCAGGTGGCGGCCAATCTCGTGTCCAACGCCGTCAAGTTCACCCTGGCCGGAAGTGTCGCTGTCCGGGCAACGCGCCTGGAGCCGGCGGCATCCGGACCGACCCTGCGCCTGGTTGTATCCGACACCGGCATCGGCATCCCGGCCGAACTGCACGAACGCATTTTCGAGCCGTTTACCCAGGTGGACGGTTCGCTCACCCGCCGCTACCAGGGCACCGGCCTGGGGCTGGCCATCGTCAAGCGCCTGACGGCGCTCATGGGCGGTTCGGTGCACCTGGCCAGTCGGCCGGGCCTTGGCACCAGCGTCACCGTGGACATTCCCCTGCCCGGAGCCGGCGGGCTGGCCGAGGGCAACGGCAACGCAGACCGTAACGGCCTGCGCATCCTGGTGGTCGAGGACGAGCCGGTGTGCGGCGTGACCGCCGTGCGGCTGCTCGCCTTTCTCGGCCACAACCCGGTCTGCGCCGGCAGCGGGGCCGAGGCCTTGGAACTGCTTTCGCGCGAGGCTTTTGACGTGGTGTTTATGGACGTGTGCATGGCCGGCATGGACGGCCTGACCGCCACCCGGCATATCCGGGCCTTGCCGGGCCCATCCGGGCGGGTGCCCATCGTGGCCCTGACCGCCCGGGCCCAGGCAACGGACCGCCGGGCCATTGCCGCTGCCGGCATGGACCATTTTTTGGCCAAGCCGGTGGAGACGTCGGAACTGACCCAGGTGCTGGCCGAGGTGGCCGGAAACCGCCTTGGCGCGGGGAATTAGAGCCGCACGAAGGTCAGCTCGTGCTTGTTGTGGCTTAAGTGCAACAGCCGGCTGCCTGACACGGCCCGAAAGCGATTGAGCAATGCAAAGTCCGTCTCGCCCTGCAATTTGACCGTCAGCACGTAGTGGCGGCACTCGCCCAGTTCCAGCCAGCGGCTGAGCCACTCGAAAAGCCGTTCCGGATAGCAGATCACATCGGAAAAAAGCCAGTCCACGGCTCCGGCATGGCGGGGGTCGAGGCCAAAGGCGCTGCCCGGACACCAGGACACCAGCGGGTTTCGGTCCACGTTTTCGGCCAGCGGCGCTTTGTCGATGCAAAAGACCCGCGCGGAAAGCGCGGCCAGCACAAACGACCAGCCCCCGGGGCTGCCGCCCATGTCCAGGCACAACTCGCCCGGTCCGGGATGGACGCCGAGGCGGGTGAAGAGCTCCCACAGCTTGAGATAGGCCCGGCTCGGCGGGCCGGTCCTGTCTTCCTCGAAGCGGTAGACGCCGTCCGGCACGGGCTGGCTGGTGCGCGGCGAGGCCAGCAGCACATTGTCTTCCCACAGCGTAAAGGCCCCAAGCGGGGCCGTCGGCAGCGGCTGGCCGTAGATGAGCGGCTTGGCCGACACCCGGGGCAGCTTCCCGGCCATCAGGGCGGCCCGGCGGAAGTGGCCCGAGGGCACAAGCGACCAGTTGCGCTGGATGGCGGTCAGCTTTCGGGCGGCGTCGCCGATGGAATCCACGGGGATGAAATCCGGTTCGAGCCAGACGTTGGCGGCAAAGGCGCACTCGACGGGCGGGCCGTCGGCCAGCACCAGCGGATCGCGCACGGCTGTGACGGCGCTGCCGAGTTCGCGGGTCAGTTCGGACAAAAGCCCGGGCGGGGCCTGGTAGACGGTAAAGGGCATGGGTGGTTGGGCCGGGGTTTAGGGTGGCAGGCCAGGACGGC
>NZ_MLBG01000134.1 GCF_001936595.1 Desulfovibrio sp. DV
GACCCGACTGGTCCAGGCGCTACCTCACCAACGGCCGTTTTGCCAAAGGCCCCGAGGAACACACCCACAAAGCCGCCCTGCTCTTCACCCGCCAGGGGTAATTGGGGGGAAGAAGAAGGCGAAGAGAGCCTCCGGCGGCCAAAGGGCAGTGCCCTTTGGAATCCCACCTGGGGTACGTTTGATTCGACCGGGTGCGTGGCCAAGTCGAGGAGCGGAAGTTGCGCCAGAAAAGACGAAAAGGGGGCGAAGCAGCGCCCCGACCCCTCCCCCGCTCCTGCCCGCTGTCGCCTACACCAGCGTTTCCAGCCGCACGTCGGTCATGGGCCGGCCAAGAAACCGCTCGCCAACGGCAATGAACCGGTGGGGCAGGTCGGTGACGTGGAAGCTGTGGGCCGGGGCGGCGGCGGTGTTGCGCAGGCCCTTGGCGTCGAGGATGGCGGCGGCGCGGCGGGCCACGGCCGTGGCCGAGTCCTGGAGCCGGATGCCGGGGCCGACGACCTCGGCCAGAAGCGGGGCCAGAAGCGGGTAATGGGTGCAGCCGAGAATGAGGGTGTCGAGATTGTGGGCGGCCAGCGGGGCCAGGTATTCGACAGCCACCAGCCGGGTGGCCGGGTGGTCGAGCCAGCCCTCTTCCACCAGGGGGACGAACAACGGGCAGGCCTTGGCCACGGTGTAGACGTCCGGGCCGCCAAGCCGGGCCAGGGCGCTTTCATAGGCATGGCTGGCGATGGTGGAGGGGGTGGCGATGATGCCGATGCGCCTGGAGCGGGTGGCGGCCAGGGCGCTTTCGGCCCCGGCGTCAATGACCTCGAGCACCGGCACCGGGGACAGGCCGGTTATGGCCGGCAGGGCCACGGCCGCCATGGTGTTGCAGGCAACGATGAGCAGCTTGACGTTTTTGGCCAGCAGGAACCGGGTGATCTGGGCGGCGTAGCGGGCGACGGTATCGGGCGACTTGACGCCGTAGGGAACGCGGGCGGTATCGCCGAAGTAGACGATGGGTTCGCCTGGAAGCAGATCCATGACGGCGCGGGCAACGGTGAGGCCGCCGAGGCCGGAATCGAAAATGCCGATGGGGCTGGACGGATCGTGGTGCACGGGTCGGGCCTTTGCGGAAAATTTACGCCGGACGTCGCATCCGGCGCAGGACGCTTGGAACGCCGCCGGGCGGTGGCGTCAAGCCTTTTTTTCCAGGACCGGGGCGTCCACCGGGAGGCAGGCCTTGGCCACGACCCGGTTTTCCACCACCCGCCGCATACAGTTGAGCATTTCCGGAACATCCACTGGTTTGGCCAGATAGTCGTCCATGCCGGCATCGAGGAACTTCTCCCGGTCGCCGGTCATGGCGTAGGCCGTCATGGCAATGATGGGAACGGTCGTGTCGTAGCGGCCGGTCTCGTCGGTGCGGATGCGCCGGGTGGCCTCGATGCCGTCCATGACCGGCATCTGGACGTCCATGAGCACGACGTCCACGGCATGGCTGGCCAGGATCTCCAGGGCCTGTTCGCCGTTTTCGGCCTCAAGGACGCTGTAGCCGACTTTCTGGAGCATCCGGCTGGCAGCGGTGCGGTTCATCATGTCGTCTTCGACCACCAGGGCGGTGAGCCCGGCCGGGACGGTGGGGCGACCCTGTTTTTCGACGGCCGGTGACCGGCCCAGGTCGCGCGGGGTCAGGGGCACGGTGACGCGCATGGTGGTGCCGCTGCCCTCCCAGCTTTTGACCTCGATGCTCCCGTGCATGAGATCGACAAGGCGTTTGACGATGGCCAGTCCCAGGCCCACGCCGCCGCCCTGGCGGGTGTAGGAGTCGTTGGTCTGGACAAAGGGGACAAAGATGTCCTCGATCTTGTCGGCGGGGATGCCGCAGCCGGTATCGGCCACGGTGAAGACGTAGCGGCGCGGGATGTCGACCCCGGCCGGCCCTTCGAGGACGGCCGGCGCGATGGTGACCTGGACGGTGCCGGCGTCGGTGTATTTGACGGCGTTGCCGACCAGGTTGAGCAGAATCTGGCGCAGTCTGGCGTCATCGCCGTAGGCGGTCTCGGGCAGGCCGCAACCAAGCTCGATGCCCAATCCCAACCCCTTTTTGCGGGCCATGGGACCGAAAATGTCCAGGACAGCCTGCTTGATGTCGGCCAGGCTGAAGTCGGTTTCGCGCAGGGCCAGGGTGCCGGATTCGATCTTGCTGAGGTCGAGGATGTCGCTCAGAAGCCGGTTGAGGCGGGCGGTGGCCCCGGCGGCCATGCCGACATATTCCTGCTGCTCGGCGTCCAGGCTGGTGGTTTCCAGGAGATGGAGCATTCCCAGGACGCCGCTGATCGGCGTGCGGATTTCATGGCTCATGTTGGCCAGGAATTCGGACTTGGCCCGGTTGCCGGCGTCGGCCATTTCCTTGGCCCGGCGCAGTTCCTGCTCATGGCGGTATTGTTCGGTGATGTCGCGGTTTGAGCCGCGCCGGCCGAGGTCTTCCCCACCAACGCCGGCAATGCGGCTGCAGACGTGGCCGATGTGCAGGGTTTCGCCCTGGCTGGTGACGATGCGGAAATGCAACTCGTCATGGCCCCCGTCGTCCGGGCCAAGCTGCTCCAGATGTTTGTCCCAACGCTGGCGGTCCTCAGGATGGATGACCTCGCGAATCGGGAGCCCCCCGGGCCCGAGGAAGGCCTGGGGCGGGTGGCCGGTGATCCTCTGGCAGGCCGGCGACACCCAGCGGCACTGGCCGTCCGGCCCGTCCCAGAACTCCCAGTTGTGCGAGTTGTCCGCCACAATGCGAAAAATATGTTCGCGCTCGGCCAGCCGGATTTCGGCCTGTCGCCTGGCTTCGTCAGCGGCCTGACGTTCGGCGGCCCGGGTGGCCAGGAGAGCGGCGGCCCTTTCCAGGGCGCTGGCCACGGCAGCGGTTTCGGCCAGATCGGCCTGGCACGAGACCACGGGCAACCCCTGGCCCAGGGCTTCCGCCGGCGAGGTCAGGCCCTCGATGGAGCCGGCGATGCGCCGGGCCAGGGACAGGGCCAGGAGGATGCCGCCGAGGGACAACAGCAAGGTCGCCCCCCCGGTCCACCACAACCATTGGCGCACATCCGCCAGGAGGATGGCCTGGGGCACGCTGACCACAACGCTCCAGCCCGAGGTCTCGGCCTGGGCAAAGCTGGCCAGGACCGCAACGCCGTCGAGATTGGACGTCTCGAAGGGCTGGTCCGGGAATTGGCCCTGGGCAAACCCGGGCACCAGACTGGTTGCGGGCTTGCCCACCCACTGCCCGTTGTCGCGGGATCGGGCCACCACGATGCCGGCGGCGTCGAGAATGACGGCGGTCCAGCCCTGGGACAAGTGCTCGTCGACGAGCATGGCCTCGAAACGGGCGGCAGGGACGGTCATGCCCAGATCGTAGTGCACGACGCCGTCCTGGAGAACGGGCATATCCAGGCTGACCAGAGGGCGGCCGGTGACCGCCCCGCGAAAGACGTTGCCGATCACCGGCTTGGCGGTCTCAAAGACCTGGCGCACGTTCTTGCCGGCGGCGCGCCGGGGCAACGGCGTGCCTTCGGGGAGGTAGGAGTTAAACACCTGCTGCCCGGTGGCGTCGGCCAGGATGATGTCGGAGTCGGGGTAGCCGGCCAGCAGGGTTTTGACCTGGCGGCGAAAGGCCGTGAAGTCGTTGGTCTGCAGAGCCGGCGAGGTGGTCAGGCCTTCGGTTGCGGCCTGGACAATTGTCAGTTCGCGGTCGGTGGCCTGGGCGAGGTTCCTGGCGGCTTCATCCATATACCCCTGGGTCAGGGATTTCTTCGTGTCGTAAGCGTAATAGACGAGGTAGCCGGCGCAAACCCACACCGGCAGGACGCAGGCCAAGACAAGGCCGGCCAGCCGAAATCGGATGGAGCGCGGCGGTCGGGTGGCAGCAGGCGCATGAACCATGGGCGGGGGCCTTTGGGCATCGGCCCGTCGGGGAACACCCGGCGGGGGAAACGGGTCTCGGCCAACGCTAGATAAAACCACATGGTTATGCAGCCTGTCCACGAGAGAGTTGGCGGCGCTAAAAATTGTTCGGCCCGGTTGTCCAGGGGCGGCTTGTGCGAATTTGCAACGCATGTGCATTTTTGCAACAAGCAAAAACCCACGCGTCTGGGCCATTCCCGACTCCGACGCCGCAGAAATCCCCCTTTTGATGCAAAATCGCAACAAAACAGCCGCCCCAGCACCATCCACCCCCTGCGCGCAATCCCCTCCCGCCCGGTCAAGACAACTTTTATCTCTTC
Organism: Desulfovibrio sp. DV; assembly: GCF_001936595.1. Taxonomy (GTDB): domain Bacteria; phylum Desulfobacterota; class Desulfovibrionia; order Desulfovibrionales; family Desulfovibrionaceae; genus Solidesulfovibrio. The sequence continues at coordinate 4,257 of NZ_MLBG01000134.1, forward strand.
TATTCCAGTGTGTTGGGAAAATAGGCTGACGATTGTCCAAAAAGTAGCATGCATCTTGCTGCGTCGTTTTGCCACGGTTTTTCCGGTCCCGCCCCTCCATCCGGCTGCCCGGATCGGCAGACCACGCAGCAAAAACCCTGGCCCGTTCGGCCGCCTCTGCCCTCGCCACCCCCCCGCAGGCGTCCGGCGCGGCCGGCCCTGGCGGGATCGCCGCGCCTCTCGGGTTGGGCGCGGCGCACCCCCTTGCGGTGCGCGGGTGTCGTGACAAAAACCCGAACGCGAACTCCGAAGAACGCTTCCTGCCCTAAAAGGAGACCATCCATGGAGCCCAGCCAGGCCGCCGCGTTGGCGGAAACCGCCAAGTTCGAGAAACTGTGCGGGATTCTCGACCACTATGACCGCCACCCCGCCCGACTCGTCCCCATCCTGCAGGCGCTGCAGGAAGAATACCGCTACCTGCCCCAGGAAGTCCTGTCCTACGTCGCCACCTCGCTGCGCATCCCCGAGGCCAATGTCTTCGGCGTGGCCACCTTCTACGCCCACTTCGCCCTGGAGCCCAAGGGCAAGTACGTCGTGCGCCTGTGCGACGGCACCGCCTGCCACGTCAAACAGTCCATCCCCATCCTCGAAGCCCTGCGCGAGCGCTTACACGTCACCGAGGCCAAAGCCACCACCCCGGACATGCTGTTCACCGTGGAAACGGTCGCCTGCCTCGGCGCCTGCGGTCTGGCCCCGGTCCTGGTCATCAACGAAGACGTCTACGGCCAGATGACCCCCCAGCGCGCCGTGGGCCTTATCGACGCAATCTGCGCCAAGGAGCTCCAATAATGGAAGGCCCCATTCTCGATTCCCAGACGGCGGGCGCGCCCGCGACGGCGACCAGCGGCGGCCGCCGCGTCATTGTCTGCGCCGGCACCGGCTGCGTGGCCAACGGCTCCAAAAAGGTCCTCGACGCCCTGGAAGTCCAGATGGCCGCCGCCGGCCTCGACGTGGTGCTGGAATTTCGGCCTGAAGGCCACGGCGACGGTGTGCGCGTCTCGCACTCCGGCTGCCAGGGCTTTTGCCAGATGGGACCGCTGGTCACCATCCTGCCTGAGAACATCCTTTACACCAAAGTCACGGCCGACGACGTCGCGGACATCGTCGATCTGACCCTGGTCAAAGGCGAGCCGGTCGAGCGCCTGCTCTATGTCGAGCCGCGCACCAAGGAAAAGTGCCTCGGTCCCGACCAGATCCCCTTTTACCAGCGCCAGACCCGTTCGGTCCTTAAGGAATGCGGCTTCATCGACCCCGACGACATCCGCGAATACGTGGCCCACGGCGGCTACTCGGCCGCCGGCAAGGCCTTTTCCGAGATGGACTGCCAGGGCGTGTGCGACGTCATCAGCCAGTCCGGCCTTCGCGGCCGGGGCGGCGGAGGCTTCCCCACCGGCCGCAAGTGGGAAGCCGCCCGGGTCCAGACCAGCCCGAAAAAATACGTCATCTGCAACGGCGACGAGGGCGATCCCGGCGCGTTCATGGACAGAAGCCTCATGGAAGGCAACCCCCACTGCGTCATCGAAGGCATGATGATCGCCGCCCGGGGCATCGGCGCCGACGAAGGCTACATCTACGTGCGGGCGGAATATCCCCTGGCCGTCAAGCGGATGCGCAAGGCCGTGGCCGACGCCGAGGCCGCCGGCTATCTCGGCGACAACCTGTTCGGCTCGGGCCAGGCCTTTCGCCTGGAAGTCATGGAAGGAGCCGGCGCGTTTGTCTGCGGCGAGGAAACCGCGCTCATTGCCTCCATCGAGGGCCTGCGCGGCATGCCCGCCCCAAAGCCCCCCTTCCCGGCCCAGCAGGGCCTGTGGCGCAAACCGACCATCATCAACAACGTCGAGACCCTGGCCCAGATTCCCCGCATCATAAGCGAGGGAGCCGCCGCCTACCGGTCGCTCGGCACCGAGACCTCGCCCGGCACCAAGACCTTTGCCCTGACCGGCCACGTGTCCAATACCGGCCTCATTGAAGTGCCCTTTGGCGCGACCCTTCGCGAAGTGGTCCTCAACATCGGCGGCGGCGTCACCGATGACCGGGGCTTCATTGATGAAAAAGGCTTCAAGGCCGTGCAGATCGGCGGCCCGTCCGGTGGCTGTCTGACCCCTGACCTGCTCGACCTGCCGCTTGATTTCGATTCCCTGCGCTCGGTCGGGGCCATGGTCGGCTCCGGCGGCCTAGTGGTCATGAACCAGAAGACCTGCATGGTCAGCGTGGCCCGGTTCTTCATGGAGTTCACCCAGCGCGAGAGCTGCGGCAAGTGCGTGCTGTGCCGCGAAGGCACCAAGCAACTGCTGGCGCTCCTTGACGACGTCATCGAAGGCCGGGCCACGGCCGAGACGCTGTCCCTGCTCGAAACCCTGGGCCATGCCGTCCAGGTCGGCTCCCTGTGCGGCCTGGGCAAGACCGCGCCCAACCCGGTGCTCTCGACGCTCAAGCACTTTCGCAAGGATTACGAAGAGCACGTCTTTGACAAGCGCTGCAGCGCCGGCCGCTGCAAGGCCCTGGCCATGCCGACCATCAGCGCCGCCCGCTGCAAGGGCTGCCGCCTGTGCGTCAAGGCCTGCCCGGCCGGCGCCATCAGCGGCGAGAAGAAACAGCCCCACGTCATTGACGAGGCTTTGTGCATCAAATGCGGCGCCTGCGCCACAGCCTGCAAGTTCGGCGCGGTGGAGGGAATCTAGCCATGACCATGACCCAGCAATTCGTCACCATCGAAGGTCGCAAGGTCGCCATCGAGGGCGAGCGTAACCTGCTTGAAATCATCCGCAAGGCCGGCATCGACCTGCCGACCTTCTGCTACCACTCCGAACTGTCGGTCTACGGGGCCTGCCGCCTGTGTCTGGTCGAAGTGGCCGGACGCGGCGTCCAGGGAGCCTGCTCCACCCCGCCCGAGCCGGGCCTGGACATCAAGGTCAACACCCCGCAGCTGCGCGAGATCCGCAAGATCGCCGTGGAACTGCTCCTGGCCAACCACGACCAGAGCTGCCCGAGCTGCTTTAAAAACAGCGACTGCAAGCTTATGGACATTGCCCGGCGCGTGGGCGTGACCTCGGTCCGCTTCAAGCCGGTCCAGACCCTGGTGCCCCTTGACACCTCCTCGCCGTCGCTGGTGCGCGACCCCAACAAGTGCGTGCTGTGCGGCGACTGCGTGCGCATGTGTTCGGAAATCCAGGGCATCGGTGCCATCGGCTTTGCCTTCCGCGGCCATCAGACCGCTGTCTTGCCGGCCTTTGGCAAGAATCTGGCCGACGGCGAGTGCGTGGGCTGCGGCCAGTGCGCCAATGTCTGCCCGACCGGAGCCCTGGTGCCGCGTTCGGAGATCGAAGAGGTCATGGCCGCCCTGGCCGATCCGACCAAGCATGTCGTGGCCCAGGTGGCTCCGGCGGTGCGCGTCGGGCTTGGCGAGTGCTTTGCCACCCCGGCCGGCGATCCGATCATGGGCCGCATGGTGGCGGCGCTTAAGCGCATGGGCTTTGACGCCGTCTATGACACCACCTTTGCCGCCGACCTGACGGTCATCGAAGAGGGCCAGGAATTCCTGACCCGGGCCGCGGCCGGCGAAAAGCTGCCCCAGTTCACCTCCTGCTGCCCCGGCTGGGTCCAGTTTGCCGAACAGTCCTTCCCGAACCTGCTGCCCAACCTGTCTTCCTGCCGCTCGCCTCAGCAGATGTTCGGTTCCCTGGTCAAGGAGATGCTGCCCGAGAAGCAGGGCATCGCCCGCAAGGATCTGGTCATCGTCTCCATCATGCCGTGCACGGCCAAGAAGTTCGAAGCCCGCCGGCCGGAATTCGCCAAAGACGGCTCCCCGGACGTGGACTTCGTCCTGACCACCCAGGAACTGGCCCGGATGATCGACGGCTCCGGACTGCGCTTTAATGATCTGCCGCCCGAGTCCCTGGACATGCCCTTTGGCTTTGGCACCGGGGCCGGCGTCATCTTCGGCGCATCCGGCGGCGTGACCGAGGCCGTTTTGCGCTTCGCCGCCGAGAAGATCACCGGCAAGCCGCTGACCTCAGTTGATTTCCATGAAGTGCGCGGCGAGTCCGGCCTGCGCGAGGCCGTGCTGGAAGTCGGCGGCAAGACCCTGCGTCTGGCCGTGGTGCATGGGCTGGCCAATGCCCGGGCCGTGGCCGAGCAGGTCGTGGCCGGCACCTGCCAGTACGACCTGATCGAGGTCATGGCCTGCCCCGGCGGCTGCATCGGCGGCGCGGGCCAGCCCGTGCCCAAGGATCTGGCCGACCGCAAGCGCCGCACCAAGGAACTCTACCAGTGCGACAAGACCTTCCCGCTGCACAAGGCCCAGGACAACATGTTCGTGACCGAGTGTTACGACAAGTTCCTCGGTGCTGTCGGCGGGCATAAGGCCCACGACCTGCTCCACACCCACTACCAGAGCCGTCGCCGGGTGAGCGACGAGACCCTGGTGCTCTTAAGCGGCGACCCGACCCAGACCAAGGTGCGCGTGCGGGTGTGCCTGGGCACGAGCTGCCATCTGCGCGGGGCCCAGGACATCCTGACCGGGATGCTTACGCACATCGTGGAGCAGGGCCTGGCCCACGCCGTGGACGTGCGGGCGTCGTTTTGCTTTGAGCAATGCGCCAGCGGCCCCACCGTCGAGATGGACGGCGAGATCATGAACCACTGCACCCTGGAAAGCGTGCTGGCGGCTCTGGACCGCAACCTGAAAAACCCGCTGTCCCAGCCCGTAAAAGCGGCGTCTTCCTGCGGCTGCTCCTGCGGCAAATAGACCAAGCGGGATACACAACAGAAAAAGCAAAGGGCCGGCCCGTGAGGGTCGGCCCTTTGTCATGGGGGCATTGCAGTCTTTACAAGAAAGATGCCTCCAGGTTGAGCAAATGACCCCATGCCACAGACTCAGACAACCTTGACATTCTATAATGACATATATATTGCTCGATTTTTTAAGAATCTTACACAAAATGAGACACCCATGGCCACCACCCCCTCCAAAAAACAATCATTCCGGCAAACCATGAAGACAATCGCTATAGCGAGATACTCAGACGCTCAAAGGACGCAATATCGCACACGATATCTTTTGACGACTTTAGCGAGCCCAATAAAGATTCAAGCCTCAAAGAAAACAACGGATTCGTTGATATATTTTCATTTATTTTTATAGGAATAATTTCCGGCATAACAATAGGATTTATTGCAGCAAGCATACCTAATGGCGATACAGGTTTTCTCCCTGCAATTACATCTTTCATTTTGTCACTTGCAATACTCTTGATCACGACACACAAAGGATCAGTACTGCTTATCGCTATATCTGTTAGAATAGTAAATTACTTCGCAACTACCTACTTACGCATTATTTCACCGCATATTTTCGTCGGACTGACTACAGGCATAGCTTGTGGAGTTGGTTCAAGCTTTACAAAAAAATTGAATTACAATCTTTTCCAACCGATTATAACAATTTACAACTTCTTAAGTGGCGACAGATATCCTGACAACAGGGAAGACGACTCAGACCACGATGACATTACAAAAAAAGTATATCGCAGGCTCATTCTTAGACATACGATACTCAATGAAATTGAGGGTCTATCTCAACAGCATTCTGTCTTCAATGAACTCTGCTGCAAATACGAGGACGGGATACCTTCTCCGACAACACTAGACTGTCTGCAACAACTAGATGAAAAAACCCCACAGAAACGACAAGAAGAATCGCATGGATCGGCGCAAGAACATCCATTCATACTCCAACCACCAGGCATCAGAGCTTACAATCTCGCAGTCACCGATCTCTTTGTAGAGAAGGCGCTCGCCTACTTAAACAGAAAAGCAAGACTTTATAGCAGACAAGGCTTTATACTATACAGTACTGCATTTTTTTGCATGATATCAGCAATCTTCTTTTCATTCACCACGGACAAAATAGACAAGATGCACCAAGACATGATCACCTATACATCCCTGGCTACACACTTTATGATATCAGGATTTGTTAAAAACTTTACTTTTTACGGGCTCATAATTCTTTTAGCCGTATTCACCGCTCGCATGGGAAAAACCCTTTTCGCCCAAGCCGAGCAAATGAAAGATCGCCGCCATGCTCTACGTCAAGGGCGCCTTTTTGTTCACCTCAAGGGTGGAAACGTCACCATTGAAGAGCTCGAACGGGCCTTTAACTGGAACACAACACAGGATAACGCTTTTTTCCATTTGAACACTGAAGCCCAAGCACCATGGGGCAGCATGTTCAAAGAAATGATGACTACTTTGCGTGAGACGGCAAAATCGAGCCTGGAACTCACAAAATCACTGAAAAAAGACGGCTAGCTCAGTTTTTCAAATACAAACGGGCCGGCCCCTACGGACCGGCCCGTGTCATTTTCATCCAGCCGCCCTACCCCCGCATCTGGCGTAACGGCCCGAGCACCTTGTCAAACAGGGCCAACCGCGTCAGGCCGCGCGGCCCGGCTGCGTCGCCCAGGTACTTGTAGTAGGACTTGGGGTCCACCTCGGCCAGATAGATCACCCGCACCGAGTCGGCGTCCACCAGGATCGCCTTGGGACTCTTGGCCTGGACCTCGGCCAGCCGCGCCTGGGCCAGCTTGAGCATGTCCTCACGGTCGCCGAAGTTCATGGTGCCCGTGGGGCAGGTCTTCACGCACGACGGCAACATCCCGGCCTCGACCCGGTCAATGCACATGTTGCATTTGGAAAGCTGCCTGGTCACCGGGTCCTGCCGGGGAATGTCATAGGGGCAGGCCCCGCGCACGGTCTCAAAATCGAGTTCTTTGGTCTTTTCGGTGTAAATGACCGCCCCGGTGGCCGCGTCGTGCAGGATGGCCCCCTCCAGCATGGAATCGCCGGCCATCTTGCACGGCGGTTCCACGCAGTGGCGGCACTGCTCCGGGAAAAACAGCCACTTGAAGTCATCGCCATCGCCGACCTCGCTAAACCGCACCAGCCGGATGGTATTGTACGACAGATCGGCCGGATTCTGATGCGTGCCCCGCTGGCTGGTCTTCTCCGCCGGCAACTGCTTCCATTGCTTGCACGACACCTGGCAACCCCGGCATGCCGTACATCTGGTCAGATCCACAAAAAACGATTTGCCCGACATAACCTATCTCCTGCGATGCTGTGGCGGCTTGGCCCCTTGCCCGGGGCGGCCCTTTCGGCCCACGCATCGTCATTGCGCTCGTTCTCCCGAAGATGCCGGAATCCCGGCCCATCCCCAACGACGCCCTAAACAGAGGGCTGGGGAGCATCCACCCGGCAGGGACCGGGCTGCGCCCCGACCTTCCTCTTCCGCCTGCCGCTGTCCCCTGGTTAACGCCTAGGCCTTGGCCACGTTGACCATAAACGCCTTGGTCTCCGGGATGCCGGTATTGGCGTCGCCGACCGAAGGAGTCAGCAGGTTGGCCGAGTCGCCGCCGTCGGCCGGCCAGACCCAGGCGAAATGCCAGGGGATGGCCACCTGATGCGTGGTCTTGCCGAGAATGGTCATGGGCTGCATCCGGTTGGTGACCATGGCGATGGCCCAGATTTTACCACGCTTGTTTTGAAGGACCACCTTGTCGCCGTTCTCGATGCCCCGCTCCTTGGCCAGGGCGAAGCTCATCTCGCAAAACATCTGCGGTTCGGCTTCCAGCAGCCAGGGCGTCCAGCGGGTCATGAGGCCGGTTTGCCAGTGTTCGGTCACGCGCATGGTGGTGCACACCACAGGAAAGGCCGGGTCCGCCACGCTGCGAAGGGCTTCCTCGCCCGGAAAGATCAGCGCAGCCGGGTTATGGAGCTGTTTGGAGAATGGCTGGCTGGCGATGGGGCCTTCCAGGGGCTCGTAGTGTTCCGGGAAGGGGCCGTCGTTCAAGCCCGGGCCATAGAGCTGGCCCAGGCCGTGGGTCTGCATGATAAACGGATGGATGGCTCCGGGTGCGCCGCTGCCGTCCGGGATGTCGCCCACCCACTTCTTGGCGGCCTCGTCCCAGGCCAGGACGGCCTTTTGCGGTTGCAGCGGCTGGCCCTTGGCGTCCACGCCGGCCCGGTTGTAGAGCACCCGGCGGTTGAGCGGCCAGGCCCAGGCCCAGTTGGGGAAAAGCCCGACCTTGGCCTGCTCCGGGGTCTGGTCCCGGGACATGCGGGCGGCCAGGTTGCCCTTGGCCGGATCGGGATCGACGTAGGAGCCGCAATAGATCCAATCGCCGCAGGTGGTGGACCCGTCGTCGCGCAGATTGGCGAACGTCGTGACCTGGCTGCCGGCCTTGTAGGTGGTTTCGGTGCCGTCCGGGGCTTTGACCGTGACATCCTTGACGTAATAGCCGTTGATCAGCCGGGCCAGCTTCTGGGGGTCAAAGCTGTGGCCGTCGCCCCAGTCCTTGAGATTGGCCCCGAGGATGGGTTCGGGAAACGCGCCCTTGGCCTTGGTATAGGCCTCGCGTACGGCCAGGAACAGTTCATAGGCGATATCGCCGTCGGGCTTGGACTGTCCCAGGGGCTTGGGGCCGGGATAGCGCCACTGCATCCAGCGGCCGGAGTTGGTGATGGAGCCTTCCTTTTCAATGGACACGCAGGCCGGCAGGAAAAACACTTCGGTCTTGACCTTT
>NZ_MLBG01000135.1 GCF_001936595.1 Desulfovibrio sp. DV
GGCCATGGTCTTTGGCGGCACGGTTGTGACCCTGTTTCTGGTCATCTTCGTGCTCATCAAGCGCCCCCTGTCGCGCATCGAGGCCGAGGCCCGGACCTGGGCCAAGGGGAAGCGTCCGGTCAGCATCGACCAGACGCGCCTGGACGAGATCGGCCAGCTCTCCCGGGCCATCCATCAGATGGGCAGCGATCTTATTGCCAAAAACGGCCAGATTGTGCTGCAAAAGGATCTGTACCAGGACCTGTTCGAGGGCGTGCCCTGTCTGGTGACGGTGCAGGACCGCAATCTGCGCCTGCTGCGTTTCAACCGATCCTTTGCCGAGAAGTTCAATGCCTCGGTCGGAGAGTACTGCTACAAGGCGTACAAGAACCTCGATGCGCCGTGTCCGTCGTGTCCGGTCAAAAAGACCTTTGAGACCGGCCGGTCCCATACCACCGAAGAGACGGGCTGCTACCGCGACGGCACCCGGGCCGACTGGATCGTCACAACCTCGCCGGTCCATGATTCCGAGGGCAATGTGGTGGCGGCCATGGAGATGTGCCTGGACATCACCTCGCGAAAAGACCTCGAACTGGCCTTGCGCCGCTCGGAAAAGAAGTATTTCGACGTCTTTAACAACGTGCCCGGCGCGGTGTTCGTTCTGGACCGCGACGATCTGTCCATTCTCGACTGCAACCGGGGGGCGGTTGCCATGTACGGCGTGGCCCGCGGGGAGCTGACCACGCGCTCGGTCCATGATCTTTTTCTCGACGAGCGCCGGGAAGCGGCCATTGCCGCCATCATGGCCGGCGAGGACGTGGAGCAGGCCCGCCATGTGACCGGCGACGGCCGGCCGTTTTTCGTGTCCATCCACACGTCGCTGTCGGAATACGGCGGACGCAAGGTGTTTCTCATTACCGCCGCCGACATCACCAAGCGCCTGGAAGCCGAGCAGCAGCTTATCCAGGCCGGCAAGATGGCCACCCTGGGCGAGATGGCAACCGGCGTGGCCCACGAGATCAACCAGCCCCTGTGCGTCATCCAGACCAGCGTCGATCTGGTGCGCCGCCACCTGGGGCGAAACGAGGCCCCGCCGGTGCCGCTTTTGACGCGCCTAACCGACCTCATCGGCAATCAGGTGGACCGGGCGGCCCGGATTATCGGCCACATGCGCGAGTTCGGCCGCATTTCCGACCACGAGGCCGGGCTGGTGGACGTGGGGGCGGTGGCCCGCCGGTCAGTGGAATTTTTCGCCGAACAGCTGGCCCTTCGCGGCATCGAGACGGAATTTTCCCTGCCCGACCAGTTGCCGGCCGTGCGCATCGACCCCAACCGCTTCGAGCAGGTGATGATCAACCTGTTGGTCAATGCCCGGGACGCCATCGAGGAGCGCGCCCGGCGCGAGCCGGAGTGCCTGCGGCGCATCAGCATCAAGGCCACGGCCAACCACGACGCGGTCAAGCTGCGCCTGTCCGACACCGGGGCAGGCTTTGCCAAGGAACTCTCGGCCAAGATCTTCGAGCCGTTTTTCACCACCAAGGAGATCGGCAAGGGCACGGGCCTGGGGCTGTCCATCAGCTACGGCATCATCAAAGACGCCGGCGGCGACATCGTGGCCTCGCGAAACGCCGATGGCGGGGCGACGTTTTATATCCGGCTGCCGGTGGCCCGGGAGAACGGCGAGTAGGGGGGGCGGGGCACACCCGCTTCGGCCGGGGAGGGCCGGCCGGGCCTTCGCCGCACGGGCTGCCGCGTGTCTGCCCGTTTCGGGCCGGGGACGGCCCGCGCGGCCTCCCGGTCCGTTAGCCGCCGGCCCCTGTCCGCTCCCTTCCGTGACTGCCCGGCCCTCTTTTTCCCGCTCGCCGACTGCGATCCGCCGCAAAGCCATTGCGGCGGTTTTTTATTTTATTCCAGCCTGTTGGCCCGATTACACTGCGCCGATTACGCTTTCGTAATCAACAGGGCAATTTTCGTAACCAGCCGCCGTCTTTGCCTGGGGCCAAACCCGCCAGCCCGCCTGGAGCCTGGTTCGTAAACTGTGGCACGATACATGCTATAAGAGGCCCGCGAGCAGACGGCCACCCGGCCGAAAATTACTGGGAATATCATTATATCCCGGGTGGTTGAAAAGACTGCTGCACAGGTTTTAAAAAGTACGTCGCCGCATCCGGTTACCGAAACGGCAGACAGCACAAGCGGGCGAAGGTTCGCCCAACCCAAGGAGAAGGGGAGCTATGTTCCAGATCGAAGAAGGGCTTGCCGGCGTCACCACTTTCCCGCGCATCCGTGCCCGGGGACGCTACCTGTTTGCCGGTGAGGACAAATTCTTCATCAAGGGCGTCACCTACGGGCCGTTCCCGGAAAATTCCCGGGGCGAACCCCTGCCCGAAGACGAAACCGTGGCCCATGACTTCGAGCTCATGCGCCGCGCCGGCATCAATTCCATCCGTGTTTATTACGTGCCGCCGCGCCACTTCCTGGACATCGCCGCCCGCTTCGGCATCCGGGTCATGATCGGCGTGCCCTGGCCGCAGCACCTGTGCTTCCTCGACCAGTGGGAAGTCAAGGAAGACATCAAGAAGACCATCCGCGAGTCCGTCGCCTCGCTGGCCGGCCACCCGGCCATCCTGGCCTGGCTGATCGGCAACGAGATCCCGAGCCACATCGTGCGCTGGCACGGCGCGGGCAAGGTCGAGACGTTTCTTGAAAAGCTGACCAATATCGTGCGCGAGGAAGACCCCGAGGGACTGGTGACCTACGCCAACTACCCCTCCACCGAATACCTGCGCCTGCCGTTTTTGGACTTCCTGTCCTTTAACGTCTACCTCCACGACGAAAAGGCCTTCCGGTCCTACGTCAAGCGCCTGCAGAACGTGGCCGGCGAACTGCCGCTGGTTCTGTCCGAATTCGGCATGGACTCCATCCGAAACGACGAGGAGCACGTGGCCGAAACCCTGGCCTGGCAGCTGCGCGCCTCCTTTGAGCTTGGCGTGTCCGGCACCATGGTCTTTGCCTGGACCGACGAATGGTTCACCGGCGGCCATCTGGTCGAGGACTGGAAGTTCGGCATCGTGTCGGAGGTGCGCAAGCAAAAGCCGGCCTACAAGGCCGTGGCCGACGTCTACCGCCAGAAACTGCCGCATCTGCCCGCCAACGCGCCGTTTATCTCGGTCGTGGTGTGCGCCTACAACGCCGACTCCACCATGGACGGCTGTCTGGCTTCCTTTGCCAAGGTCGACTACCCCAACTTCGAAGTCATCGTGGTGGACGACGGCTCCACCGACGCCACCGGCGAAATCGCCGACCGCCATGCCGCGGCCGCGCCCTACATCCACGTGATCCATCAGCCGAACCTGGGCCTGTCCGCTGCCCGCAACGTCGGCATGAACGCGGCCCGCGGCCCGATTGTGGCCTACACCGACTCCGACTGCTACGTGGACCCGCATTGGCTCCACTACATGGCCTGGGCCTTTGAAGACCCGCGCTTCGTGGCTGTCGGCGGCCCCAACCTGCCCCCGCCCGACGACAACCGCACCGCCGCCTGCGTGGCCGTTTCTCCCGGCGCGCCGACCCACGTTCTTTTGACCGACGAGATCGCCGAGCACATCCCGGGCTGCAACATGGCCTACCGCAAGGACTATCTGGCCGGCATCGGCGGCTTCGACGCCACCTACCGGGCGGCCGGCGACGATGTGGACGTGTGCTGGCGGCTCCAGGACCAGGGCCATGTGATCGGCTTTTCCGCCGCCATGTTCGTGTGGCACCACCGCCGCTGCACCATCTCGGCCTACCTGAAGCAGCAGAAGGGCTACGGCCGGGCCGAGGCGCTCCTTATTCCCAAGCACAAGTTCCGTTTCAATATGCTCGGCAACTCCCGATGGGCCGGCCGCATCTACGGCGACATCTCCGGCGCGCTTCTGGCCGCCCGTCCCATCGTCTACCACGGCGCCTTCGGCATGGGCCTGTTCCAGACCCTGTACGAACCCAAGGGCAGCCTGGCTGCCTATCTGCCCCTGTCCATGGAATGGATGGTCCTGGCCCTGGGCCTGATGCTGGCCACGCCCCTGTCCTTCGTGGCCGGAGGCATCGGCCTGTCCATGATCGCCGCCACCCTGGCCTTTGTCGGCTACCGGGTGAGCAAGGCCCGCCTGCCCAAGCGCCACGACAACCTGGCCTCGCGCCTGACCATTGCCGCCCTGACCCTGGCCCAGCCGGTCCTTCGCGGCTGGACCCGCTACACCACGCTTTTGGCCCTGACCCGTTCCGCCGGCGTCAACGCCTGCCCGCTGCCCCTGGCCGACACTGCCGGCTGCGACGAGGCCAGCCTGCCGCGCATCGGCATCTTCCGCCGCCTGACCGGCACGGCCGGCATCCTGGCCCACCGCCTGTCCTTCCATCGCTTCTTCTGGAACAACAAGGGCCTGGAGCGCGACGAGCTGCTTGGCTCCATCATCGGCCTCCTGCGGACGCTTGGCGTCTCCTACGCCATGGATTCCGGCTTCTCCGCCTCCTCCAACACCCCGCCCTGGGACCTGTCGGTGCGCACCTGCCGCCTGACCACGGCCCGGCTGCGGGTGACGGTTGAGAACCACGGCGGCGAGAAGCGGTTCGTGCGCATGGCCGGCTCGGTGCTGCCTTCCGGTCTGGCCGGAACGGTGCTTGTCGCCCTGATTGCAACCGGCGCCGCCCTGGCCCTGGTCAAGCCCGTCGCCGCCATCGCGGCCGGAGCCGCCGCCCTGGCCGTGGCCGGCTGGATGAGCCTTGGCCTCTACCGCGCCGCCGCCCTGGTCGCCACCATCACCCAGTATGTCATGGTCACCCGTCCGGGCTGCTCGGCCGGCGAACCCAAGGACGAGCGCGTGGTCAAGGTGGTGCGTCCCCAGACGGCTGCCGCTGCCGACGAAGACGCCGCCCTCCCGGTCGAGCCGGTGGTGGCAGCCTCCGAGGTCGAGACCGCCGCTGCCTAAGCAACTGACCAAGCGCCGCCCCCGGTCCCTGCCTGGCATCCCATGCCGGGCGGCCGGGGGCGGATTGCGTGATGCCGCCCGGCTGCGCCGGCTGCCGGCGCAACCGTCGGGACTTTTCTGACGCCTCCCGGATGCCGGGGGGAGCGGGCGGGACCACCACCGTCCGGCGACGGGCCGCGAAGGCCGCCGCGTCCCCCAGGCCCGGGGCAGCCTGTCTGCCAAGGATTGACCCCATGAGCATGTTTCGGACCCTGCTTAGATATCTGCGCCCCTACCGGCATCTGTTTTTCCTGGGCCTGGGGCTGGTCGGGCTGGCCAGCACCATGGAGCTCCTCAAACCCTGGCCGCTCAAACTGGCCGTGGACCAGATCATCGGACAAAAGCCCCTGGAGGTCTTCGGCTGGACCCCGGATCTGGCCACCCTGACCATCGGCGTCCAGCTCGCCTGCGTGGTGGGTCTGCTGGTCGGGGTGCATTTCCTGGTCGGCTTTGTCCAGCTTTGCAACAACTACCTGACCATCCGCATGGGCCAGGACATGGTCCAGGACCTGCGCTGCGACCTGTTTGACCATTTGCAGCGCCAGTCGCTGCTCTTTCACCAGAAATGGCCCACCGGCGACCTCATCTACCGCATCATGGGCGACACCTACGCCGTGCAGACGCTCCTCATGAACGGCGTCTTCACCACCCTGACCAGCTCCGCCCTGTTGATCGGGATGCTCGTCGTGTGCATGCGCATGGACACCGAGCTGACCCTCTATTCCCTGTGCGTCATTCCCTTTCTCTTTCTGGCCATCTCCCGGGTGTCGCGCAAGATCGGCGATCTGACCACCGAGACCCACATGAAGGAGTCCCAGGTCTACACCACGGTGGAGCGCATCTTTTCCTCCATCACCCTGGTCCAGGCCTTTGGCCGCGAAGACGAGGAACGCCGCAAGTTCGTCAGCGAGTCCCAGCACTCCTTCGACCGCAAACTTTCGCTCTACGCCCTGCAGACCGTCTACGGCTGGCTGGTGTCGGGCATTACCGCCACAGGCACGGCCCTGGTCCTTTACATCGGCGTGCGCCATGTCCTGGAAGGCAGCCTGACCACGGGCGAATTGCTGGTGTTTATTGCCTACCTGGCCTCGCTTTATACGCCGCTTAACAGCTTAAGCGACACCGTGGCCGGCATCCGCGCCTCCCTGGCCCGGGCCAGACGGGTCATGGACGTGTTGGCCGTCAACGAGGCCGTGCCGGAAAAGCCCGATGCCCCGAAACTGGCCGTGGCCAAGGGCGAAGTGCGCTTTGCCGACGTCAGCTTTGGCTACACGCCGGAAAAGATGGTCTTAAACAACGTGGACTTCACCTGTCCCGGCGGTTCCACCGTGGCCATCGTGGGCCAGACCGGGGCCGGCAAGACCTCGCTGGTCAGCCTGCTGCTGCGCTTTTACGATCCGCAAAAAGGGGCCATCAGCATCGATGGCCAGGACCTGCGCGACGTGACGCTGCGCAGCCTGCGCGACAAGATCGCCATTGTCCTCCAGGATACCCAGCTCTTTCCCATGAGCGTCCACGACAACATCGCCTACGGCAAGCGCCAGGCCAGCCGCGAGGAAGTCATCCAGGCCGCCACCCTGGCCAATGCCCACGACTTCATTGCCGCGCTCCCGGACGGCTACGACACCATCCTGGGTGAAAAAGGGGCCAACCTGTCCGGCGGCCAGCGCCAGCGGCTGTCCATCGCCCGGGCCCTTTTAAAGGACGCGCCGCTGCTTATCCTCGACGAGCCGACCTCGGCCCTGGACGCCGAGACCGAGGCCCTCATCATGGAAGGCCTGGAACGGCTCATGCAAAACCGCACCACCTTTGTCATCGCCCACCGCCTGTCCATGATGCGTCGGGCCGACACGATTTTGGTCATCAAAAACCAGCGCATCCACGAGATGGGGGCCTACGACGAACTGATGGCCCGAAACGGCGAGTTCGCCCGGCTCCACGCCATCCAGATGGGCACGGGCCGGCCGGAGAGGACCCCGCCCACGCCGCTTGTGGCCTGATCCCCGGATGCTTTGCGGGCTAGTCTGCCCATGGCCATTGTCGCGCCCTTTTGCCCCTGCGGTAAAAGGGCGCTTCCCACAACCGGCTGCCTGGAGGCTCCATGAAAAAGACCACGCGCTTTCGTGAACTGGTTGCTTCTCCCGAGATCCTCATGCTGCCTGTGGCCCATGACGCCCTTTCCGCCCTGGCCATTGTTGAGGCCGGCTTCTCCGCCTTGTGCGTGGCCGGTTACGGTTCCTCGGGGAGCGCCCTTGGTCTGCCGGACCTCGGCCTTATGACCGCCACGGAGATGCTCACACACTACAGCCACATCATCGAACGGGTGGATGTGCCGGTCATGGTCGACATCGACACCGGCTTTGGCGACGTCAACAACGTGATCCGCACCGTACGGCAGGTCGAACGCCTGGGCGCGGCTGCGCTTTTTATCGAAGACCAGACCTTTCCCAAACGTTGCGGCCATATGGCCGGCAAGTCGGTGGTGGCGGTGGAGGATTTTCTGCCCAAGCTCAAAGCCGCCTTGTGGGCCAGACAGGACCCCGACTTCGTCATCATGGCCCGCACCGACGCCGCTGCCGTGTACGGCCTTGAAGAGGCCATCCGCCGGGCCTGTCTCTATGCCGCGGCCGGGGCGGACATGGTCTTTGTCGAGGCCGTGACCTCGGTTGCGGACATGCGCCGGGTCAATGCCGCCGTGCCGGTCCCGAGCATGGCCAACATGATCGAGGGCGGACGCACGCCGTTTCTTCCGGCCCCCGAACTCCAGGAACTGGGCTACGCCGCCGTGGCCTATCCCTGCGCTTCGGTTTTTACTGTGGTCAAAGCCTTGCGGGCCTGGGCCGGACACCTTAAAGCCAAGGGCACGAGCGCCGGTCTGGCCGGCCCGGATACCATGATCGATTTCGAGGAATATTTCCGTTTTATCGGCGCAGCCGACATCCGGGAGCGGGAGAAGCAATTTTTCCCGGCGTCGTCGCCAGATGGGAACGATGCATAAGAGTGAAGATGCCTCCGGCGGCCGGGGGGCGTGACGCCCCCGGACCCCCCCGACTGGGCAAGGGGGGAGATTGGGCCGTGCCTTTGGGAGCGGCTTGCGAAGGAAAACGGGCGGTTGTCGCCCCTGGCGAGAGCAATGAAAAAACGCACCATCATCGTTTCCGGTCTGGCCGCCACCTATCCGCTTGGCGGCGTGGCCTGGGATTATATCCAGTACCTGCAAGGCTTTTATCGCCTTGGCCACGACGTCTATTACCTCGAAGACACTGGCGGCTGGGCCTATGATCCCTTTAACGTCACCTTTGTCGACGACCTGACCTACCATACCAAATACCTGGGCGATTTCCTTGAGCGTCTCCATCCGGGCCTGGAAAAACGCTTTTGCGTCATCGGCCCGGATGAGCGCCACTGGGGCATGTCTGCCGAGGAACTCGATGCCGTCGTGGCCCGGGCCGACGTGTTTTTCAACATCTCGACCACCTGCCAGCTGCGCGAGAGCTACGCCAGGATTCCGGTCAAGGTGCTGATCGATTCCGACCCGCTTTACACCCAGTCGAGCTTTCCGGACTTCCTGGCCGGCACGGCCACGGCGGACGAGGTGCGAAACATCGAGAACATGCGCCGCCACGATGTCTTTTTCTCCTTTGGCGAGAACGTGGGCCAGGATTTCTGCACCGTGCCCAAGGGCGTTATCGACTGGATTCCCACCCGCCAGCCCATTGTGCTCGAAAGCTGGGCCGGGGCTTCGCCCAAGCCCGGCCGGGACGTTTTCACCACCGTGCTGTCCTGGCAGCCGGCCCAGAAAGGGCCGCTGGTGGCCGGAGTGCAGTACGGCGGCAAGAACCTGGAATTTGAAAAAATGCTCGATCTGCCCCAAAAGACCTTGGCCGTGCTGGAGCTGGCCCTGGGCGGCGGCAAACCGCCGCGCGAACTCCTGGAAGAGAAGGGCTGGACCCTGCGCGACGGCTTTTCCATGTCGCAAACCCCCTGGGTCTACCGCGACTATATCTGGGACAGTCTGGCCGAATTTTCCACGGCCAAGAATGCCTATGTGGCGACCAAAAGCGGCTGGTTCTCCTGCCGCACCGCCTGCTACTTGGCTTCCGGCCGGCCGGCCGTGGTCCAGGACACCGGCTATTCCCGCTTCATGGAGGTGGGGGAGGGCGTGTTGGCCTTTACCAACGAAGCCGAGGCCCTGGCCGGCATCGAGGCCGTGCGCGCCGACTGGGACCGCCACAGCGCCGCCGCCCGGACCTTTGCCGCGCGCTATTTCGATTCCGACGTGGTCCTGGCCAAGCTGTTGGCCGACGCCCTGGCCTGATCGGCTGAAACCGGACACGCACACACGCCCACTCCATGCGCAAACTTCTCCATGTCCTACTCGCGTCCCTGCTGTGCCTGTGCCTTGGCCTGCCGGCTGTTGCCGCTTCTTTTGGCACCCGCTGCGACGGCGGCGTCTGGTGGCTGACCCTGCCCGGCGGACCGCGCTTTTTTTCCGTCGGGGCCAACACCGTCAACGGCGGTGATAAAAAGACCCGGGACCGGGGGTATTTCTTCGAGAACTTCTATCCCGCAGAAGCGGCCTGGGCGGCAGACACCCAGCAGCGCCTCTACGCCTGGGGGTTCAACACCCGGGGCGGCTGGTCCGATCCCACCCCGGCCATGACCCTGCCCATCGTCCCGGAGATCGACCTTGGCCGCAACGCGCGGCTGCACTGGTTCGATCCCTTTGCCCCGGAAGCCCTGGAGCGGACCATTGCCAAGGCCCGGGAAGTGACCGCGCCCTACCGGGACAATCCGGCCGTCATCGGCTACTTCACCGACAACGAGGTGGGCTGGTGGAATGCGCCGCTTTTCAAATGGTACCTCGGCAACGAATGGGCCATCTACGCCAAACGCCATGTCTGGCGCATGGTCTTTGACCATTACGACGGCAAATGGGACCGGCTGCTGGCCGATTTCGTGCCTGCGCCCGGCTTCAATTCCTTTGAAGACCTCAAACGGGGCGGCGCGGAACTGAAACTGCGCCCCGGCGGCCAGGGCATCGGACTCATCACCAAGGTCACGGCCGCCTGTGCCGGGCGCTACTACGAACTCGTCCACAAGGCCCTTCGCGCCGTGGATCCGGGGCGGTTGGTCATGGGCGACCGGCTGCCGCTCTATTACAACCAGGACGCGGTCCTGGCCTCGCGCGGGCATCTCGACGTCCTGTCCACCAACTACAACGTGGACACGCCCGACGGCTGGGTGGCCCCGTACTACTTCGAAGGGCTGGCCAAGCTCACGAACACGCCGGTGCTTGTCTCGGAATTTTTCTTTGCGGCCAATCAAAACCGCTCCGGCAACGTCAACAACGGCCACTTGATGCACGTCGAGACCCAGGCCGAACGGGCCGTCGGGGCTGCCGCCGCCGTACGCAACTTCGCCGCTTTTCCCAATGTGGCCGGCATCCACTGGTTCCAGTACTACGACGAACCGCACGGCGGGCGCGGCGACGGCGAAGACTTCAACATGGGGCTGGTCGACATCCACAACGTCCCCTACGAGACGCTCCTGGCGGCCATGGTTCCGGCCAACCGCGAGGCCCCGGCCATCCATGCGGCCAGCGCCGCCAACCGTCCGGCCGCCCAGCCCGAAGTCGTCTCCATCCACCCGGCAGCCGGGCCTGTGTCGCTGGCCGACGGTGGCCTTGGCGACTGGCCGGACAAGGCCGCAACCCGCCTGCCCTGGTTTCGCCTGCCTGCCCCCCATGTGCCCTTTGGCGACGTGCATATGAGCTGGGACGCCCAAGGCTTAAACCTCTTTCATCTGGCCCAGAATTACGTCGATCTCTTCCTGTTGGCCTACGAGGGCGAATTTCCCATATCGGAAACCTACCAGCTCCAGATCGAGGTGGACGCCGGGGCCGGACTTCGCCGCTTCGCCGCCTGCCTGCTGCCGCGGCCCCACAGCAAATATCCGGGGCGCTTCGAACTGTCGCCCAGGCTCTTTCGCATCGAAGACGACGGAAGCCTGACCCGCATCGACGAAACAGGCCTTGTGCAGGTGCTCGACAAACCCCTGCCGCACATCGCCCTGGAAATGACCCTGCCGGCCCGGGAGCTTGGCGTTGCCGCCCTGACCCCCGGCCAGAACCTGACCCTGCGCCTCGGCGTCACCACGTTTTATCGGGAAATGACCATGCGCCTGGGGGCCGTCCCCCGGGGATTTGGCAAATCGGATACGGACCGTCCTGTCAAAGCGATTCTCGCAGACAAGTAACCCAAGGAAGAACGGACCATGGCAACGAATATTCTGGTTACCGGCGGCGCTGGCTACATTGGCTCCCACACCTGCAAGGCCCTGGCCGCAGCCGGATTCACCCCCATCACCTTTGACAACATGGTGTACGGCCACGACTGGGCCGTCAAATGGGGACCGCTGGTGCGCGGCGATATCTTAAACCGGGGCGAACTCGACGAGGTCTTCGCCGAATTCAAGCCCGCCGCCGTCCTGCACTTCGCCGCTTTTGCCTATGTCGGCGAATCCGTCACCGACCCGGAAAAATACTACCGCAACAATGTGGCCGGCTCCCTGTCGCTTCTCTCCGCCATGCGCAAGGCCGGCTGCCGCCATATCGTTTTCTCCAGCACCTGCGCCACCTATGGCACCCCCGAGCGCGTGCCCCTGACCGAAGACCACCCGACCCGGCCCATGAGCCCCTATGGCACGAGCAAGCTCATGATCGAGCAGATGCTCAAGGATTTCGACGCAGCCTACGGCATGACCTACACGGCGCTGCGCTACTTCAACGCCGCCGGAGCCGACCCGGACGGGCAGATCGGCGAAGACCACAAGCCCGAAACCCATCTCATCCCGCTGGTCATTGCCGCCGCCCTGGGCCGCATCCCCCGGGTCGAGGTCTACGGCACCGACTACCCGACCCCCGACGGCACCGCCGTTCGCGACTATATCCACGTGTCCGATCTGGCCGACGCCCATATCCTGGCCGTCCAACGCCTGCTCGGCGGTGCGCCGAGCGCCACCTTCAACCTCGGCACCGGCACCGGCAATTCCGTGCGCGAAGTCATCCGGGCCGTGGAAGCCGTCTCCGGCCGCCCCGTGCCCAGGCTCGAAGGCCCCCGTCGGGCCGGCGATTCGCCCGGACTTTATGCCGACTCCGGAGCCATCATCCGCGAACTGGGCTGGAACCCGCGTTACATGGACCTCAAGGCCATCGTGGAAACGGCCTGGCGCTGGCATGAGCAGGGTCTGCCCGGCAAAAAGCATTGCAATCTGCGCAAACCCGGGTAACACGGAATAAAACACCTGAACCTTGCGGAGGCAGCATGGACTTTGCCGCACTGGGGCTCGATTTCCATTCCATCCGCAATCGGAACGAAGAACGGGTCATCCGCTTGCTCCCCGAAGTGCTGGCCGAATTTCGCCGGTACAGTCCGTCGCGGACCGATATCGAGGATATCTACGCCCTGACGCTCAATAGGCTCCCGGCCCGCTATGCCCAGGCCGTGTCCCTGGTCATTGAGGAGCCCGTCAGCGACGCGATGGTCCGCGAAACACTGCGCGACGCCATCTGCACCGTCAGGGCCAGGCCGAATTGTTAAGCGGGAAGGGGTAAAGAGAAAGGCAGGCCTCCGGCGGCCGGGGCCTGAGGCCCCCGGACCCCCCAACGGGGTAAAGGGGAATGGTCGCCGTTTCTCACGCTCTGTTGTCTCACCACCACCCGCTTTCCATGCCCCATTGCAGGGGTCCGGGGGGATCATCCCCTGTACAACCGGGAACATCGGTAACAGCCTGACCGGGTACATGGGTAACAGGTTTATCGGGTCAAATTGTCCATGAGCGTATTGAGCTTTTTCCTCTGGAAATTAGACCTGATACGCTCTTTCCAT
>NZ_MLBG01000136.1 GCF_001936595.1 Desulfovibrio sp. DV
AAAGACCGTGTCGCGGCCCGGGACAAAGGCGGTGAATTCGCCGCCGGTCTCGCGCAGATGGGCGTAGGCGCCGCCTATGGGCGTGGTCAGGTCCAGGCGCACGGGATTGGCGAAGTTGCCGTAGAAGCGGTAGTTCAGGCGGCCGCTTTTGCCGCCCCGGGCAAAGCTCAGGGACCCGGACAGGGAAAAGGCCTGGGCCGGCTCAAGGCGGGCCTGGGCATCCAGAAAGGCCTGGTAGACGGCCTTGGACTCGTCGGCAACCGGTGCGGCCGGCTTGATGCCGGCGCAGCCTGACACCCACATCGCCAGGGCGGCCAGCAGGAGAAGGCGCAGCAGGGCCTGTCGCGGCATGTTACAGGGCCTCCAGTTTCTTTTTCACAATCCCCGGCGTTTCGGAACCCAGTTCCAGGGCGCTGCGGTAGGCTTTCTGGGCCTCGGCCTTGCGGCCGGCGGCAGCGGCGATGTCGCCGTAGTGCTCCCAGATGATGGCGTCTTTGACCTTGTGGGCGATGGCCTTTTCAATGGTGGTCAGGGCCTCGTCCATCCTTTTGAGCTTGTATAACGCCCAGGCCCTTGAATCGAGAAAAAAAGGATTGTCCGGTTCTTTTTCCAGGGCCTTTTCGATCATGCCGAGCGCCCGTTCCAGGTCGCGGCCTTCCTCGGCCAGTGAATAACCAAGATAATTGAGGGCATCGGGGTGGGTGTCGTCTTTGCCCACGATGCGCTCCATGACGGCTTTGGCTTCGTCGCGGCGCTTGAGCTTTTCCAGGGCCACGCCGTAGCGGTAGAGCAGATCGAGGTCGTCGGGCCAGGTGACCAGGGCGTCTTCCAGGGTCTTGGCCGCGCCGGCCGTGTCGCCGGACTTGTCCTTGAGGGCGGCGTCCATGCCGGCGAATTCGCGGCGGTCCGGGAAGCGTTCCCGGGCCTCGCGCACAAGGGTCCGGGCCGCCGGCAGGTCGCCGATTTCCGAGGCGATCTGGACGCGGAAGCTCAAGCTTTTGTCATAGTTGGGATTGTCGGTCGCCACCTGGGCCAGGATGGCCATGGCTGCTTTGGGGTTCTTGTCGCCTTCATAGGCCAGGACGGCCTTGTAAAAGGGCAGATCCGGGCTGTCCGGCTCGGCGGCCTGGAGCAGGTCGAGGACCTGCTTGGCCTGCTTGGGATAGCCGGCCTCGACCAGGGCGGCCATGGCGTCGAGAAACTGGGATTTGCCGGTCTGGCCGTCTTTGAGCAGAGCCACGGCCTTGGCCGGGTTTTTCTGGCGGATGGCCAGACGCACAAGCTTGGCCCGGACTTCCGGGGATTCCTCGCCCAGGGCCAGCATCCGCTGGTAGGCATCCTGAGCGCCTTTGAGGTCGCCTTCGGTTTCGAGCATTCCGGCCAGTTCGGCCCAGGCCACCATGAGGCCGGCATCCTGGGCCACGGCGGTCCGCAGATACCGGACGGCATCCTTGTTGTTCCCGGCTCCGGCGGCAGCCTTGGCCAAGAGGTAGGAGACCGTGGCGTCGCGGTTGGCTTCGGGAATGCGCCCGAGCAGGGCTGTTGCTTCCTTGTGGCGGCCGGTATCGATGCAAAGCGAGGCCAGTTCCTGGATGGCGGACTCGTCTGTGGCATGGCTGGCCAGAAAGACTTCCAGGACTTTGATGGCCTGCTCGTTCATGCGCCGCATCTGGTAGGCGTTGGCCAGATAAAAGGCGATCTGCCGGCTGCCGGGAAAGGCCGTGCGGGCTTTTTCCAGGATCTCGGTGGCTTTTTCGCGCTCGTTTTGGCCCCAATAGAGGTTGGCCAGTTCCACCGCCAGATCCGGGGAAGGGTGGGCCGTGGCCAGTCCGGCCAGATTCTCGGCCGCCTCTTCCTTGCGGCCCTGGCGCAGGAGATCCTGGTAGACCAGGAACTGGTAGCTGACCTCTGCCGCCTGGGACAGGCCGCGCGCGGCATGGGCGTTGCGGGCCAGTTGGCTTGAGGCGCAGGAATTGGACAACAGGCATGGCAAAAGCGCCAGTACCAGGAAAAGCGGCAGTCGCGCCGGGGAAAAACGCTTTCGTACTTCAGGCATGGCCGGCATCCGTTGCGGCGGTGCGGACGCGTGGCTCCGGCAGGTGGCCGGGAGCAGATCGTCCGACAAACGCGCCGCTATTCGTCCTTATGGATCCAATCCGAGGAAAAGTCCTCGATGCGCTTGGACAAATGGTCCTTGAGCTTTTCCAGGAGCCGGGATTCAATCTGGCGCACCCGTTCCCGGGTGATGCCGTATTTGGCTCCGATCTCCCGCAGGGTCACCGGGGAATCGGAGAGAATGCGATTGTCGAGGAGCTCGATCTCTTTTTCGTTGAGCTTGGGGCGGATGCTCAGGATGTGTTTTTCCAGTTGCTGGGAAATCTCGTCGCCGGCCAGGATTTCCTCAATGCCCGGGGTCAGTGCCGGGAGAAAATCCAGACGGGTGGTGGTGGTGTCATCGCCCAGGGACACGTCCAGGGACAGGTCGTTGCCGCTTAAGCGCTGGTCCATCTCCACAATGTCGGATTCGGTGACGTTTAAGGCCTGGGACAGCTGGGAGGCGCTGGGGTCGAACCCCAGGCTTTGCAGCCGTTGGCGCTCTTTGTTGAGGTTGTAAAACAATTTGCGCTGGGCCTGGGTGGTCCCGATCTTGACCATGCGCCAGTTGTCCATGATATACTTGAGGATATACGCCTTGATCCAGTAGGCGGCATAGTAGGAGAACTTGATGCCCTTGTCGGGGTCGAACTTGGTCACGGCCCGCATAAGGCCGACGTTGCCTTCCTGGATGAGGTCCAGGACGTTTTGCATCCAGCGGCGCTGGAAATCCATGGCGATTTTGACCACCAGCCGCAGATGGGAGGAAATGAGGCGGAAGGCGGCTTTCTGGTCGCCGGCATCGCGAACGCGCCGGGCCAGCTCCTGTTCCTCCTCGGGCTTTAACATGGGAAACTTGCCGATCTCGCGCAGGTAGAGCTGCAGGGGATCGCGCGTGGAAAGAGAGCCCTCGGCCCGGCTGCGCGGGGCGGGGAGCTGGAAATCGTCGGTGGAATCGAGGTCTAGGGTTGCCGCGTCGGAGTCGTCCGCGTCGTCGAGCACTTCGGGTTCGACAGGATCCAGGTCCGTATCTTCCGGGGAAATGTCTTGATCGTCTTGAAGTTCCATCGGATAATGACCGGGTTTTAAAGGTGCGGTCGCACCGCTTGGGTTGGCCCGGGCAGACTGCCCGAGGCTGCAAAGGCGCTGTCTCGCATGACTACCACACTCTGTAAAGTTTTGGTTTGTCCTTTTCAATGTTTTTCAGTAGACGGACCGCGTTTCGGATGCGGCATCGAGACCGCTGATGGGCATAAGGAGGCTGCGTGGGCGATTTCAGAAAAGCGCTTGGCGATGACGGGCTGCTCATTTTCGATGGAGCCATGGGAACCCTGCTCCAGGGCCGGGGGCTTTCTCCCGGGCAGTCCCCGGAACTCTTCGGTCTGGCCCACCCCGAGGCCATCATGGCCACCCATCGGGAATATGTCCAGGCCGGTTCCCGGGTCATCACCTCCAACACCTTCGGCGGCACCCGCTACAAACTGCCGGCCGGCACGGACGTCCGGGCGCTCAATCGCGAAATGGCCAAAGCGGCCCGGCAGGCCGCCGGTCCGGGCGTGTTCGTGGCCGGCTCCGTCGGACCGACCGGCCATTTTGTCGCCCCCCTGGGCAAGGCCTCCCTGCATGATCTTGTGGACGCCTTTGCCGAACAGATCCGGGGACTGGCCGAGGGCGGCTGCGATCTGATCATCGGCGAGACCCATTTCGATCTGGCCGAGGCCAAGGCCGTCATCCTGGCCTGCCGCCAGGTCTGTTCCCTGCCGGTGGCCATGTGCATGACCTTTGAGGGCGCGGCCAGCCTGACCGGATCCAGCCCCGAGGTGTTTGCCGACACCATGGAAAATCTTGGTGTCGATCTCATCGGCGTCAACTGCGGCCAGGGTCCCGACGACATGCGTCTGGTTGGCGAGGCCTTTTCCCGCCGCCTGCGCACGCCCTTTTTCGTCAAGCCCAATGCCGGGATGCCGCGTCTGGAAAACGGCTGCACCGTCTTTCCCATGGGACCGGAGGAATTTGCCGAGAAAACCGCCCGGTTCGCCGATCTCGGAGCCAAGGCCCTGTCCGGCTGCTGCGGCACCACCCCGGCCCATATCGCCGCCCTGGCCGCGACCTTGTCCGGCCGCAGCCTCAAGCGCATGGACACGCCCGACCGCCCGGTGCTGGCCATCACCGCCCGCTCCGTCACCGTGCCGGTCGGCGGGGGAAGCCCGCTGGCGCTTATTGGCGAGCGCATCAATCCCACCGGCAAGCCCGAGCTGGCCGCCGAACTGGTGGCCGGGGAATTCACCAAGGCCCTGGCCTTTGCCGAGGAGCAGACGGCCGCCGGAGCCCATGTCCTCGACGTCAACGTGGGCGCGCCCATGGTCGACGAGGTGGCCGTGCTGCCGGGCCTGGCCCTGGAACTGGTCAAACGCCAGCAACTGCCGCTGTGTCTGGATTCCAACAACGCCGACGCCCTGACCGCCGGGCTTTGGGCCTATCCGGGCACGCCGCTCGTCAACTCCATCAGCGGCGAACCCGGGCGCATGGAACGGCTCGGGCCGATCTGCCGCGACCACGGCGCACCGTTTATCCTGCTGCCGCTTAAAGGCCGAAAGCTGCCGGTGACCGCTGCCGAGCGTCTGGCCATCATCGAGGAGCTGCTCGCCCAGGCCGATTCCCTGGACATCCCGCGCCGCCTCATTTTGGTCGACGCCCTGGCGCTGACCGTCTCCTCCAAGCCCGAGGCCGCCGTGGCCTGCCTGGACACCATCCGCTACTGCCGCGAGAAGTGGGGGCTGCCCACCGTCCTTGGCCTGTCCAACATCTCCTTTGGCCTGCCGGCCCGGGAGCTCGTCAACAGCACCTTTTTCGCCATGTGCCTGGGGGCGGGCATGGCGGCGGCCATAGCCAACCCCAATGTGCCCCGGCTTATGGAAACGCTGACGGCCGGTGAGGTGCTCATGGGCCGCGACCCCCAGGCCGGGCGGTTTATCGGCCGTTATGCCGGCTGGAAACCGAACCAGGGCGGCGGGGGGGTGACGGTGGCCGCGGCCGGAGCCGCCGATGACGGGGAGAGTCCGCTGCGCCGGGCCGTGGTGCACGGCCGCCGGGAAGAAGTGCTCGCGCTGGTGGAAACGGCCCTGGCCGAGGGCCGGGACCCGGCCAAACTGTTGAGCGAAGAGCTTATTCCGGGCATCATGAGCGTCGGGGAGCGCTACGAGCGCAAGGAGTTCTTCCTGCCTCAGCTCTTGGCCGCGGCCGAGGCCATGCGGGCGGGATTTTCCCGGCTCGAACCGCTGCTGGTCGAAACGGCCGGAGCGGCCAAGGCGCGCATCGTCATGGCCACGGTCGAGGGCGACATCCACGACATCGGCAAGAACATCGTGTGCCTGATGCTCAAAAACCACGGCTTCGAGGTTATTGATCTCGGCAAGGACGTGTCGGCCGAACGCATCGTGGATGCGGCCAGCGAGCACGGCGCCTCGGTCATCGGCCTGTCCGCCCTTATGACCACCACCATGGTGCGTATGGAAGACACGGTGCGCCTGGTGCGCGAGCGCGGCCTTGCCGCCCGGATCATGGTTGGCGGAGCCGTGGTCACCGCAGCCTTTGCCAAATCCATCGGGGCTGACGCCTATGCCACCGATGCCGTTGATGCCGTGCGCCAGGCCAAGCTTTTGGCCGGCGCCGTCTAGGAAAAAACAACTGGCGCGGCCCGATGCCTTTGGAGTAAAAACTCCTGGCGGCCGCGCCGCTCAATCGCTTTCGTGGAGGACGCCGTTGCGTATTCGCCCCCTCATAGTCGCCTTGCTGCTCCTGCTTGCGCCGCTGTCCCTGGCCAGTGCCCAGGATTCCGGCACCATTACCGGCCAGGGTGTTCTCGACACCGTGGTCGCGGCCCAGGGCAAGGTGGTGGTCATTGATTTTTTGCCTCCTGGTGCAAACCCTGCCTGATGGAGATTCCGGAATTCATCGAAGCCAGGAAGCATTATCCCGCCGACAAGGTGGTTTTTATCGGCATCTCCCTGGATCAGGACCAGGGACAGTACTTCCGTTTCGTCAAGCAGACGCCGTTTAACTTTCCGGTCCATCTGGCCGATCCCGACGTCATCAACACCTTTGGCGTGACCATGATCCCCAAAACCATCATCTACGATCCCACCGGCCAGCAGGCTCTCAACCATGCCGGCTTCATGCCCGGCGAGATGCTGCGCCAGGTGCTCGACAAACTGCTTGCCGGCGGCGGGAAATGAGCGAGTTTTTCATTCGCAAGGCGCGGATTCAGGACGTCAAGCCGATCCACGCAATGCTCATGCACTGCGCCCGCAAGGAATTCCTGTTGCCGCGGTCCTTTAACCAGCTCTATAGCCATCTGCGGGATTTTTTTGTCCTGGCCGAGCATGATGTGCCCGGTATTCGCGGTTGTTGCGCCCTGTCCATCTGCTGGGACGACATCGCCGAAATCCGTTCCCTGGCGGTCGACGAGACCATCCAGAAGCAGGGCTGGGGCGGCAAGCTCGTGGAAGCCTGCCTGTCCGACGCCGTGACCCTGGGCATTTTCCGGGTGTTCACCCTGACCTACCGGCCGCACTTTTTTGAGCGCCTCGGTTTTGTGCCGGTGGAGAAGGAGCAGCTGCCCCAGAAAGTCTGGGCCGACTGCATCCATTGCCCCAAGTTCCCGGAGTGCGACGAAAACGCGCTTCTCATGGAAATGTAGGGCCCTTGACGACTTCAGAACAAACAACGCGGGGAATAATGTCGGAGACGTTGCGTGAAGTGATAAGCGAGGCGGCGATCGCTGCCCGCGTGGCCGAACTGGGACGGGAAATATCGGCCCAGTATGCCGGTCTGGATGTGGTCATGGTGGGCGTGCTCAAGGGTGCGTTGCCGTTTATGGCTGATCTGCTGCGGGCGCTGGATTTTTGCCCGGACCTGGATTTCGTGCGGGTGGCCAGCTACGGCGACGGCGTGGCTCCCGGGGAACTGCGTTTTCTCATGGATCTGGAAACGGACATTGCCGGCCGCCATGTGCTCTTGGTGGAAGACATTGTGGACACCGGCCGCTCCTTGGCCTATCTCTCCAATATGCTTGAGAAGCGCCAGCCGGCCAGCCTCAAGGTCTGTACGCTTCTGGACAAGCCGTACCGGCGCGAGGCGGCGGTGACGGTGGATTTTGTCGGATTCGCTGCCCCCCCCGTGTTCCTGGTGGGCTACGGCATGGACATCGGGGAGCGGTTGCGGCGGCTTCGCGGCGTGTACGAATTGATCCGGTAGCAAATGGCCTTGAAATTGCATAGGTTGGCCAAAAACCGCAACCGGCGTGGGAAAAAATACCATGATTGTACAATGCCCGAAATGCCAGGCCAAGTTTGCACTCCCTGACGACAAGGTCGGCCCGGCCGGAGCCAAGCTGCGCTGCGGCAAGTGCCGCAATGTTTTTCACGTCGATCCGCCGGACCTGCCGGATAGCGGCGGGTTGACGGATTTCGACTTTCCCGACGACCTGGCCCCCACGCCGCCCCGGGCTGGCGCGGCCGGCGGCGCGGACCGTCCCGGTCCCGGCGCGGCCATGCCCGACGACGACATCCCGGCCGGACTCTTTCACTCCGAATCCTACGACGGCGCTCCAGCCTCCAAAAAGGGGCGCGAGCCGGAACCGGATCAGGACGACGATTTCCCGGGCGGCCCGATCAAGCCGGGATTCAGCCTCGACGATGTGGCTGATCTGCCCCTGCCGGGCAGCCGACCGTCAAAAGAGCGACGCAAACGGGTTCTGATTCTCGGCGGCGTTCTGGTTGTCCTGGTGGCCGCGACCCTGGCGGCGGTTTATTTTCTGGATCTGTGGCCCGGCAAAAAGGCCGCCAAGGACGCAGCCCAGACGCCGGCGGCCGAAACCGCTGCCCCGGCATCTGATGCGGCCAAGCCTGCTGCCGACAAGCCGGCCGCCCCCGCGACCCCTGGTGCGCCGGCCGCCCAGAAGCCTGAGGAGACGGCCAAGGTCAAGGACATCATGCTGCAAAACGTGCGGCAGTATTACGTGTCCAACGAAAAGGCCGGGCAACTCTTTGTCATCGAAGGCAAGGCCGTCAACAATTTCAAGTCGCCCAAGGAAATGATCAAGCTTGAGGCCAGCCTGTTTGACGACAAGGGCGGGACGATCATTGCCAAGGAAGAACTGGCCGGCAATACGGTTTCACTTTTTCAATTGCAGGTCATGACCCGCGACGAACTCAAAAACGCCCTAGCCTCCCAGGTCGGTGTGCTCACCAACAACACCAATATCGCCCCGGCTGGCGAAGTGCCTTTCATGATGGTCTTTTTCGATCCGCCCGAGACCGTCAAGGAGTTCGGGGTCAAGGTCGTTGACGCCAAGGACCCGCCCCGGCAGTAGCATGGCGGTCAAACCGAAACGGGTTTTCGCCTGCAGTGATTGCGGCGGCACGGCCCCCACTTGGCGCGGCCAATGCCCCCGGTGCGGGGCCTGGAACACCCTGGTGGAAAAGATCGGGCCAGCCCGCACCTCCGGCCCGGACGGCTTGCCGTCCGGGCTGCCCATTGTCCTGGGGGATCACCCGGGCGGGGATTTCAAACCCTTTGCCACCGGCATCGAAGGCCTGGACCGGGTGCTGGGCGGCGGCCTGACCCCGGGCGGGGCCGTGCTCCTTGGCGGCGAACCGGGCATCGGCAAATCCACCTTGCTGCTCCAACTGGCTGGTCTGGCTGCTGCGGCCGGGCGGCGGGTGGTTTACGTCTCCGGCGAGGAATCCCTGCCCCAGCTCAAGTCCCGGGGCGAACGGCTGGGCGTGCTCCACGACGGCCTGCTGGCTGCCTCCACCACCGACGCCGGGGCCACCGTGGAGATTCTCGGCGGGACGCCCGCGCCAGACCTCGTCATCCTCGATTCCGTCCAGACCATGCACGCCGCCGGCGTCGAAGGCGCGGCCGGGTCCGTGTCCCAGGTCCGGGCCGTGGCCGCAGCCTGCGTGGAAGCAGCCAAACGCGGCGACGCCTGTCTGGTCCTGGTCGGGCATGTGACCAAGGACGGCCAGATCGCCGGTCCCAAGCTGCTCGAGCACATGGTCGATACGGTGCTCTACCTCGAAGGCGAACGCCGCCATCTGTTTCGCATCCTGCGGGTGCTTAAAAACCGCTACGGCCCGACCGACGAGCTGCTGGTCATGGAGATGCGCGAGGCCGGGTTGTGCGAAGTGCCTGATCCCTCGACGTTTTTTCTGGGTGACCGGGACCCGGCCGTGTCCGGCTCGGCCGTGGTCATGGCCATGGAAGGACGCCGGCCCTTTGCCGTGGAGGTCCAGGCGTTGGCCGCCAAGTCCTTTCTCTCCATGCCGCGCCGGGCTGCCCTGGGCCTTGACGTCGGCCGGCTCCATCTGCTCCTGGCCGTCCTTGAAAAGCGCCTGCGCCTGAACCTCGGCCAGACCGACATTTACGCCAAGCTCGGCGGCGGCCTCAAAATCGCCGACCCCGGCCTGGACCTCGGCATCGCCGCGGCGGTCCTGTCCTCGTTTTACGACCGCCCCCTGCCGGCCGGAGCGGTGTTCTGGGGCGAGGTGGACCTGTCCGGCCGCATTCGGCCGGCCGCAGCCCAGGACACGCGCCTCAAACAGGCCGAACGCCTGGGCTACGGTCCCATCATCGGTCCGGACAGCGGCAAGGGCCGGCCCAAGGCCGATAACCTCGGCGATCTGGCCCGGCTGCTTTTTTCCTGAGAGCGCGAGGGAAGAGAGAAGAGGGAATAGAAGAGGAAGAGTGCCTCCGGCGGCCAAAGGGCTGAGCCCTTTGGAATCCCACCTGGGGGAAGTTTGATTGGACCGGGTGCGTTGCCAAGTCGAGACGCGAAGGTTGGTTATTGAGCTTGACGGGAACCACCGTTGCTCCGGCGGCCGGGATGATCCCTCCGGACCCCTGCAAAGGGAGAAATTTGTAATGAGGTTCTTGGCGATGGCTGGTGATCCGGTCGGCTGTGGACCGGGACAGCACATCGGAGTGTCGCGAGCCGCATCCGGGTGGACGAAACGTCGCGGAAAGCAACTGGAGTGGCGATGAGCGAACAGGTGTGTTTCTGCTTTGGCTACACCGTGGCCGACATCGAGACCGATCTGACCCGGAACGCCGGCCGCTCCACCATCCTGGAGCGGATCGCGGCGGAAAAATCGTTCGGGGCCTGCCAATGCGTCCAAAAAAATCCCAAAGGCCGTTGATGCCTGCCTGATGTCCGCCAGGTGGCGGCGGCATGGAGGAGGGGGCAGGGCGGTCTTCCCGGTTTCTAAGGAAACGCCGGTCAGGCCGTCGCTGCGGCCTCGATCTCCAGGCTGTCGCCCGGTCGGGCATAGCGGAAGAGGGTCGTTCCGGGGCAGGCGAGCCGATCGGCGTATTGCCCGATATACTCGGTGTGGCCGCCCAGGTGCATGGGCACGAAGACCCGGGGGCGCAGGCGTTCCAGCAGTTCCGGCGCACCGGACAGGTTTCCCGGCAGCCTCGGGTCCATGTTGGCCAAGGCCACGTCCAGCGGCCGTCCGGCCAGACGGGCCAGCGTACGCCGCCAGGACATCCCCACAGCCCGGTTGGCCGCCGGCGAGTTCCCGGGCCAGTCCCACAAGGCCAGATCCCCGCCGAAATAGACGGCCAGCTCTGCCACGTCGATGCGGTAGGCCAGCCCCATATCGTTGCTCTCAAGGGCTTCCACGACGATACCCCCGATCTCCCGGATCATGTCCGGCTCCATGACCACGGCGTCCGGCGGCAGGACGGCACCGTAAAGGTCGGCCACGTCGTCGGACACGACGAAACGGCGCGAGGCCGCCCCGGCCGTGGCCGCCAGGATATTGGGGTCAAAATGGTCGTCGTGGCTGTGGGAGACGAGAATGGTCAGATCGGAGCCGGCAATGCGGGAAGCGGCGGCCCGGGCCGCCGCTTCGGGCAGATAGCTGGGAGCGGGGTAGTCAAAGAGCAGGCTTGCGCCGCCCGCTTCCAGGATAAAGCAGTCGTGGTGAATGTAGACGATGCGGGCCGGCATGGCGGCAGGCTAGCGCGGCATCCCTAAAAAAATACGAGCGTATTTTTTTAGAAGAGTGTTCGCGGCGTGGACCATAGGCCTGTCTTTCGGCTGCCTGGATTTTCGAGGACACGACACTAGGCAACATCCCACTGCGGTCCGGTCGCGGTGTCCATGACCGTGACGCCAAGAGTGGCCAATTCGTCGCGGATGGTGTCGGAGCGGGCGAAATCCTTGGTCTTCCGGGCTTCCTGGCGTTCGGCCACAAGCCCGTCGATCCGGCCGGCGTCAATGCCCAGGCGGGTGAGGCGGCAGGCCTTGAGTTCGGCCAGAAAGGTCTGGCTGTCGCTGCCAAGCACACCCAGGATGGTTGCCCAGACGGCCAATGCGTCAAGGATGCGGCGCAGAACCTCGGCCGTCTCCCGGCTCTTGCCAAGCGTCTTGTCGTCCATCAGCCGGCCGGCCAGACGGACGACGCCAAACACATGGCCCATGGCCTGGGCGGTGTTGAGGTCGTCGTCCATGGCCGCAGTGAAGCCTTCCTCGTGCCGGGCCAATTCCTCGAGCACATCGGCCGGGAGTTTCGTCTCGCTCCATTTGGCCCGGGTCAGCGCCTGCTCCATTTGAGCCTTGGCGGCGTAGACGCGCTTGATGCCCTTTTCCGCCTCGTCCAGGCCCTGGTCGGAATAATCGAGCGGGCTTCGGTACTGGGAGGACAAAAGGAAAAAGCGCAGCACTTCCGGGAGATAGCGGGCGTAGATGTCACGGATGGTGACGAAGTTGCCAAGCGACTTGGACATTTTTTCCGTGTTGATGCGCACGAACCCGTTATGCACCCAGTAGCGGCAGAACTCGCCGCCGATGGCCGCCTCGCTCTGGGCGATCTCGTTTTCGTGGTGGGGGAAGATCAGATCCTGGCCGCCGCCGTGGATGTCGATGGGCATGCCGAGGAGCTTTTCGCTCATGGCCGAGCATTCAAGGTGCCAGCCGGGACGCCCCGGGCCAAACGGGCTTTCCCAGACTGGTTCGCCGGGCTTGGAGGCCTTCCACAAGGCAAAATCCAGGGGGTCTTCCTTTTCTTCGCCAGGGGCCACCCGGGCTCCCGAGCGCATGTCTTCCACGTCGCGCCCGGACAGCTTGCCGTAGCCCGCAAAGGAGCGGACCCGGAAATAAACGTCGCCCGACGGGGTGCGGTAGGCGTGGCCGGCGTCAATGAGGCGCTGGGCCAGGGCAGCCATCTCGCCGATATATTCCGTGGCCTTGGGTTCGGCGTCGGGACGCAGGATGCCGAGTTTGTCCATGTCTTCGTAAAAGGCCGCAATATAGCGGTCGGCGATTTCCGTGGAGGTCGCGCCCTCGGCATTGGCCTTCTTGATGATCTTGTCGTCCACATCGGTGAAATTGCGCACGAATTTCACTTCGTTGCCGATGTGGCGCAGATAGCGCACGAGCACGTCGAAGACCACCGAGGACCGGGCGTGCCCGATATGGCACAGGTCATAGGCGGTGATCCCGCAGACGTACATGGCCACCTTGCCCGGCACGCGGGAAACAAACGGCTCCTTGGCCCGGGTCATGGTGTTATAAAGCTGCATCCTCGCCTCCCGTCAAAAAGTCCTCACCCTTTGCAAAGGGGAGTTGTAAAGTCAACCA
>NZ_MLBG01000137.1 GCF_001936595.1 Desulfovibrio sp. DV
CCCGGCCCTTTTTGTATAGGCGGGGGGTCCGGGGGCCTCAGGCCCCCGGCAGGGCCTGGGGCAGCGCCCCAGTCTTCTGTCCTCTAAACATTGAACAAAAAATGCACCACGTCGGCGTCGGCCATGACGTATTCCTTGCCTTCCTGGCGAAGGACGCCGGCGGCCCGGCATTTGGCCTCGGTTAAGTGCTTGGTGTAGTCGTCAAAGGCGATGACTTCGGCCCGGATGAAGCCGCGTTCGATGTCGGAGTGGATCTCGCTGGCGGCAGCCGGTGCCTTGGTGCCGGCGCTGATGGTCCAGGCCCGGACCTCTTTGGGACCGGCAGTGAAAAAGCTGATCAGGCCAAGGGAGTGGTAGGCCAGGCGCACCACCCGGTCCAGGCCGGATTCGGTCAGGCCGTAGGAGGCGAGAAATTCCAGGCGTTCCTCGTCGGAAAGTCCGGCCAGATCTTCCTCCATGCGGGCGCACACCACGACCATCTCGGCCCCGCGCGACTCAGCCACGGCCCGCACCTTGTCAACCAGCGGGTTGTCCTTGCCGATGTCGTTCTCGGCCACGTTGGCGCAGTAGATGACGCGCTTGGCCGAAAGCGGACGGATTTCCTCGACCAGGGCGATCATGCCCGGGGTGTCCGCGCCCTCGACGGAAATGGCCGGCTTGCCGGCCATGAGGTGGTCAAGCAGGCGCTTGCCGGCCTCGACCTTGTCGAGCAGCTCGCGATCCTTGCTGCCCCTGGTCTGCTTGATCATCCGGTCGAGCCGGTTTTCCAGAATCTGGGCGTCGGCCAGGATCAGCTCGGTGTCGATGACATCGATGTCCCGGGCCGGGTCCACGGAGCCGGACACATGGATCACGTCCGGGTCTTCAAAGGCCCGGGCCACGTGGATGATGACCTCGGTTTCGCGGATGTGGGCCAGAAACTTGTTGCCCAGGCCCTCGCCCTTGCTGGCCCCGGCCACCAGGCCGGCGATGTCGGTGAAGCGGACCGTGGCCGGCAACACCTGCTGCGGCTTGACCAGGGCGGCCAGGGCATCGAGCCGCGGGTCAGGCACCGGGGCGATGGCCACGTTGGGTTCGATGGTGCAGAAGGGGTAGTTGGCGGCCTGAGCGTTCTGGGCCTTGGTCAGGGCGTTAAAAAGCGTGGATTTGCCGACGTTTGGCAGACCCACGATGCCGACGGAAAGGGCCATGGGGCGGTGATCCTTTAGCGGCGGAGGGAACCGCCGGATGGGGCCGTCTGGCGGCCGTTTGGAACGGGAAAACCCGGACCGCGCGAGGCGGTCCGGGCCGGATTACTTGATTTCCCGCGTACGCAGGATGGTCTTTTCCATGAAATGAATCAGCTCATAATCAGAGGCCATGCGGCTTAAGGCCTTGGACACGGTCATGCTCAAGAGCTTGTCGAATTCCGGTTCGACGCCTTCGGCCGGCAGCTTCCAGACCGTTTCGGCCTCATAGCGCCGGGTCAGCTTCTGGCCGTTGTTGTCTGCCGTGACATTGACCACGGCCACGGCCCGGGCGGCCAGCTGGGTGCCTTCCTGGCTGGGCTTGTAGGCCAGTTCGGTGAGCTCCACGGTGATGGTGCGCACCACCGACTCGCGGGCCGGGGCCGGGGTGAAGCCCTTGTCGCGCAGGCCCTTTTCCACGGCGCTGTGGATGGCCGGCGACGGATCGCAGGCGGTTGTGAGCTTGCCGCTTAGGGACGAGGCCGGGTTGCAAAGGCCCACCTCGGCGCTTGGCCGGGCATCCTTGACCACGGTGGAGACTTCCATACCGCGTCCAAGGGCTTCGGGTTCGACGACCACCGAGGGCGTCACCGTGGCCTGCTGGCCGGCACAGCCGGCAAGGAAGGCCACAAGGGCCAGGGCCGCAAAAAGGGCCGACGCCCGCAGGCGTCGGCACCGAGAGGAATCGTATTGCATGGTCTCACCTGCGACCGCCACTTGGGCGGACAGGCCGTCTCTACAAGACCTTGCCCAAGGCCGCAAGGGCGGCGGCATAGTCCGGCTCATGGGTCACCTCGGGCACGAGTTCCATGTAGGCCACCTTGCGGTCGGCCCCAAGGACCAGCACGGTCCGGGCAAGCAGGCGCAATTCCTTTATAAGCAGGCCATAGGCCGTGCCAAAGGAGGCGTCGCGGTGGTCGGACAGGGTCACGATGTTGGTGACGCCGGCTGCTTCGGCCCAGCGTTTCTGGGCAAAGGGCAGGTCCATGCTGATGACCAGCGCCTTGGCCTTGCCGGCCAGGCTTTCCATTTCCTTGTTGAATTTGCGGGCCTCAAGGTCGCAAACAGCCGTGTCCAAGGACGGCACGGCAATGAGGATGAGTCCCTTTTCCGTAAAATCGCCCAGTTTGGCCGGGGCCAGCTCGTTGGTCAGCACGGTGAAATCCGGGGCTGCGTCGCCAACGCCGACAGGGTTGCCGGACAGGGTCAGGCCGCCGCCAAGGAAGGTAATAAGACCGGTGCGCTCGCTCATAGGCGCGTTCCTCCGTGGATAAGGATGGGCCGCCGCAAAAGGAGGCGACTGTATGACCTTATGGCCCCGCCGCCGGCAAACGTCAACCGGGCAGCCGGCCGGCAACAAGGCTGCGGGCGGAAATACAGCTCTCACGATATTGACACCAGTTGACCAGCAGGCATGGTGCGAAAAAAAGGAGCACCCCCATGCCCACCCGCTGCCTTGCCCGCTGGATGCTGGCCGCCTTCCTGGCCGCCGCCGCCCTCTCCCCGGCCGTCCCGGCCATGGCCCAGGCCACGCCGGCCGAGGCCGGACTGGTCGACATCACTGCCGTGGCCCCGGACATCAGGCTCGACATCCGCTACGCCACCCCGGACAACTTCACCCATGTGGCCGTGTACCCGGCCCCGCGCTGCTACCTGCGCGCCGATGTGGCCAAGCGTCTGGCCACGGTCCAGGCCGACCTCAAGGCCCAGGGCCTGGGCCTCAAGGTTTACGACTGCTACCGGCCCTTTTCCATCCAGAAAAAATTCTGGGCCCTGGTGCCAAACGAAGACTGGGTGGCCAAGCCGGTGGACAAAGACGGCAAGCCGGTGTCCGGCTCCAAGCACAACCGGGGGGCGGCCGTGGACCTGACCCTCGTGGACGCGGCCGGCAAGGAACTGCCCATGCCGTCGGGCTTTGACGATTTCACCGACAAGGCCCGGCGCGATTATACCGGCGGCGACCCCGCGGCCCGGGCCAATTCCAAGCGTCTGGAAACGGCCATGGCCAAGGCCGGATTCGATCCGCTGCCGAGCGAATGGTGGCATTTCGACGGTCCGGGCTGGCAGGGCTACGAGCTGCTCGACGTGCCGTTTAACTGACGGGCATGGGCAACAGCGGCAGATAGACCGCAAACAGGCAGCCCTGGCCCGGGGTGGTCGACAACAGGACCGCGCCGCCGCAGCTTTTGACGATGCCGTGGACGGCAGCCAGCCCCATGCCGGTGCCCTGGCCGGGCTTTTTGGTGGTGAAAAACGGCTCGAACACGCGCTCGGCAATGTCTGCGGCCAGGCCGTAGCCGGTATCGGCCACCCATACCCGCACATACGGGCCGGGATTTAAACGGGCCAGGGGCGTGCCGGCGGCGATGACGCCGCTTTCGGGCCGGGGCGGGGCCGGCACGGCCGCCAGTCCGACCTCCATGACGCCGCCCTCGGGCATGGCCTGGGCGGCGTTGAGGCACAGGTTGACCAGCACCTGATGGATCTGGGCCGGATCGGCCCGGACGCACAGCGGTGCGTCCGGCACTTTCTGGCGCACCTCCACCCGGGCGTCCACCATGCCGCGGATAAGCTTGATCGTTTCCTTGACCAGCGGCCCGATGGGCAACTCGGACGCGGTGATCTCGCCCTGGCGGCTAAAAGCCAGCAATTGCCGCACCAGATCCCTGGCCCGTTCCGAGGCCCGGACCACATCGGCCAGGGGACTGTGCAACGGATGGTCCGGGGCAATGTCCGCCAGGATCATTTCGGTATTGAGCAGGATCGGCGTCAGGATATTGTTGAAGTCGTGGGCCACGCCGGCGGCCAGCACGCCGATGGCTTCGAGCTTTTCCGACTGGCGCAGCCGGCGTTCGAGTTCGAGCTCGTAGGTCATGTCGCGCACCAAGAGGATGTGGTTGACCACCTCGCCGGCGCTGTCGCGCACCGGCGAAATGAGCCCCTCGGCCACCACCTCCCCCTCGCCCGGACGCATAAGGCGCAGCCGCCCGGACCAGCGCAGCCCGAGCGCCAGCATCTTGCGCACGGACTCGCTTAAAAACGGGGCAAGCCGTTGTTCCAGTTCCTCACGGCCAATAGCGCCCTGGCCGCCGGCCACGATCTGGGCAAAGGCCGGATTGGCGTACTCCAGCCGGAAATCCCGGCTGACGATGACCAGTCCCTCGGCGCTCTGGTCCACGGCCGAGACCAGGAGCATCCGCTCGCCCTCGGCCCGCTTGCGGTCGGTGATGTCCCGGGCCGCCCCTTCCACCCGGTCCAGCCGGCCGGTCTCGTCGAGCACGGCCCGGGCGTTGAGCGACAGCCAGGTCGTGCGGCCGTCGCGGCGCATGACCTGCACTTCGAAATCAAAGACCCGGCCGTTTCTGGCCAGCAGACGCAAAAACTCCAGCCGGTCTTCCTGCCGGGCCAGGATGCGCTGGAAAAAGTCGCCCTGCTCCCGCACCACGTCCCCGGGCGAGACATAGCCCAGGATGCGGGCCAGGGCCGGGTTGCAGGCGGCCATGGCCCCGCTTGGCTCGAACTGGAAGATGCCCTCGGCGGAATGCTCGAAGATGTCGCGGAATTTGGCCTCGCTGCGCAGCAACTCCCGCTCCATGCGCCAATAGACCGAGACATCGCGGCCCATGGCCTGGTATTCGCCGATGCGCCCGGCCTCGTCGAAGATGGCCCGCACCGTCCAGTTGAGACGCCGCACCTCGCCCGAGGGCAGCGTCAGTTCATGGCGCAGTTCGCACACCGGCTTGCGCTGCGTCAGCGCCAGCAGGCGGCGGCGGATGACCGCACCCTCGACCGGCGGCAGCTGATCGGCAAAAAGCCCCCCCAACAACGTCTGCGCCGGCATCCCCACCAGCTCGACCAGATTCCGGTTGACGAACACCCGGCGCAGCTCCGGATCGAGCCGCACCACCAGCTCGGTCTGGTCCTCGACCATGGCCTGATAGCGCCGCTGGCTTTCGCTCAATTCCCGCTGCGTGGTCTTGTGGTCGGTAATGTCGGTGAGCATGCCGCACACCCCCTGCACCACCCCGCCCTGGGCCAGGGGAATGCGGGCGGACAGGAAAAAGCGTTCCCGCCCGTCCAGGCTAAGCGACACCTCTTCCTCACTGGCGAGGCCCGTGGCCATGACCTCGAGGGACGCCTGGTGGAAGCGGGTAAAAACGGCGGCATCGATACAGTGGACAAGCGGCCGACCGAGAAACTCGGCAGCGCTGCGGCCATGGAGCCGCACAAAGGCGCTGTTGACATAGCGCACCACAAAATCCCGATCCACCGAGAAGACGGCGGCCGGGGTGTGCTCGAGGACCTGCAGGAGGTCAAGCTTTGGGCCAAGGGGCGCAGACTTTTCAAACACGCACACCACGCCGGCCCGGCCCGCCTCGCCAAGGCCCACGCAGGCCACATCGGCGGCAGCGGCCGGTTGGCCGGTGGCCAGGGGACAATCGGGGCAGGGTTCGGCTGTGCCGCGCAACAGCCGGTGGCAGCTGTCATCGGCGTCGCGGGAGAGCATCTCCCGGGCCAGACTGTTGCCGCGCAGCAACCGCCGCCCTTCATCCAAGACCGCAACGCCCACAGCCAGCCCCTCGACCAGGGTGCGCGACGGCTCCCGGGTCAGGACCAGACCGCCTTCCCGGGCCAGGGAGGCCGCCAGATGGATGGGGGATACCGGCATCACGGGAGCATTCCTTCCGCCCCGGCCGAAGCGGGGTGATTCCCTGCACCAGAAAGAGTGAAAATGAAAATGACACCAGCCGTCTCTGGCCTTTTGTCCGAAACCATATTATGTTTCAAACCGCCTAGCCTTTCCATTGGTTGTATCGCATGGAAAAAGTCCTCATTGTTGAAGACAGCAAGGTCTTTGCCCGCATTCTCATTCGCAAGATTGAGGACGAACTTTTCTTTGATACCTGTTGGGCGTCCAACTTCGAGGAAGCTCGTTACCTTATCGAAGAAAACCCCGACAACCACAACTACTTCGTCGCCCTGCTCGACCTGCATCTGCCCGACGCCGCCGACGGACGCATTGTAGACTACGTCATTGACCGGGGCATCCCGTCCATCGTCTTCACCGGCGACGTCCAGTCCGAGGTGCGCGACCGCATCTGGTCGAAGAAAGTCGTGGACTACGTCTCCAAGGAATCCCCGGACAGCCTCGACTACCTGTGCTCGCTGGTGCGCCGGATTTCGCTCAATAAATTCATCCATGTCCTGGTGGTGGACGACTCCTCCACCGTGCGCCGCCATCTCATGCGGCTGCTCGAGGCCCATGAGTTCATCGTCCACGAGGCCGACACCGGCGACCGGGCCATCGATGTGCTGACCCGCCATCCGGAAATCCGCGTGGTCATCACCGACTACTTCATGCCCGGCATGGACGGCGTGGAACTGACCCGCCGCATCCGGCGGGGGCACCGCAAGGACGAACTGGCCGTCATCGGCATCTCCGCCTACGGCAACACCATCCTCTCCGCCCGTTTCATCAAGAACGGGGCCAACGATTTTCTCAACAAGCCCTTTTCCAGCGAGGAATTCTATTGCCGGGTGACGCAGAACCTGGAGATGCTCGAATACATCCAGAAGCTGCGCGAAACGTCCATCCGCGACCCGCTCACCGGCCTGTACAACCGCCGCCACTTCTTCGACGCGGCCAAGATTCTCCACGGCCAGCTGTGCCGGGGTGAAACACCCATGACCCTGGCCATGATCGACATCGACCATTTCAAGAAGGTCAACGACACCTACGGCCATGGCGTGGGCGATGAGGTGCTCAAACACGTGGCCCAGGGCCTGTCCAACCGGTTCCGGGGGCATGACGTGGTGGCGCGCCTGGGCGGCGAGGAATTCTGCGTCCTGGCCCGTGGCCTGGCCGGCGAGCAGGCCATGGATGTGTTTAACGATCTGCGCAACAGCATCGAACGCTCCAAAGCCAAGGCCGGCAAGGCCCTGGTCGGCGTGACGATCAGCCTGGGCATCTGCGACAAGCCCCACGCCTCGGTGGACGCCATGCTGGCCGCGGCCGACGCCGCCCTGTACAAGGCCAAGCGCACCGGCCGCAACCGCGTGCTCTGGGCTGAATAACCCCGTTGGAGAGCGGAGAAGTCGAAAGAATGCCTCCGGCGGCCGGGGGGATGATCCCCCCGGACCCCTGCAAAGGGGGAAATTGAGCATTGGGAGAGGACAGGCATTCACCAGCCCGGACCCTCACCGGCTGCCGGGCCGTAGGGTCACACCCGGGAACCTCGCGGCGGCAATCCGGTCAGCTCCCGAAACCGCTCCTCCAACGCCTGCAAATACGCCGAAGCCGCATCGTCGCCCTCTGCCGGGGCAAAGGCGGCGAAATCCTTGTCGTCAAGAGGCTGGTACGGACCGGGCTTGACCTCGAAGACCGTCGTGTCCGGAACCAAGGCAAAGACGGCGTGCCAGACCCCGGGCCGCACATCGATAGCCAGGACGCCGGACTCCCGGGACAACACCACGCAGTCTCCCGCCCCGAAGCTGCCGTTGTCGGCAAAAACCACATGCCCCAGACTCCCGGTCAGCAGCACGAAAGACTCGGACTTGGCCGGCGACAGATGCCGGTGGGGCCGCACATAGCTGCCGGGCTGCAAGGTGTTGACCATGCGGTGCGGATTGTCGCCGTCGCTGTCGTGAAAGCGGTGCATCTCCCGCAGCCGGGGGCTTGTCGCCGCATCCCTTGCTTTTTGGGCCAGCAAGGCCGCATCGGCCACGGCAAACCGGTCGTGGCCCGACTCGGTCGCCCCGGGGCCGATGCGGCGATAGTGCGGCAGAGCCACGCCGACCCTCTTAGCCATGCAGCGGCAGGCCGGCCGAGGTCAGACGGCAGTAGGCGGCCACAAGCTGGCCGGACAGGCACATGTCGCGCAGCAGCAAGGCCGCAATGACCAGCCAGAACCCCCAGCAGCAGGTGCTTTTCTCGCAGCCGGAAGTCTGGCCGCGCTGCACATGAAAGAGATACAGGCTGATGATGGCGATGGGCAGCATGATCCACCAGCGGATGGTGGTGGCCTCGAAGAACATGAAGATGACAAACAACGCGCCAAGCGCGCAGGCAATCCAGGTCATGGGCGAATACGACGCGCACGAGCAGGCGCATTTCTGGTCGGACATGGCAGACTCCTTTGAGGGTTTGCCCGTCTTATAGCCTTGGCGAAGCGTCCCTGTAAAGACAGGCATAGGCCCGGCCAAAGGCCTCGGCCACGGCTTCCGGGGAATACGGCCCGGCCACGGCGGCAAGCCCCCCCTGTCCCAACTGCCGGCCCAGGGCCGCATCGCCAAGGAGCCGGGTCAAAGCCCGGCCCAGGGCCACGGCGTCCCCCGGCGGCACGACCAGTCCGGTTATCCCGTCGCGGTTGACCGCGGGTACGCCGGAACGGGCAATGGCCGTCGAGACCACCGGCTTGCCGAAAGCCATGGCCTCCAGCTGGACAATGCCAAACATTTCGGCCCGCTCCGTGGACGGCAGGCAAAATATATCGCAGGCGGCAAACCAGTCGGAAAGCTGCGCGTCCGGGATGCGCCCGGCCAGGACAACCCGTCCGCCAAGCCCCGCCGCCTCGATGCGCCGCCCCAGGGCTGCGGCCAGGGGGCCGCCGCCGCCGATGACCACCACCGCGTCGTCCGGCAGCGCCCCAGCCGCCGCCACCAGCACGTCAAAGCCCTTGTAGGGCACAAGCCGCCCCAGGGCGAAAATGATGCGCCGTCCCCCGAAACGGGCCCGTATGGAGGCCACGCCGGCCGGATCAGCCTTGTGCGGCCCGGCCATGGTCTCATCCACGCAAAAAGGCACCACAGCCCCCTTGCCGGCAAAATCCGCGGCCCGGTCCGAAGCCGCCAAATGCACGGCGGTGGGGCCGATGACCAGATCGGCCCGGCGGCACAGCCAGGTCTCCAGGGGACGGACCAGGGTCAAAAGCGCCTTCTTGCCGATGATATCGCTGTGCCAGTGGAGCACGATCCGGCCCCGGGGACGGACCAGATACAGGGCCAGGGCGGCCAGGATGTTGGGGCAGTGGACGTGGAACACGTCGAAATGCGGGGCCATGGCCCGAAGCGCCGTGATATAGGCCAGGGAGACGGGCTGGGAGGACACCGTGGCCAGCACCGCAGCCCGGGTGACCGGCACGGACCCGGACGCGTCGTCGTAGGGGCCGGCTCCGGCAAAACACAGCACTTCGCCGGCCATGCCCAGGCGGGTCAGGGCCACCGACGTCTGGCGGCTGGCCGTCTCCACCCCGCCCGGATCCGGCGGATAGAACTTGCCGACCTGCAGCACCCTCATGGCGAAACAGCCAGCC
Organism: Desulfovibrio sp. DV; assembly: GCF_001936595.1. Classification (GTDB taxonomy): domain Bacteria; phylum Desulfobacterota; class Desulfovibrionia; order Desulfovibrionales; family Desulfovibrionaceae; genus Solidesulfovibrio. Next base: position 9,539 of record NZ_MLBG01000137.1, read on the forward strand.
CCTCCAGGGCGGCAGTGACCGTGCGGCGTAAATTCTCCACCCGGCGCAGGGTGAACTCGTTTAACGGATCGGCCGCCACGTCCTTGACCAGCCACAAGGCCCCAAGCGGCTGCCCGGACCTGGCCAACAGCGGCAGCTCAAGCTTCATCACCGCCGGCGAACACAGCAACTCCCGGTCCGAGGCCGCAGCCCCCTCGCGCCGCCACCGGAAAACCGGGATCCCGTCCGCGCCGGCCGCTCCCGGCAGGTCCGGCGCGATCCGGCACGACCCGGTCCCGGCCCCGGACAGCACCATCTCAGCCAGATCAAAGCGCAGATGCTCCAGCGCCTCGGTCATGCGCGTCCACAACTCGGCCAGATCCCGGGACTGGGAAATCTCGATCTGATAGTGCAGAAACGTCCGCCGGCCCCGGGCAATGCCGGTATCGTCGGAGACGTCCCGAAGCCAGCCGAAAATCTTGTCCACGGCAAAATAGCTGAAGTAACCGGCCTTTCGCACCAACAGCACCAGGGCCGCGCCGACAACCAGCAAAAAGACGCCGGCCGGGGCATTGCGCAAATTGACCAGTACCAGGGCGGACAGGGCCAGGAAAATGGTGATGCCGTAAAGAAACAGCACCACTTTCCGCTGGGACCAGCCGCGGCTTAAAAGCTTGTGATGCACATGGCGCTTGTCCGGCTCGAACATGTCCCGGCCGCGCATGAACCGCCGCAAGGGGGCGGTGATGGTGTCGAGCAGCGGCACGCCAAGGGCGATGATCGGCATCAGAAGCGTGGCCCCGACCTGGCTCTTGACCGAACCGGAAACCGACAAGGCCGCCAGCATGTAGCCGAGAAAATAGCTGCCGCCATCGCCGAGGAACAGACTGGCCGGATTGAAATTGTAGCGCAAAAACCCAAGCGTCGCCCCGGCCAGCACGGCAAAAAGGGCAGCCGTGTGCGGCTCGCCGCGCATGACGGCCAGCACGGCCTGCACACCGCTGCCGAAAAAGACCACCCCGGCCGCCAGCCCGTCCAGGCCGTCGATGAGATTGATGGCATTTATAAAGAGCACAAACCAGAACACCGTCACCAGATAGGAGGAGATGTCGAACTCGATGACGAAAAAGCCCGGCAAGGCAAACGATGCTATGCGCGCCCCGCCGTAATAGGCGATGGAAGCCGCCGCCACCTGGGCCACGAGCTTGAATTTGGACGGCAACGTCCACTTGTCGTCGGCAAAGCCCACGGCAAAAATCAGGCAGCCGCCCAAAAGGACATAGCCCATGGTGGGGCCGAAAAGTACCGCTGTCGCAGCCTCGGGCAACACCCAGCCAGCCAGGGCCAGACAGGCGAAAAAGGTCAGGAACAAGGCCAGCCCGCCGCTTCGGGGCATGGGCGAGGCGTGGATGTTGCGGGCTTCCGGCATGGCCAGAATGCCAAAACGCCGCCCCACCCACCGGGCCACGGGGGTGAGAAACAGCGACAGGGCCAAGGCGGCCATGAAAAGCACGATAATCGGCGTCATATCTCTTAGAGCGGCATCCCGGCCGCCGGGCGCACCATAGGCCAACCCCGCCCGCCCGTCCACAAGGAGGGCGAAGAGCCGGGGCGCTGCCCCCGGACCCCGCCGGGGCGCTGCCCCGGACCCCGCCAGGGCGCTGCCCTGGACCTGCCGGGGGGGATCATCCCCCCCGGACCCCCTGAGTGGGGCTTAGGGGGATGGTAACGTTATGGGGTGGGACCGGTGGTGGTTTTGCCGAAGGAGGCAAACCAGCCGAGCATTCCCCAGGTCAGGTTGGAGGCGTCAAAGCCGTCTTTCACCAGTTTTTTGGCCACAAAGGGCGAGCGGTGGCCGGTCATGCAGACCACCACCACCGGCCGGGCCGGATCAAGGCCCAGTTCGACCGGAGACACGGCCAGGGCATCGGGGCGATTTACGGCTCCGGGGATGTGAAACAGGGCGTATTCGGCCGCTGTCCGCACGTCCAGAAGCTGGGGCGGCTTTTCCACCAACTGCCGGCGAAGCCTCCAGGGCAGCGTCTGCCCTACCCCGGCCAGCAGCCAGGCCAGATCCCAGACGCCGAAAACAAGGACAAGGACAACCACCAGCCCCTTCATGTAAGCCTCCTACCGTAAAAAGACAGCCAACAGCGTCCCGGCCCCCAAAAGCGCAGCGATAATGCCGTTTAAGGTGAAAAAGGCGACGTTTATCCGGGACAGGTCATGCTGGGAAATCAGCCGATGCTCCACCAACAGCACGGCCGAGCACACGCCCCAGAAGACATAGTACACCCAGGACAGGCCCGCGGCATAGCCGGCCAGCAGATAGAAAAAGGCCGCGTCCACATGGGCAAAGGCGGCCAGGGCCAGGGCCGTCCCGACGCCGAACTTCGCCGGTATGGAATGCAGGCCCTGGCTGCGGTCGAAATCCACGTCCTGACAGGCATACAGCACATCAAACCCGGCCACCCAGCAGGTCACGCCGCAGCCGAACAGAATGGCCGGCAAGGCAAACTCCGGCCGCACCGCCAGCCAGCCGGCAACCGGCGCCAACCCCAGCACCGAACCCAGGACGAAATGGCACAGCCAGGTGAAACGCTTGGTCAGACTGTAAAACGCACCCCAGACCAGGACAACCGGAGCCAGCAGCAAACACAGGCTGTTGAGCCCGGCGCAGGCGGCCACAAAGACCACGGCCGAGCCCGCCGTAAACACCCAGGCCGCCCGAATGCCAACCTCGCCCGTGACCAGCTCCCGCCCTGCCGTTCGCGGATTGATCCGATCATAGCGCACGTCGGCCAGACGATTGATGGCCATGGCATAAGACCGCATGGCCACCATGGCCACGGTGAGCAGCACAAATGGACGCCAGCCCGGCCAGCCGCCAGCCGCCACAAACAGGCCGATATAGGCAAACGGCAAGGCAAACACCGAATGCTCAATCTTCACCAACCGCGCTAACGCCCCGATCATATGCGATGCTCCTTTGAAGTGAGCGGAGGAGAACCTGGGGGAGGGGACCCCTTTTTGGGAAAAAGGGGTCCCCTCCCCAGACCCCACCCTCCCCAAAAAACTTTCAATGGGTTGCAGG
>NZ_MLBG01000138.1 GCF_001936595.1 Desulfovibrio sp. DV
TCCACCGGCTGGCGGCGGCAGCGGAATTCAAAGACGAGGAAACCGCCGACCACATCCAGCGCATGAGCCGCTACTGCGCCTTGCTCGCCGCCCGGCTGGGCCTGCCCGAGGCCGAGGTGGACCTGATCCTGCAAGCCAGCCCCATGCATGACATCGGCAAGATCGGCATTCCCGACAGCATCCTGCTCAAGCCCGCCAAGCTCACCCCGCAGGAGTGGGAAGTCATGAAGCGCCACACCATCTACGGCGCCCGCATTCTTGGCGAATCCAATTTCGAGCTGTTGCGGGTGGGCGAAATCATCGCCATGTCCCATCACGAAAAATGGGACGGATCAGGCTATCCCAAGGGGCTGGTTGGCGAGGACATCCCGCTGTATGGCCGCATCTGCGCCGTGGCCGACGTGTTCGACGCCCTGACCAGCCGACGGCCCTACAAAGAGCCTTTCAGCAACGAAAAGTCCTTGGATATCATGCGGGCCGGCCGGGGAAGCCATTTCGAGCCGCGCATTCTGGACGTCTTTTTCAATGATTTCGACCGGGTTCAGGAAATCCAACGGGAATTTATCGAGGGCTAGGGGCATCCCCCCTGTTGCCGCAACCGCCATATATGACGCCGCTGTCCAGTCCTCCCTCGGTCCTCATCGTTGACGATGTGCCGGCCAACATCCGGGTGCTGGCCGAGTGCCTGCGCGACAGCTACACGATTCATGTGGCCACCGGCGGGGCCGATGCCCTGGCCCTGGCCCGCCGGGTGGAACCGGATCTCATCCTGCTCGACGTGGTCATGCCCGACATCGACGGCTATGACGTCTGCCGCCGGCTCAAGGCCGAGGCCGCAACCGCCGGCATCCCCGTCATTTTCGTCACCGCCAACCATGCCCCGGAAGACGAGGCCCATGGCCTGTCGCTCGGGGCGGTGGACTATATCGCAAAGCCGGCCAGTCCGGCCGTGGTGCGGGCGCGGGTGAAAAACCACCTGGAATTGCAGGCCGCCCGGCAGGCCCTGGCCCGGCAAAACGAGGAACTGCTCGAAGCGGCCAAGCTGCGCGAGGACGTGGACCGCATCATGCGCCACGACCTCAAGGCTCCGCTGACCGGCATCATTGGCCTGCCCCAGATTATTCTCGACGACGGCGGCCTGACCGACTCCCAGGCCATGTTTTTGCGGTTGATTGAGGAGAACGGCTACAAGATGCTGTCCATGATCAACCTGTCCCTCGATCTGTTTAAAATCGAACGGGGAACCTATCGCCTCAGTCCCGAGCCGGTGGATCTGGTCGCCATGGTGCGGCGGCTTTTTATGGAATTTTCCGTCCTGGCCGGGCCGAGAGGCCTGGCCCGCCGCCTGACCATCGACGGACGCGAGGCCGGCGGCAGCGATACCGTGTATCTCTGCGGCGAACGGCTGTTACTCTACACCATGCTGGCCAACTGCGTGAAAAACGCCCTGGAAGCCTCGCCCGAGGGCGGGGTGGTGGTGGTGGATCTGCACCCCGGGGAACCGACCGGGGTGCGGGTGCAAAACGCCGGTGTCGTGCCGCCGGGGATGCGGGAACGGTTTTTCGAGAAGTACGCCACCGAAGGCAAGATGGGCGGCACAGGCCTCGGTGCGTATTCCACCCGGCTCATAGCCGAGACCCACGGCGGCACGGTCCGCATGGACACCAGCGACGAAACCGGACAGACGACGATTTTTCTGAGCCTGCCCCAGGGCGACCTGCGCACTGGCGCAGACCGCAATTCCGGGGCGGCGCACGTGGCCTGCGGCAGCGGCCAGGCGTAGAGGGGGACGGCGGGAAGAGGGAGAATGCCTCCGGCGGCCGGGGGATGATCCCCCCGGACCCCTCACCGGGAGAAGTTTGGGAAGGGGTTTTGGGCGTCAGGCTGGCAATCCGGTCGGCAACGGGCCGGGACAGCCGGAGCATACGCCCTGGCCGGAACCCCCGGCGCGCCGGCCGGCCCGGTCAGACCGAGAGGCTTACGACCGACCCCTTGGGCAGATCGGTTTCCTGGCCAAGGGGCAGGGTGCCCAGGTCTCCTGTGCCGAAGTTCTCGGTCAGGTAGGCGTCGGCCGCGGCAATGGCCTTGCCCAGTCCCTCGCGGGTGGAGCCGGCCTGGATGAAATCGGTGTCCAGGATGTCGGCAATCGTCTGGGCCGCATCCTGGCCATATTGCTTGGCCACATGGGCCAGGGTGGAGGCCACCACGCCCTGGGCCTGCTTGATGGCGCTGCCTGTTCCGCTTGAGCCGTCCGAGGCGTAGAATTCCTCCAGATGCCCGTTCTGGTAGAAATCGTTTATCGCGCTATTGAGCGACCCGTTGAATGTGGCCATGGCCGCGTCGCCGGCGGCCACACCGAAATTGCGGTCAATGAATTTGAGCGCCGAAACCAGGGCGTCGCCCAGGGCGTCCTCGCCGCCGGCCCCATCCCCCACGCCCTTGATGACAATGCCCATGACGGCCGTGGCCGCGGCGTCGCCGTGGCTTTGGCGCACCGATTCCACAGCGTCGGCCAGCGAGTTCTGCAGGTCGCCGGCCGCGCCGAAATTGACCCCGGTCCCGGCGTTGCTGGCCGTGGCCGGCGTCTCGGCCAGACTGATCCGGCGCATGATTTCCGAGGCAAACACGTCCGAGGTGGTGCCGGGGGCTGTGGTCTTGACGGTTGTCTTGGCCTCGCCGTTGCCAAAGGTCAGGGAGGTGTGTCCCGAGGTCGGAGCCGCAGCCTCATCCGCTGTCTGGCCCGTGGTGTGCCCGGACAGGGTGAGCAGGCTGGAAATGCCGTTTGTGGATGGCGTAATCTGCATGGCCGGACCTCGTCTTTGCGTAGTGGCGCACACTCCTTATCGGCCTTTCGGGCCGGGGCTTTAGGGGGGGACTTGGTTGCCACGAAGCGGGCCGTCTGCTAGGTCGCAACCGGGAAACGCCTCCACGGGACATGTCATGGACCAGCCGACCGGCGACATCATTTTTCTTGACCTGACCACAGGAACCGTCCGCCGGGAGGCGCCGGCCGCCGGCCTTCTTCGCCTGAACGGCGGCGGCCGCAGTCTGGCCGCAGCCTTTTTCGCCGCGTCCGGGCCAGCGCCGTGGGATGATCCCGCCGCCTGTCTGTGCCTGTTCCCCGGTGCGCTGGCGGGCTACGGCCTGCCCGGTGCCACCTTTGCCTCCCTGGTCGGGCCAAACCCCCACACCGGCGGGATGCTGGCCGCGGCTGTGCCCGGAGGGCTTGGCCAGGGCCTGGCCCGGTGCGGCGTGGCCGGTCTGGTGCTGACCGGCCGGGCGGCTTCGCCCGTGGTCCTGGCTATTGACGGGCAGGGGGTGCGCCTGGTCGCGGCCGCTACACTGGCCGGGCAGGGCCTGGTTGCGGTTTCGGCCGCCCTGGCTCCCTGGCACGGACTCCTGGCGGTCGGGCCGGCCGCGCGGGCCGGCTCGCGGCTGGCCATTGCCCTGGCCGACGGCCTGCATCCGGTTGGCCGGGGCGGCTGCGGCCTGCTTTTGGCCGCCAAAAATCTCGTGGCCGTCACGGTGGCCGAGGGGCCGGGACCGGTCCCGGACCCGGTCCATGGGGCCGCCATGGCCGCGGCCCGGGCGGCCATGGAGCGTCTTGTTGCCGCCTCGCCGGCCCTGTCCGGCCCGTGCGGCTTTGGCCGCTTCGGCACGGCCGCGCTCCTGGACCTGACCGCCGGCCGGCGGATGCTCCCCACCCGCAATTTCCGCCAGACCTTTTTCCCTGAGGCCGCGGCTGTCTCGGCCCCGCGTCTTTTTGCCGCATTCACTCCCCGGGCGGCCGGCTGTCCCGGCTGTCCCGTGCCCTGCCGCCGGGTGGCGGACACCGGGGCCCTCTTGCCGGACGGCGACGCCCTGTCCCATTTTACCGCCCTGCTCGGGCTGGCTGACGGCCGGTTGGCTGTGGCCGCCAATACCGCCTGCCTCAATCTCGGCCTTGATCCGCCGGGCGCGGCCGCCGTCCTGGCCGGCCGGGCCGAAGCCGCCGGCCGCGACCCCGTCCCGGACGAGGTGCTGGCCGCCGTCGCCGCCCTGGCCCGGGATCAGGCGGCCCTGCCCGTCTTGGGTGTCAAAGGCGTGGCCCTGCCGGCCTTTGATCCGCGCGGGGCTTGCGGGCTGGCCCTGTCCCTGGCCGTTGGGCCGGCCGGACCGGACGCCTGGGGCGGGCTGTGTCTGGCCCATGAGCTGCTGCGAAAGCCCGTGGCCACGGACCGGTTCACCTTTGCCGGCAAGGCCCGGGCGGTCTGTCTGGGCGAAAATGCCGTGGCAGCGGCCGCCTCCCTTGGCGGCTGTCCGCTTTTTACCCTGGCGGTCGGCCTGGAGGAGTGGGGGGCTCGCGGTCTCGGCCGCAACCGGAACCGCTGTTGCCGCCGGCGAACTGGCCAGGCGTGGCGAGCGGGCGGTCTTCCGGGAGCGGCAACTCAACGCCCGGGCCGGGCTTGGCGCCGCTGCCGACGATCTGCCCGAACGCTTTTTCACCGAACCGGGTTCGAGCGGCGAGGGCATCGACGTGCCGCCGCTGTCCCGGCCGGCCTTTCTGGCTGCCAGGGCCGGGTATTACCGGCTGCGCGGCGCAACCGAAGACGGCCGGCCAAGCCCGGAGCGGGCCGACAATCTGGAGTTGGCGTGGCTGGAATGAACCGACAGACGGCCAGGGATCTGGCCCGGCAGTGGGCCGACCGGCTGGCCCGGGCCGGGCTGTGCGCCCCGGACGCGGCTGTGGTGGCCTGCCTGGACGACGGGCTCGTCTTTTCCCGGTCTTCGCCCTGGGCCGGGCTGCTGGCCGGCCTGATCGACCGCCTGGGGGTCGGCTGCGTCATCCTGGCCCCGCCGGCCGAGCCGCACCGCACCATCCTCGATTGGCTGGCCGCCCGGGAAGCCCCGGCCATAAAGCCCCGGGACTGCGAGACCCGCACCTTTTTCCACGACATCCCGGTGGTGGGCGAACCGACCGTGGCCGCCGCGGCCGAGGCCCTGGCCCGGCGAAAGGGGGCCTACCTCCCCGGCGTCGGCATCCTGGCCCACGGGGCGCTCTCGCCCGAACAGGCCTTTATCACCGTGTCGTCGGTGGCCTTTGCCGGTTTCGTCAAGTTTTTCGCCGACCATCTGGCCGCTGCCCGGGCCGGGACCCTTGATGCCGCGGCCTGGGCCGCCTTTGATACGGCCGTGGCCCATCTGCCGCCGCCGCCGGCCACTGTGCCGCAACTGGCCAGGGGGCCGTTTCGCGACCGGGAAACGGTCCTGGCCGCCATGATCGAGGCCGGCCGGGCCACGGTGGAACTGGGGCTGGTCGATTCGGTCTTCGGCAATATTTCCTATAATCTTGATGGCGTGCTGGCCATCAGCCAGACCGGTGCGGCCCTGGACGAACTGGCCGGCGGCATTGATTGCGTGCCCCTGGACGGCTCGTCCTGCGCCGGGCTTACGGCCTCCAGCGAACTGGCCGCCCACGCCGCCCTGGCGGGCCTGGACCGCCGCCGGGCCATCCTCCACGGCCATCCCCGTTTTGCCGTGGTCATGTCCATGGATTGCGAGGCGACCGGCTGCGCCCAGCGCGACGCCTGCCACATCGCCTGCCCCCGGGAACGGTTCGTGGGCGATGTGCCCATTGTGCCGGGCGAAGTGGGCTGCGGTCCCCGGGGCCTCGTCCACACCATGCCTCCGGCCCTGGCCGCCGGCGGCGGCCGGCGCGGGGTCATCGTCTGCGGCCATGGCGTCTTCACCATGGGCGAGGACGACTTCGGCCCGGCGCTCACCGCCCTGTGCGCCATTGAAACTTCCTGCCGAAGCCGGTATTTCCAGGCGCTTGGCAAATCCCCCCTCTGATATGGAGCCCTGCATGCAAGCCCCCGATAGCGGTCCCACCATGACCGTCAGCGTCGTCATTCCGGTCTACAACGAGGTCAAAACCCTGCCGGTGCTTCTGGACCTGGTCCTGGCCCGCCCGGAAGCCACCGAGATCATTCTGGTTGACGACGCCTCCACCGACGGCAGCGGCGAGTATCTGCGCACCCTGGCCGGCGCTCCCCGCATCCGGGTGCTGTTCCATGCCAAAAACCAGGGCAAGGGCGCGGCGCTGCGCACCGGATTTGCCGCTGCCGGCTGCGACATCGTGCTCATTCAGGACGCGGATCTGGAATACGATCCCGAGGACTATCCGGTCCTGCTCCAGCCCATCCGCAGCGGCAAGGCCGACGTGGTCTACGGCTCCCGGTTTCTCGGCGGTCCGCACCGGGTGCTCTATTTCTGGCATTCCGTGGCCAACCGGATGCTGACGCTGCTGTCGAACATGTTTAACGACATCAATTTGTCGGACATGGAAGTCTGCTACAAGGTCTTTCGCCGCGAGGTGCTGCAAAAAATCCGTATCCAAAGCGACCGGTTCGGCGTGGAGCCGGAGCTGACCGCCAAGGTGGCCCGGCTTCGGGCGCGCATCTACGAGGTGCCGGTGTCGTATTACGGCCGCACCTACGAGGACGGCAAAAAGATCGGCTGGCGCGACGGGCTGGCCGCCTTGTGGTGGATCGTGCGGTTTGGTGTGCTGCACCGGGGCTAGCGCCATGGTTTGGGACGTGTTCGTCTATGGCACGCTGCGCCGGGGCTTTTGCAACCACGGCTGGCTGGGCGGAGCCGAATTTTGCGGCACGGCCCGAACAGTTGACGCCTGCTGCCTGTACCTGGAAGCGGGCATCCCCTATCTGGCGGCTGACGAGGCCCGCTATCCGGTGGTTGGCGAGGTGTACCGGGTGACGGACGCCCGGACGTTGGCCGGCCTGGACGACCTGGAAGAGCATCCCCATGTCTATGAGCGCCGCCAGACGGCCGTTGTCATGGACGCCGGCGGCGAAACACGCACGGCCTGGGTCTATTTCGCCCGCCGCACACCCGGCGTTGCCGCGGCGACGGGCGATTTCGCCGCGCTCAGTAGGACTTGAAAATCCAGGCGTAAAACACGTAGATCCAGCCCAGGATGCCGTGGATGATGGCCCAGGCAATGGACTTGTTAAGCGCAAACGATACGGACATGGCCAGGGCCGAGCCGAAGCCCACGCCGTATTTGATGATGGTCTGATTGGCATAGACGGCCATTTTCGCCTCCTTGTGGTTGCCCCCGGCCTAGCATGGATTTGTCCCGGACGCATCTGCCTGCCGCTCCCGCCGCGCAATTGACATTTGCCCACCGGCCGCGCACATTGCCCAAATGGCCGGCATCGTGCAGTTTCACCGCGCTTTTGCGCGCCTTGCCGCAGGCATCCTGCCGGGTGTCCTGCTTTTTTGCGGTCTGGCCTGTGTCCCGGCCCGGGCCGGGGATTCCCGGCCGGACCCCAGAATCGTCCAGGCCGTCAACCGCCTGACCTACGGCCCCGGCCCGGGGACGCTTAAGCAGGTGGAAGACATGGGCCTTGACGCCTTTATCGAGTCCCAGCTCATCCCGGAAAAATTGGCCGAGCCGCCGAAGCTCGAAGAAGCCCTGGCCGCGCTGCCCTCGCTGCAGATGGACACCGTGCGCCTTTTCCGGGAATACGGCCCGCCGGCCGAAGCCGGGCGGGAGGCCGGGCCCGAGGCCATGCGCCGCACCTTTGACCGGGCCGACGTGGTGGCCCTGGAAGCGGCCAAGGCCCGCCTGTTGCGGGCCATTGCCTCGCCGCGCCAGTTAAGCGAACTGATGACCGCCTTTTGGTGCGAGCACTTCAGCCTGGGAGCGAAAAAAGGGCTGGCCCACCTGTGGGTCGGCTCGTTTGAACGCGAGGCCATCCGGCCCTACGCCATGGGCAAATTTCTCGACCTGCTGGCGGCCACGGCCATGCATCCGGCCATGCTGATCGCCCGGGAGAACTGGAAAAACGTGGTCCACCGCGACGCCGGCAAGGCCGAGCGCGAAGCCCTTGAACCGACCTATGCCGCGCTGCTCCTGGCCCATCACACCCTGGGTCCCGGCGGTCCCCAGAAACCGGCCGACACCCTGGCCCTGGCCCGCATCCTCACCGGCTGGCGCGTGGGCGCGGCCCGGGCCGATTCCGACACCGGCGGCTTTTATTTTGACGTGGAGCTGCACGATCCCTCGGACAAGGTGCTGCTTGGCCAGACGGTCAAGGGCACGGGCCTTGGCGAGGGCGCAGCCGCCCTTCGCATCCTGGCCGAGCATCCGGCCACGGCCCGCAACCTCTGCCGCAAGCTGGCGGTCTATTTCCTCACCGACGATCCGCCGGCCCCGCTGGTGGCCCGCATGGCCGAGACCTTTGGCCGGACCGGCGGCGAGATCCGCGAGGTCTTGCGCACGCTTTTTACCAGCGAGGAGTTTTTCGACGCCAAATACCGGGGCGGGCGGATCAAATCACCGCTGCGCCAGGTGGTCTCGGCCGTGCGGGCCATGGGCCTGGAACCCACTGACGCCGCCGCCCTGGCCGGGGCGTTGGCGGGCCTGGGGCAGCCGCTTTTTGCCGCCGACGGGCCCGAGGGCTACCCCATGGCCTCGGCCCAGTGGCAAAAGCCCGAGGCCATGCCGCGCCGGGTGAGCTTTGCCGGAGACCTCGCCGCCGGGCGTCTGGCCGGGCTGGGGCCGGCGGCCACGGTGACGGCCCAGGCCCTGGCCGGGGCGCTTGGCCCGAACCTGTCCCCGGCCGTGGAGCAGGCGGCGGCCAAGGCCGGAAACGACGGGGCCGGCGTCATTTTGGCCTCGCCGGATTTCTTGCGCTACTGATCGGGCTGAACCGGGAACGCGGATGAGTCGGGGGGATACGGTGCGACGAAGAGACGTGCTTGGATGGCTGGCCGCACTCGGTGCGCTTGGCCTTGTGCCGGGGCCGGCCCTGGCCCGCAAGGCCGGCCGGTCCTCGGGCGAGGGCAAGGGCGAGGCCGGCGGCCAGGGCCGGGAGGCGGCCAAGGCTCCCTGGCGCACCGGCAGGCAACTTGTGGTGGTGCTGCTCCAGGGCGGCCCGGACGGCCTGTCCGTGGCCGCGCCAGTGGCCGACCCGCTCTATGCCTTTTTGCGCCCGACCACGGCCCTGCCGGCCGATTGCGGCGGCCTTGATCTTGGCCGCGGCTTTATGCTCCATCCGGCCCTGTCCGCCCTGGCCCCGCTTTTTGCCAGCAAGCAGCTGGCCCTTGTCCCGGCCTGCGCCCTGCCCGGCCAGGGGACCAGCCATGGCCCGGCCCTGGCCCAGTTCGCGGCCGGAACCCCGGCCGCCCAGGCCCGGCGGACGGCTGCCGGCTGGTTGGGCCGCCTGGCCCTGGCCCTGGCCGGGGAACGCTCCCAGATGCTGGTGGCCAGCCAGTCCGAGGCCTACGACGGCGCGCCGCACTATACCATGATGGCTCCGGGCCGGGGCGAATCCCTGCCCGGCCTGCCGGTGGAGGATCAAACGCTTTTTGCCGCGGCCGGCCGGCTCTACGGCGAGACCGGCGGGGCGCTCGGCAAGGCCTTTGCCACCGGGCGCGAGGATCGCCAGGAAGCCCTGGCCAAGCTGCTCGAAGAGTCGCGCCGGGCAGCCGGCGGAGCCATCCCGGCCCCGCATTTTGCCGCATTCGGCCAACGCTTTGGCCGGGAACTGGCCAAGCGCCGGGACGCGGCCCTGGGATTCGTCTCGGTCGGCGGGTTTGACACCCACAGCGGCCAGGGCGCGGCCAAGGGCTATCTGGCCGATAGGCTGCGCGAAACCGGCCAGGGCTTGGCCGGAATGCTGGCCGGCCTTGGTTCGGCGGCCGAGGACACGGTCATCGTGGCCCTGGGGGAATTTGGCCGCAGCGCCCGGGAGAACACCTTTGGCGGCACGGACAACGGCCTGGGCGGGGTGGCGCTGGTCCTTGGCGGGCCGGTGGCTGGCGGGCGGATGTATGGCGAGTGGCCGGGTCTGGCCGGGCACCGGCTGGCCGAGGGCCGGGACGTGGCTGTGGCGACGGATTGGCGCGACGTGGTTGCGCCCATTGCCGTGCGCCATCTGGGCCTGCCGGAGAAAAAGCTCGGTGATGTATTTCCGGGTTTTACGCCTGCTTCTTCGCCGCCGGCCATCGTTGGTTGATTTTATCTGTTGGAATCAGAGCAACTATTGCCACATGAAGTAATTGTTGCACGAGGCGGTCTTGCTCGAGGGGCTGTCCTCCTGTATCCTGCAACCATGATCTTTCGTGGTGCGTCCCCGAAGCAAAACGGCTGCAAGCCTCCGGCCAGGTTTATTGCTGCTGTTGTCCTGGCCTTTTTTTGTTTGTCCTGGCCGGGCCTGCCCTTTCCTGGGGATTGCCCCGCAAGAATGTGTTGCTCCTGCATAATCTCAATCAGGACCACCCGGCCGTGGCCCAATTTGACCACGGTCTGATCGACACCTTGCGAACGGGCACGCAATTCGACGTCCGCATCTCTGCCGAATATCTCAATGTGACCAGTTTTGAAGATGTGCCGTCGTATGCGTCGGATACGGCGCGCTATCTGGCGATGAAGTATGCGTCCTGGCGACCGGACGCCATTTTTGTGGATCGGGCCGTTACCAGCCTTTACAGCCAGTATCTGCGGGAAACCTTCCGGGGTGTTCCCTGTTTTATCGCCCAGGATCGGGGTGGGGAAGGCGTTGTCGCCGGAGCGGATTTCAAGACGATTTCCTGGACAACAGCCACGTCGGATATTGAAAAAAACCTTGAATTGATTCTCAGGCTGCGCCCCGGGACGAAGTCGGTGCTGGTGGTTCTCGGCGCATCCGAGGAAGAACGGCGGTTGGCCAAAGAAATCACCAAAGCTGCTGCCCGCTATGCCGACCGGATTGCCTGCGTGCCCACTTCCGGCCTGTCCCATGCGGCGCTCATGGAACAGGTTGCTGCTGTCCCGGCTGAGCAGGCCATCCTGTACATCCGTTTTGCCCTGGACAGCGACGGGGTTTCCCATGTGCCGGCCCAGGTGGTCCGGGATATTGTCGGGCGCACCGCTGCGCCGGTGTTTGTGGTGGCCCAGCACCTCATCGGCGAGGGAGTGGTCGGCGGCTATGCCGCGAGCTTCGAATTGTTCGGCCGGCGCACGGCGCTTTGGATCCTCGACGCCCTGGACGGCCGGGAGCCGTCCGGGGAAGCGCTTGCCGCCTCCATCAACGCCTATGTCTTCGACCAGCGCGCCCTGCGCCGGTTCGGCATCCGCGAATTCGTCCTGCCCGCCGGCAGCACCCTTCTTTTCCAGGATAACAGCCTCTGGGGTCAGTACAAATTGTATATTATAAGCGGCGTTGTCCTCTTGATCGCCGAGACGTTTCTCGTCCTTGGCCTGGTGGCCAACCGGATGCGGCGTCGGCGGGCCGAGGCCGCCCTGGTGGCGCTCAACGCCACCCTGGAGGCCCGGGTGCTGGAACGCACCCGGGAACTCCATGAAGCCAACGAGCACCTCCATGACGCCAAAGAGGAACTCGAAGCCCTCAATCGCAACCTTGACCAGTTGTCGCGGACAGACAGCCTGACCGGTCTGGCCAACCGCCGCCATGCGGAGGAAACCCTTGAGGAGGCGTTGCTCCGGTTTTGCCGCTACGGGGCCGGGCAGGGGTTTGCCGTGGCCATGGTCGATATCGATCTCTTCAAGCGGGTCAATGATGAGTATGGCCATGAAGCCGGGGATGACCTGTTGCGGGGGATCGCCCGGGTCATGACGCACGGGGTGCGGGAATGCGATCTGGTGTCGCGCTGGGGCGGCGAGGAGTTCTTGCTGCTGCTGCCCGGAACCGATCCGGCCGGGGCCGGCCGGTTGCTTGAGCGGATCCGGGAAACCGTCGGGGCAACGCTTTTTGCCTGCGGGGCGGGAGCGAAGTCCGTCACCGTGTCAGCCACGCTGACCATAGGCGCGTCGGGTGTTGCGCCGGGCGATACCCTGGAGGACGTCATCCGGCGGGCCGACGCGGCCCTCTACCGCGGCAAGGAACAGGGACGCAACCGGGTGGTCGTGGGGTAGGTCGGCCGTTTGGCGGGCTACGGCCGACTGGTGTCTTTGGCGGGCGTACGGTCCCTTGGCACTGGTGGGGGAGGCCGGCCTGTCGGGCCGTGGTGCGGCCTTGGGCAGTGGACGCCGGGACGGGACGGGGCGAAACCGGAGCGCCGAAGTCCTTTTATGGCTTGGGGTCCGTGTCAGGAGGCCGGCGGGTTCGCGTCCGCCATTGGCCGTAGCTTGTGCGATCCGTCCGTTTGCGTGGGGTTGGCGTTTCACGCATCCGGTTGTCTCGCCGCGTCCCGTCCCGGCATCGCCTGAAAAAAAGTGGCGCGGAGGGGCTGTTGCCGACTTCCCATGCCGGGGAGAATCGTGTATATATTGCTGTTGCCCTTTCTCTTGCGCCTTTTTTCACATAAGCCGGCCAAAGGCAAGCCGACCCGGAATTGCAACCCGTTGGAATTGTACAGGCGGGGAATTTTTTTCGGGCGGCCGTATTTTTTTGTGGCGTTGCCCGTCCCGGCCGGGCTGCGAGCCAGAGCTGATAACCCACTCATATTTTTTTTCCAGCAAGGGGGTCCGGGGGGGATTTA
>NZ_MLBG01000139.1 GCF_001936595.1 Desulfovibrio sp. DV
GGTCAGGATCACCCAAAGATGGATGCCTCCCATGATGAGGATGCCCATGGCCGTTACGGCCTGGACGATCCACAGCCAGGTATCGGGATGGCGCATGCGCTGGGCATTGGCGAGCATGATGCGCTGCTGTTTGGTATTAAAGGGAATCTTGCGGGCGGCCAGGACGAAGTGGACCAGGAAGCACAGGAAAATGAGCGGGCCGCCGACCTGGGCCATGTAGGTGGCCTCGAAAAACCAGGCCAGGCCGTTCATGACGCCGGGACCGAGCAGGATGCTGGAGACCAGGATCAGGTGGCTCCACATGAACAGGACGAGCGTCGCTCCGGTGAGCATCTGCACCCAGTCGAGATAGGCCGAGAGCTTGCCGATGGGCAGTCCCTCGTGGGTTGCCGTGGTTGGAACGGACATATCGGGTATCCTCCGTCAGAGTGATTACGATTTGGTGGGGACGGATTCGGCCGATTCCTCAAGGATGAGCATATCCTCGGGGTCATCGGCGTATTCGTCGTCGGTGCCGGCCAGGACGGCCTGGAGCTTGTTCATGTCAAGCGCGTTTTCCCATTTGGCCACGACGATGGTGGCGATGCCGTTGCCGATCAGGTTGGTGATGGCCCGGGCTTCGGACATGAAGCGGTCAACGCCAAGCAGCAGCGTCAGCGAGGCGACCGGGATGGTGCCCACGGTCTGGAGCGTGGCGGCCAGGGTGATGAATCCGCCGCCGGTGACGGCAGCCGCGCCCTTGGAGGTCAAAAGCAGCACGAAGAGCAGGTAGAGCTGGTGGCTTAAGTCCAGCGGCGTGTTGGTGGCCTGGGCCAGGAACACGGCGGCCATGGTCAGGTAGATGCAGGTGCCGTCGAGGTTGAACGAATAGCCCATGGGCAGGCACAGGCCGACCACGGACTTGTCGGCTCCGGCGTTTTCCAGTTTGGCCATCATGCGGGGCAGCGCCGCCTCGGAGGAGGAGGTGCCCAGCACGAGCAGGATTTCTTCCTTGATGTAGACGAGGTAGCGCCACAGGGAGAAGCCGGAGAACTTGCAGACCATGGCCAGGACCACGAAGATGAAGATGATGCAGGTCGTGTAGACGCCGAGCATGAGGTAGAGGAGCTTTAAGAGGGCTTCATGACCCTGGGAGGAGACCACGTAGGCCATGGCCCCGAACGCGCCAAGTGGCGCGAAATACATGATGTAGTGGACGACCTTGAACAACCCTCGCCCGAATTCGTCAATGATCTTGATGATGTTTTTGGCCTTGTCGCCGAGGTTGGCCAGACCGACGCCAAAGAGGATGGAGAAGAAGAGGACCTGGAGGATTTCACCCTTGGCAAAGGCGTCGACCACGGATGTGGGGACGATGTTCATGAGGAAGTCCACGGTGGACATCTTCTTGGCCTTGCCGGCGAACTCTTCGACCTTGGCAATTTCCTTCTGGTTGGCCTGCATCTTGGCGGCATAGTCGTCCATGCCGGCGCCGGGCTGGTAGAGGTTGACCACGACGAGGCCGATGGCCAGGGCAAAAAGGGTCATGGTCCAGAAGTAGAGCATGCATTTGATGCCCACCCGTCCGACTTTCCCCATATCGCCCATCTTGGCGATGCCGGTGACGACGGTGCAGAAGATGATCGGCGCGATGATCATCTTGACCATGCGGATGAAGGCCGTGCCAAAGGGCTGCATACTTTCGGCAAAACCTTTTGTCGCCGGCACGAGGCCGAGGATGATGCCGACAACGATGCCGGTGATGACCCAGAAATACAGAGACTTGTAAATTGCCTTGTGGCCGCTCATGTGGACGCTCCTTACGGACGCTCAACCGAAGATCAGTGCGTCCGCGTTTGGCCGGATAGGCCGTGAGGTCTGCGCCAGTAAACGGAGTTGGTGCACTCCGTCCCGCCCCCCGCCATCGAGACCTGTCCGGCGCAATCGCGCCAGACGAGTTTGCGCAATAAAGGGCAAAGACCGTGCCAAGTGCAATGAATCAACGTGTTTTAATAATGCTTTGTATTTTCAGTGCATTGTCAGAAAGCAAGATGGGTCGCCAGGAAGGATGTGTGGCGTAGACATGGGGCATAAACGCCACACCTGTGGCGCATATGTGGCATATGCCACACCCTGGCCCGCCCCGGTCGCCCCGCAGCAATCAGGCAATGTCCAGACGGGCCATGTTCCGGTACAGCGTGCGCCGGTCCACCCCGAGAAGCCGCGCCGCCTGGGACCGGTTGCCCCCGGACTGGCGCAGCGCGCCAAGGATGGAGTCGTGGGTCAGGCTGCCGCGCCAGGGCTGGCGGACCGTGGCCGCAGCCGGT
Organism: Desulfovibrio sp. DV; assembly: GCF_001936595.1. GTDB lineage: Bacteria > Desulfobacterota > Desulfovibrionia > Desulfovibrionales > Desulfovibrionaceae > Solidesulfovibrio. The sequence continues at coordinate 2,307 of NZ_MLBG01000139.1, forward strand.
ATCTGGACGCTTGGAGCCAACAATTCCCGCGGCAGGTGGGCGATGCTGATTTCCCCCTCCGGGCACAGCACGCAGGCGTGTTCCATGGCATACTTGAGTTCGCGCACGTTGCCCGGCCAGGGGTAGTCCATGAGGATGCCCATGACCTCTTCGGACAGCCGGGTGATGGTCTTGCCGAAGTTGGCGGCAAAGTGGCGCAGGAAATGTTCGGACAAAAGCGGGATGTCTTCGGCCCGCTCCCGCAGCGGCGGCAGATGCACCTGGACCACCTTCAGGCGGTAGTACAGATCGGTCCGGAAAAGCCCGGCCCGGATGCGCTGGGGCAGGTCCACGTTGGTGGCGGCGATGACCCGCACATCGGCCTTGCGCGTCCTGGCCTCGCCCACTCGCTCGAATTCCTTGGTCTCAAGCACCCGCAACAGCCCGAGCTGGAGCCGGGGCGAGACGTCGCCGATTTCATCCAAGAGAATGGTGCCGCCCTGGGCGGCCTCAAACCGGCCCACCTTGTCCCGGATGGCCCCGGTAAAGGCCCCGCGCACATGGCCGAACAGCTCGCTGCCAAGCAGTTCGTCGGACAGGGCCGAGCAGTTGACCCGGATAAAGGGCTTTTTGGCCCGGGGGCCGCCGAAGTGGATGGCCTCGGCCACCAACTCCTTGCCGGTGCCGGATTCGCCGGTGACGAGCACGGTGGTGTCCACCTCGCCGAGCTGGTCGAGCATGGGGTAGATGTCGCGCATGGGCTTGGATTTGCCGATGATGCCCCGGTGGCTGTGCAGGTCGGTCAGCCGCCGCTCCAGGTCGGCCAGGCGGGTGATGTCGCGGATGATGAGCACCGCGCCGACAAAGGCCCCGGATTCGCCGGCCAGCGGCATGGAGTTTATGACCACCACCCGCCCCGGATTCTGGCCCAGGCATTCCACCCGGTATTCAAACACGGCTTTTTGGGTGGCAAGGGTGGAGCGCAGCGCTGCAAAACAGCCCCGGCGGCAGGCCCCGGACACCACCTGCTGGCCGCCGGGACCGGTCAGGATGTCGCCGACAAAGCACACGTCGGTCAGGGGCCGGTTGGTCTTGACCACCCGCATCTTGGTGTCCACCACCACGATGGCGTCGGGGATGGCCTGGAAGATGGCTTCGAGGTTGAGCTGCAGGCTTTCCTTTTCAGCCAAAAGCTCCCGCATCTCTTTTTCGGCCCGCACCCGTTCGGTGATGTCCTGGACGATGGCCATGAAATAGAGCGGCCGGCCGGCCACATCGCGGATAAGGCGCACCGACAGATGGACCCAGACAGTCTCGCCGTCGCTTCGGACATAGCGCTTGTCGATCTCGTAGCGGTCGAATTCCCCGGAAAGCAGGCGTTCGGCCCAATCGATGGTCTCGGCCACGTCCTCGGGGTGGGTGACCTCGAGCATGGACTTGCCTTGCAGTTCCGTGGCGGCGTAGCCGGTGATGCGGCACAGGGCGTCGTTTATGCGCAAAAAACGGTAATCAAGCGACAGGATGCTGGCCCCGATGGGCGACTGGTCAAAGGTGCGGCGGAATTTTTCCTCGTTTTCCCGCAACACGCTCTCGGCCTGTTTGCGGTCGGTGATGTTGCGCACGATCCAGACGCTGTGGTCCGGGCCGCCCTTGTGGTGGAAGCCGCTGGCCGAAACTTCAAGCGGCACGGTTTCGCCGATGGTCCCAAGGCCGGTGAGTTCGCCGCGAAACCGTCCGGTCCCGGCCAGTTCGGCCAGGGCGTCGGCGAGGTGGCCCTCGGTGTCGTCGATGATGCCGGCAAGGCCCATGGCCGCCAGTTCGGCTTCGCTGCGCCCGAAGATGCGTTCGGATTCCGGGTTGGCCGTGACAATGGTGCCGGCCGCGCCGCACAGGATGACCCCGTCGATGCTGCCGGTGACAATGGAACGGTAGCGCTCCAGGATGTCGTTGTAGGCTTCCTCGGCCTGTTTGCGGGCCGTGATGTCAATGTTGAGGCCTTCAATATACCGCACGCCCCCGGACTCGTCGCGCACCACCCGGGCCGCCTGGGAGATCCATTTGATCGTGTGGTCCTTGCGGAAAAACCGGGTTTCCAGGCCCGTGACCCGTCCGTCCCGGGACAACCGCTCCAGGAAACGGTCGCGGTCGGCCGGGTCCACATAGAGTTCGGTGCGCAGGTCCGACAGCGTCTCGATCATGTCTGCCGGGCTGTCGTAGCCGAGGATGGCGGCCAGGGCCGGGTTGACGTCCAGGAACTGGCCGCCCGGGGTGGACTGGAAGATGCCCTCCACGGCATTGGTGAAAAAGCCCTTGTACTTGTCCAGGTCGTGGACCATGGCCGTGACGTCGGCCATGGAAAAGACGTAGAGCGGCTCGCCGCCCAGGCGCAGGGGCCGGCGCGACAGGACGAACCAGCGCACTGCGCCGTCCGGGTCCAAACGCGACACCAGGGCTCCGTGCCCGGCCGGCGGCTCGTGGACCGATACGGACAGGCCCAGTTCGCTCCAGCGCGGGGAGACGACGCCGGAGAGGTCGATGCCAAGCAGCCGTCTGGCCTCGGCATCGGCCTCGGCCACGGCTCCGTCGTCGCCGACCAGCACCACGCCGACGGCTATGGAGTCAAAGGGCGTCATCGGGTGCGGGGCTATGGCACGATGACGGTCGAGATGGAGTTTTTGGGTGACCCGGAAACGATGCGCCGGCTGATGGCCAGATAGATGATGGCTTTGCGCTTGGCATCGTAGAGCCGGTTGACCTCGGTATCCTTGAAGATGATGGAAGTCCCCTCGGAGAACACCTTCTTTTTCTTGGGAAGTTTCTCGGGCAGGGTGATGGGGCAGGTCTGGCGGCAATCCAGCGAGAATTCCGACGGGTCCTCGGCCAGTCCGACTGCGCCGGATATGCCGCCGGTGCGGGCCTGGCTCATGTAGCAGGTGACGCAGGGCACGTCGGGATCGTCAAAGGCGTTGACGCAGACCTTGTGGTTGGCCCCGACAAGCTTCCATTCGGTGGTGACGCAGTCGAGTTCTTCGGCAAGTGCCGGGGAAACCGCAGCCAACAGGGCGGCAGCGGCAAACAGACAGCAGAGGGTGCGGCGCATGGTCGGCCTCGTGGTTCGGGTTGACTGGGACGAACGCACCCTACGCCAAAAGCGGGTTGATCGCCACCGTTGCCGCCCCGGCCGGACCTGATGCGTTTTGCCGTCTGCTTCGCGGGGCGCGGTCAGGGAGCCATCCAGCGCTGGCTGCGCCGGGACAGACGGGCGGCGGCTGCGCCAAAGAGCAGGCGCACCAGGATGCTGACGGCCACGATGCACACCGACATGGCGGCGGCCGGGGCGGTGTCCCCGGCATCGTCCATGTTGGCCACGGCCACCGAGGCCAGGGGGAGGTCGGCGCTGTAGAGAAAGATCACGGCCGAGACCGTGGCCATGGCGTTGACAAAGAGAAACTGGGCGATTTCCAGGACGGCCGGCAGGCATACCGGCACGGTGACCCGCCAGAAGGTCCGGTAAAAGGGCACGGCCATGGACTCGGACACCGCTTCGAATTCCTTGTCGAGCTGCTTGAGCGCCGTGGTGGCCGTCAAAAAGCACACGGAATAAAAGTGCACCACATTGGACAGCACAAGCAGGCCCATGGTGCCGTAGAGCCAATGGACCGGGCTTGGCAGGCGCACACCGGCCACCTGCCAGGCCGGGGCGTTGAAAAAAAAGATGTAGGCCAACCCGATGACCATGCCCGGCAGGGCCAGCGGGGCCATGGACAGGAAATAGGCGGTCTGGCGCAGGGCCGAGGCCCCCCGGGTCTTTTCCACGAGATAGGCCGATCCAAAAGTGGCGGCCGTGCCGAGGATGGCGGAAAGGCCGGCCATGGCCACGCTGTTGCCCAGGGCAGCGTAACCGCCGCCGCCCATGTCGCCGAAACGGAAATGGCGCAGTGACAGCGACAGGTCATAGGGCCACACGCGCACCAGGGAAGCAAGCAGGGCGGTGCCCAGAAAGATCAGGAGCAGCAGGGCGATAAGGCTGCAAAAGGCGAAATACAGGCGGTTGACCAGGGCCGTTTCGCACGGCGGCAGGGGCACGGCCCGGGCCACGATCAACGCGGCCTGGCGACGCTGGGCCAGCCGGTCGAGGAAAAAGGCCAGGAGGGTCGGGAAAAGCAGCACCACGCCAACGGTTGCCCCCATGGCGAAATTCTGCTGGCCGATGACCTGTTTGTAGATGTCGGTGGCCAGCACGTTGTACTGCCCGCCCACCACCTTGGGCGCGCCGAAGTCGGTAAACGACAAAATGAAGCAGACGAAGACGGCGGAGAGCAGGCCGTATTTGACGCCGGGCAGGGTCACCGTAAAAAAAATGCGGGGCGGAGAGGCCCCAAGGGACCGGGCCGCCTCATAAAGCCGGGCGTCGGTGGTGCGAAGGGCGATGGATAAGATGAGCATGGCCTGGGGAAAGGTGAAGATCGTCTCGGAGATGATGATGCCGACCGGGCCGTACAGGCCGATGTCCCAGCCGGCGTCAATGCCGAGGGTGCGGCTTGCGAATCCGAAAAAGCCCGTGGTTACGAGGCCTTTTCGCCCGAACAGATAGATCAGCGTAATGCCGTAAAGGAGTGTCGGGGCAAAAAGCGGGGCCATGGCCAGCCCCCGGAAAAACCCCTTGCCCGGGATGGCCGTGCGGGTCAGGCCATAGGCAAAGGCAAAGCCCAGGGGCACGGCCAGGGCCGTGGTCCAAAGGGCCACGCGGAGGCTGTTGGCCAGGGACCGGGACAGGGCCGGGTTGGCGAAATAGGCCCGGAAGTTGGCCAGTCCGACAAAGGTGCCGCTGCCGTCGTAGAGGCTTTTGGCCAGGAGCTGGCCAAGGGGCAGGACCACCACCAGCCCCAGCCACAGCACCACGCCAAGGAGCAGGAGCGCCCGAAGCCGGCGTTCGGAGAAAAGCGGTTCCCGCCAGTCGGACTGGTCCGGGACAGGGGGGGCGGCGTGGCCGGTCATGGCGTTTCCAAGTGGCGTTTCCTGCCGTGGCCGGGCCCGGGCGGAAACGGTTTGCCGTCCTGGTCGGTCAGGCCGCCTGATAGGCGCTGACCCGGTCCGGGGGCAGGAGGATTTGCAGGAGCCGTCCCGTTTCCAGGCCAAGCTCCCTGGCCCTGGCTGCGGGCAGGTCGGCCTCGATGGCGGTTTCGGGCCGGGGGTCGGCCAGGGCCAGGGTGACGCGGGTGGTTGCGCCGCGAAATTCCAGGCCCGACACACGGGCCGGCAGGCGTTCGTCGGCCGGCAGTTCTTCATGGCCAAGGACGACGTCTTCCGGGCGGATGCCAAGTGTTGCCGTCTGGCCGGTCTCGATGGCCTGGGGCTCGCGCCAGACGGCCAGGGTGCGCCGGCCGAGCTGGTAGACGCCCTGGCCGCGTTTTTGCGCCCCGGCCAGAAAATTCATGGAGCCGATGAAGGCCGCCACAAAGGGCGTGGCCGGCTGGTCGTAGATGGCCCGCGGCGTGCCGTGCTGGACCACCCGGCCGTGGTCCATGACCAGGATGCGGTCGGCCATGGTCAGGGCTTCTTCCTGGTCGTGGGTGACCATGATGGCGGTGACCCCCAGGCGGGTTTGCAGGGCCTTTATCTCGCCGCGCAGACGGGCGCGCACCTTGGCATCCAGGGCCGAGAGCGGTTCGTCCAAAAGCAGGATGTCCGGGGACAGGGCCATGGCCCGGGCCAGGGCCACCCGCTGCTGCTGGCCGCCCGAGAGCTGGGCCGGATATTTGCCCTGCAGCCCGGTCAGGCCGACCAGGGACAGCAGTTCGTTGACCCGCCGGGCGATGTTGCCGCCGGCCTGGGGACCGCTGCGCAGGCCGTAGGCCACGTTGTCGGCGGCGGTCAGGTTGGGGAACAGGGCGTAGGACTGAAAGACGATGCCCACGTTTCGCCGGGACACGGGCAGGGCCGAGACATCGCGTCCGCTTATGACCACGCGCCCGGCGTCCTGGCGCTCCAGGCCGGCCACGATGCGCAACAGCGTGGTCTTGCCGCAGCCGCTGGGGCCAAGGACGCTGACGAATTCGCCCCTGGCCGCGGTAAAGCCCACGTCGTTTAAGGCGGTGAAGCGGCCGTAGCGTTTGACCACGTTTTGCGCGGCCAGATAGCTGCCGTCGGCGCCCGGTGTCTGATCCATGGTGTGCCGTCCGTGTCCGGTTGCCCCGGGCCGGTCTGGCGGGGGAAAGGTCTGCCCGCCAGACCGGCCCGGGGCAACCTCTGCGGGGAAGCTGCATCGCGCCCGCAGTGGTTGCCGCTAGGTTTATTTTTTGGGTTCGCTCTTGCCGTCGTAGCGTTTGGTCCATTCGGCCAGGATGGCGTCGCGGTTTTTGGCGGCCCAGTCGAAATCGTTTTTGATCATTTGTTTGGTCGGCTCGGCCGGGTAGCCTTCGGGGATGGGCGTGCCGGTCGGGTAGCCGGTGACGGCGAAGCTCTGGGCGTATTCCTGCATGGCCTCAGGGGACACGGCCCAGTCGAGGAAGGTCTTGGCCTCGGGCTTGATGGCCGCCTTTTTGACCAGGGCGTTGGCTTCCAGATCCCAGCCCGAGCCTTCCTTGGGGAAGACCGTCTCGATGGGTTCGCCCTTTTTCTTCTGCTGCAGGCCCCGGTACCCAAACGAGATGCCGATGGTGGACTCGCCGGTGCCGGCCAGTTTGCAGGGCTTGGAACCGGAATGGGTGTAGCTTGAGATGTTGTCGTTTAACTTGTCGAGATAGGCCCAGCCCTTTTCCTCGCCCATCAGTTGGAGGATGGCCGAGACGGTGAGAAAGCCCGTGCCCGAGGAGGCCGGGTTGGGCATGGTCACCTGGCCTTTGTATTCGGGCTTGATGAGGTCGGCAAAGGATTCGGGCAGGGGCAGGTTCCTGTTTTTGAGCTCCACGGTGTTGACGCAAAAGCCGGTCATCCAGGCGTCGATGCCGTACCAGACCGGGGGGGTGCCCGCGTCTTTAAAGGACGCCAGAACCTTGCCGCCATCGGCCGGGGTGTAGGGTTCGAGCAGGCCGGCGGCCTTGAACTGCATGAGGCTGACGGCCGAGAGGCCCCACACCACGTCCGCCTGGGGATTGTCCTTTTCCGCCAGCAGTCTGGCCGTGACGATGCCGGTTGAATCGCGCACGAATTTGACGTCGATGTCCGGGTGTTTTTCCTTGAAGCTCTTCATATAGCGGGGGATCTGGTCATCCTCCAGGGCGGTGTAGACCAGGATCTCGGCCGCCAGGGCGTTGGCGGCCAGGATAAGGACAGCGGCAAGGGCCAAAACGATGCGTTTCATGGCGGGTGTTCCTCCGGGATTTGGGCCGGCCGGGAGACCGGGCAAGGCCGATGCGCCGTGGAGCGGGGCCGCCCCAGGACGTATATTCCCGATACTCCCCGTCGCCGGTTACCGTTTCATGATTAAATCGGGGCGAGGGCGTGTCGTGGCCGGGAGGAAGGCGCTTTTGGACAGGACAGGCATGGCCGGCCGCCGGAGGGTTTTCTCCTGCGGCCGGCATGGGGTCGGATTGGTCTGTTCGGGAAAGGCGGTCCGGGACGGGGTGTCGGGCCTTAGCCGTAGACGGCCGGGTCCGTGGCCAGCCGGCGGTCGCGGGGGATGGGGCGAAGCCGGTTGCGCCGGGCCAGCCGCTCGGCCCACCAGCCATGGTAGTCCTTGATTCCCTGCACCTCGGACCCCTCGTGGTCGAACTGGCTGCCGACCTCGAGATAGATATCGAGGTTGGCCAAATCCGGGCGCGGCAGGGCCTTGGCCGCAAAGTCCTGCCACATGGTCTCGTACAGGGCTTCCAGGCCGGCCACCAGGCCGGGCATGTCAAAGAGCGTGGCGCTGTCCCGGCTGGCGGCCAGACGCTCCCGAAGCGGGGCGATGGCGGCAGGATCGGTGCCCAGGGCCACGGCCTGCTCGACGTAGGCGTCAACCGTGTCGCAGACCAGCTCCGGCAGGCCGGCGGCGCGCACCAGACTGCCGCATACCCGGGAGGCAAAGGACCGGCCGCTGACCGTCAGCACCGGCACCCCGGTCCACAGGGCGTCGGAGGCGGTGGTGTGCGCGCCGTAGGGCGTGGTGTCCAGGAACAGGTCGGCCAGGGCGTAGCGGGCCAGATGGGCCGGGTTGGCGGCCTTGGGAGCAAAAACCAGCCGTTTGGGGTCGATGCCCCGGCTCTGGGCGTACTGGCGCAGGCGCTCGTTGACGTCGTCGCCGCTGGCCAACAGCCACAGCACGCTGCCCGGAACCCGGGCCAGGATGGTGAGCCAGCGCTCGAAGGTGGCCCGGTGGATTTTGTGCGCGCCGTTAAAGCAGCAATAGACCATGGCCTCTTCGGGCAGCCCGGCCTCGGCCCGGCCGGGGCGGTCCGGGGCCACGGTCCGGTTGCGGTTGCTTGGCTGGTAGCAGGGCAGGCGCAGGACCTTTTCGGAATAGTAGGCCTCGTGGGATTCGGGGACGATCCAGTCGTCGGCGATGAGATAGTGGTGGTAGGGGCTGCCCATGGTCCCGGGGTAGCCAAGCCAGTTGACGATGACCGGGGCCGGGCGCAGGGCCACGAGTTTGAGCCGTGCGTCGCGGGTGTAGCCGTTTAAATCGACCAGGATATGGATGCCGTCGTCGGCGATGCGTTTGGCTGCGGCAGCGTCGTCGAGCTGGCTTATGGGCACGAAGTGGTCGGCCGTGGCCTGGAAGTGGCGGTGGAGCGGGTCCACGGCGTCGATGCCGCAGTAATAGGCAAAGACCTCCACCCGGCTGCGGTCGTGCAGGCCGAAAATTTCCGACATGAGATAGCCCACGGCGTGTTCGCGCAGGTCCGAGGAGAGATAGCCGATGCGAAGGGGGGCTGTCCCCTCCCGGACGGCCTTTGGCCACTCGGCCATGACGCCTGGCAGGCTGCCGACGTCGAGCTTGTTGTAGTGGTCGGCCAGGGCCAGCTGCCACAGCGGATCGTCGGTGTAGGCGGCGGCGGACAGGGGCGACATGCCGTCGACCAGGATACCCCGCTCCACGCGCTCGGAGGCCAGGGCCACCGGCCATTTGCACTGGCGCTGGCGCAGGGCCACCAGATGCTGGATGACCTCGCGCTGCTGCCGGTCAAGCTCCAGGCTCTCGCGCAGCATGTTCTCGGCGGCGTCGTCCTGGTTGACGGCTTCCAGGGCCCGGGCGCTTTGATTGAGCGCCGTGGTCTTGTGGGTGACGGCCGGGCCGTTGACGGCGGCCATCCGGGCCAGGGCCGCCGACCACTGGATAATGGCCAGCCCGATCTTGCCCAGGCGTTCGTAGATGCGGCCGAGATTGATGTAGGCCGGCATGAAATCGGCGTTTATGGCAATGGCCTGCTCCAGGCACTGTTGGGCCTCGGCCAGCTTGCCGACATCGGAAAGCACCACGGAATAATTAAACAATACGGCATACAGGAGCGGATCGTCCGGGTTGTGCCCGATCCAGGCCGCATAGGCGGCCTCAACCGAAGCCGTCTGCCCGCTTTGCTTGAACGTTTCGGTGGTCCGGATGAGGTCCGGAACGCTCAGACTCCCCACCATGGACTGTATCAGGGCCGGAGACAAAACATCATTGGACATGGCGCTTCTTGTGTCCTTGCGTGTCTGTGCCGGAATACGGCCTTACGGCTGCTCCGACGTGTCCGTTGCGTCGCCCTCGCCACCTTTTCCATTGGCAGATCGCCCCTAGGTCCGGCGCTCTCGATGGCGGCCAGTTGTTCCGGAGTCATAGCGGCAAGCTGGGTCGTTGTAAACGCATCGATCTGGGTGGCGTTCAGGGCTTCGATTTCCGTCGTGGTCAGGGCGGCGATGGTGGTTTCGGC
>NZ_MLBG01000140.1 GCF_001936595.1 Desulfovibrio sp. DV
ATTATCCCCCCCGGCCGCCGGAGGCCTCTTCTGCCTTTCCTGCTCCCCGCCCCCCCCCGGCCGCCGGAGGCTTCGTCGCAGGAAGGCCAATCAGGCTTGATAGGGGGCAAAACGCGGCTGGCCAGTGGAATCGAGCACGGCCTGCCAATAGTCGGAATGGATATCGATGCGTTTGCGCTCCCGGGTGACCAGCGGCAGCGGCACATGGACGTAGTGGTCGTTGACCGAGCCGATCATGAGCCCGGTCTTGCCGGCCATGCCGGCATGGACGGCAAGACGCCCGAGGAAGCCGCAATAGACGGCATCGGCGGTGTTGGCCGGCACGGAACGGATGATATAGCTCGGATCGATGGCCTTCATGGTGATGGGCAGGGCTTTTTCCTTGAAATGCCGTTTGATCTCGGCCGAGAGCAGACCGCAGAAATCGCCCAGGATGGGATTGCCCGAGGGATCGGTGCGCCCGGTTTCGTCCACGAGATGCTGTCCCGCCCCTTCGGCCGCCACGATGACGGCATGGCCGCGGGTGCGAAGACGCGTTTCCAAGACCTCGAGCACGCTGCCCGGTCCGGTCAGGGCAAAGGGCTCCTCAGGCACGAGGACCATGTTGACGTGCTTAAGGCCCATGCTGGCCTCGGCCGCGATAAACCCGGACTGGCGTCCCATGAGCTTGACCAGGCCGATGCCGTAGGGCGCGCCCACCGCTTCGACATGGGCGCAGGCAATGGCCTCGGTGGCCTGCTGGGTGGCGGTGGAAAAGCCGAAGGTGCGGGAGACGAAATGGATGTCGTTGTCCACGGTCTTGGGGATGCACACCACCCCGATGGGCAGGTCCCGGCCGGCAATCTCGGCCACGATGGCCTCGGCGGCCCGCATGGTGCCGACCCCGCCGATAAAGACGCAAAAGCCGATGCCGAGCCGTTCCATGGCGTCCACGATCTCGTCCACAGGCTGGGAGCCGCGGGAGGAACCGAGGATGGTGCCGCCGAATTGATGGATTTCGGCCACATTGTCCGGGAAAAATTCCATCACGTCATGGCGGCAGGCCGGGATGAAGCCGCGAAGGCCGTAGCGGATGCCAAGCGTGGCGGCCACGCCGTAGTGGTGGTGGGCCTCCATGACGATGGAGCGGATGACGTCGTTTATGCCGGGGCAGATGCCGCCGCAGGTGACGATGGCGATCTTGGTCTTGTGGGGCGAAAAGAAGAGCTGCTGGCGGGGGCCGGCCTCCTCGAAGAAGACCGGAGCCACGTCCGGGGCCGCGAGGCTGGTCCGGGAGATGCCGACCAGCACCCCGGCCTCGTCGGTGGTAAACGCGTCGGAGCATTTGGGACTATTGCAGGCGTTTTGGCCCAGGGTGGGCACGGCCGTATCGGCCGGCGTGAGGGCCATATCGGCAATGGCATCCTTGTTGTTGCGCATAGGGACTCCTTGCGGCATCAGAGGGCTTCGTATGGTTGTCGTGGTAGCCTTTTGGACTGTTTCCGGCAACAGGGCGCACCGCCCGGGAGGCCCCTTTGGGACGGACCTGCATTTTTTTGCCGCCGCTGCGCTCGGTTTCCGGCGGACTGGCTGTTCTGGCCGAGGTGGCGGCCGGTCTGGCCGCGCTTGGCCACGACGTCCGGCTCATCCTTCGCGATCCGGCCGCCCCGCCCCTGGCCCTGCCGCCGGGGCTGCCGGTGGCCGGCCTGACCGAGGCCGGCCTCAGGCCAGACGACATCTACCTCGTGCCCGAGGGCTGGCCCAATGCCCTGGCTCCGGGTTTGGCCGCTGGGGCGCGCTGCGTGGTCTACTGCCAGAACTGGGCCTATCTGTTTAACGGCCTGCCGGACGGCGTGGGCTGGGACCGGCTGCCCGTGTCCTTCCTGGCCGTGTCCGATCCGGTGGCCCGGTTCATCGAGCAGGCCACCGGGACGCTGCCGCCGGTGCTGCGCCCGGCCATTGACCCGGCCCGATTTTTCCCGCCCCCGGCCAAGCCGGACCTCGGGGCGGTTCGAGTGGGCTATATGCCCCGCAAAAACAAGGCGCTGGCCGCCATGATCCGACAGATGGCCGAGGCCCGGTCAGGGCGCACCGGACTTCATCTGGAATGGCTGCCCATCGAAAACATGGTGCCGGACGGCGTGGCCGAGGCGCTTCGCGGCTGCCATGTGTTTCTGGCCACCGGCTTTCCCGAGGGCTGTCCGCTGCCGCCGCTGGAGGCCCTGGCCTGCGGCTGCGTGGTGGCCGGCTTTGCCGGGTTCGGCGGCTTTGATTACATGCGCCAGGCCGGGGACGGCGGGTATGCGCCATCGGTCGCGCTGCGCGCTGTTCCCTGGGGCGGCAATGGTTTTTACGCTGCCGACAATGACGTTTTCGGGGCAGGCCTCTGTCTCAAGCAGGCGGCGCGGCTGTGGCTGGAGGGCGGCGCGGCCTTGGAAGCGGTGCTGGAAAGCGGCCGGCAGACGGCAGCGGCCTACGGGCCGGGGGCGCAGCGGGCGGCGCTGGCCACAATCTGGGAGGCCCTTCACCGCTAACGTCCCCTGGCCCCGGGCCTTGCCTTTTCCCCCAAATTGTTGCTTACCATGGTAGGAAACAATGCTCCGCCGTTGCCCCGGCCGCAAGGAGACACAATGGAAGGCTTTTTCAACCGTTTCCTCCCTTGGCTTGGCCGCGACCAACACCCCGGGCCTCCGGAGACCGCTCCCGCCGACCACGCCGCAGGCCGGCCCGGACGCCGCCGCTTCCTGGCGCTCACCGCCCTGGCCCCGCTTTTTGCCGCTGCCCCGGCCCTGGCCAAGTCCGAGCCCCATGACGGCCACGGCGACCACGTCAGCCCGGCCGGACACGGCGGCCACAGCAGCCCGGTTTTCCCCTGGCGAAATCCGGCCATCGCCCTCACCCCGCCGCCGCGACTGACCGGCAAGGGCGAGGGCGTGGTCATGACGCCCCATGTGCCAACCCTCGGCTATGAGCGCGACGGCGCGGTAAAGGTCTTTCGCCTGACCGCCCAGCCGGTCGAGCGCCTGCTCCTGGACGGCCCGCCGCCGCCGGGGTCCCTGTGGGACCGCTGGCACAAGGCCAAAGGGGCCATGCACGGCATGGACATCCCCAAGAAAGTGAAGCTCTGGGGGTTTAACGGTTCCATGCCGGGACCGGCCATCGAGGTGGTCCAGGGCGACACGGTGCGCGTCATCGTCAAAAACGAGCTGCCCGAACCGACCAGCATCCACTGGCACGGCCTGGAAGTGCCCAACGACCAGGACGGCGTGGGCGGCCTGACCCAACCGCCCATCCAGCCCGGCGCGAGTTACACCTACGAATTCACCGTGCATCAGGTCGGCACGTTCATGTACCATTCGTCGTTTAACGAAAAAAAACAGGTGGGCATGGGCCTGGGCGGCTTTTTCATCATCCACCCCGCCGACGGCTCGCGCCGGGTGGACCGCGACTACGCCATCCTGCTCCAGGAATGGTTCTTCCTGCCTGGCAACGAATACGTGGACGTGACCTCCACCGACCCCAACTGGTTTACCATGAACGGAAAATCCGCGCCTTCCACCGCCGTGCTGACGGCTCGCGTCGGCCAGACCGTGCGCCTGCGGCTGGCCAACCTGTCCAACATGCACGCCCACCCCATCCATCTGCACGGCGTCACCTGGCGCGTCACCGGCACCGAGGGCGGTCCCATTCCCGAATCGGCCCAGTGGCCCGGCAACACCGTCAATGTCTCGCCCGGGGCCATCCGCGACGTGGAATTCACCTTTACCCATCCCGGCTACTGGCACATGCACTGCCACAAGCTCCACCACGTGGTAAACGCCCATGCCTCGGTGCCCATGGGGGTCATGCCCATGGGCGGCATGACCATGCTCTTTGAGGTAGCCCCGGCCGAAGCCGGCCAGCCCCCGGACCATGGCGGCCATGTCCCGACCGCACAGGGTCCCCAGGCCGGGCACGGACACGGGCCGCAGACCGCCGCACCCCACGCCGGGCATGGCCCGGATGCCCCGGCCGAGGCCGGACCGGGCCGCAAGCAACCGCCCGCCCCGTCCCCCGGCGGCCAGGACCGGGAAATGCCTGCCGCGCCCCACACCGGGCACGGCCCGTCCGGAGGGAACTAATATGCGCCGCCTCATTCCCTCCCTGTGTCTCCTGTCCGTACTGGCCGGCTGCGCCAAGGTGGAGCCGCAAGCCGATTTTGCCAAAATGGCCGCCCTGGTCGCCGCCCGGGAACATGAGCAGCCGCTGTGGCAGCGCACTCCCGAAGACGAGGCTTTCGTCCAAAAAGAGGTCGCGGCCATCGTCGCCCGGGGCGTGACCCTGCGCGACGCCGTGCGGCTGGCCCTTATAAATAATCCCGGCGTCCAGGCCCGGTTCGAGGACATCGGCATCGCCCGGGCCGAGGTGGTCCAGGCCGGGCTGCCGCAAAATCCCTCGCTGGCCGTGCTTTTCGGCTTTCCGCTCTTTGCCGGCGGCCCACTGGGCAGCCTGGCCGCCACAGCCATGGCCTCGGTTTCCGATCTGGCCGAAATCAAGGACCGCACGGCCAAAGCCCAGGCCGAACTGGAGCGCGACATCCTGCTGGTCGGCCTTCAGGCCATGGCCGCCGCCCGGGAAGCCCGTCTCGCCTGGCTGGAACTGGCCTATGCCCGGCGCGGCGCAACCCTGGCCGGGGAGGTGGCCGGGCAGGCGAAAAAACTGGCCGAGGCCGGCAAGCGCTACCGCTCCTTCGGGCTGGCCGACGAGGCCAAAGTGGCCGCCCTGGAGGCGGCCGTGGCCCGGGCCAGCCTGGAAACGGCCGATCTTGCGGCCCGGGAACAGGTGGCCAAGGCCCGGCTGGCCCGGATCATGGGCCTGCCGGCCGGCCAGGATTTCGCTCTCGCCGGCGAGGTTCCGGACAAATCCCTGCCCCTGCCAGGCATAGCCACGGCCGTGGCCTACGCCGAGGCCAACAATCTGGCCGTCCAGGCTGCCCGGTTCGCCGAAAAGGCCGCCGCCAGCGGCGTGGCCCTGGAAAACATCCGCTGGCTCAAGGATTTCGAGATCGGGGCCGGCTACGATCTGGACATCGAAAGCAACCGCACCGTTGGTCCGGGCGCATCGGTGCGACTGCCCGTCTTCGATCAGAATCAGGCCCACAAGGCCAAGGCAGCCTATCAGGCCCGGCAGGCCGCCCGGCTGGTGGCCCAGGCCCAGGGCCAGGCCCGGGAAGAGGCCATCCGCGCCCTGGAAGACGCCGGGCTGGCCCGGGCCACGGGGCAGGCCCTGGAAACGGGCGTGCTGCCTCCGACGGCCCGGGCGGCCAAATGGGCCGCCACCTATGCCGGGGCCATGCAGCTCTCCGAGCTGACGGCCCTGGAAGCCTCCCTGGAACTGTTGCGCGAGCGGCTGCGCCACAACCAGGCCCTGCTCGCCGAACAGGAGGCGTTGGTGCGCCTGGAGTATGTTCTTGGCGGGCCAATCCCTCCAGGCTGAGGCGAACCGCTTTTCCACCCGGCCGGCGCGACAAAACACTTTCATCCGGAAACCGTCCGGGGTAGCATGGCGCGACCGGCCGCGTCTGGCGGCCCGTCATGTCGCCAGATCGCGGCCCTCCATCCCCAGGAGGTTATGCCGTGCCCGCTTTTGCCAAACGCATGTCCCAGGTGCGCCGTTCGTTTATCCGGGAAATTCTCAAGGTCACCGCCGATCCGTCCATCATTTCCTTTGCCGGCGGCCTGCCCAAGCCCGACCTGTTTCCCACCGGTCCCATTGCCGCGGCAGCAGCCAGCGTATTGGCCGAATCCGGGGCGGCAGCGCTCCAATATTCCGTATCCGAGGGCGAACCGGGCCTGCGCCAGTGGATTGCCGACCGCTACAAGGCCAAGCGCGGCATGGACATCGATCCGGCCACGGTGCTCATCACCAACGGTTCCCAGCAAAGCCTGGACCTGCTTGGCAAGGTCTTCCTCGACCCGGGCGACGTGGTGGCCGTGGAGCTGCCCGGCTACATCGGCGCGATCCAGGCCTTTTCCATGTTCGAGCCGACCTTTGCCGGCGTGCCGCTCGGGCCGGAAGGGCCGGACGTGGACCGGCTCGTGGACGTGCTGACCCGGGGGCAGGCCAAGATGTTTTACGCCGTGCCCAACTTCCAGAATCCCTCCGGCCTGACTTACTCCCTGGCCGCCCGCCGGGCCGTGGCCGAAGCCATGCGCGTGTCCGACGCCATCTTCGTCGAGGACGATCCCTACGGCGAACTGCGGTTTATGGGCGACCCCCAGCCGCCGGTGTCGGCCTTCATGACCCAGGACCGCTACATGCTCGGCACGTTTTCCAAAATCGCCGCTCCGGGCCTGCGCCTGGGCTGGGTGGTGGCCGATCCCGACAGCCTGCCCAAACTCGTGACCGCCAAACAGGCCTCGGATCTCCACTGCTCGACCCTGGTCCAGCGTATTCTCATGCGCTATCTGGCCGACAACGACCTCGACGCCCACATCGCCACCATCAAGGCCGCCTACGGCAGCCAGCGCGATCTCATGGTCGAACGCATCAAGGCCGAGTTCCCCGAGGGCGTGCACTACACCGAACCCGAAGGCGGCATGTTCCTGTGGGTCACCCTGCCGGAAGGCTGTTCCGCCTTTGCCCTGTTTGACCTGTGCATCAAAGAGAAGGTGGCCTTTGTGCCGGGCGAGCCGTTTTTCGTGGACGGCTCGGGCCAGCGCACCATGCGGCTCAACTTCTCCAACGCCGACCCCGAGCGCATCGTGGAAGGCATCGGCCGCATGGGCCGGGCCCTGGCCGCGCTGCTTGAAACCTCGTCCTGCCCGGCCGGCGGCTAAGGCTCCATGCGCCTGCCTGCCTCGGACACCATCGCCGCCGTGGCCACCCCGCCGGGCCGCGGCGGCATCGGCATCGTACGCCTAAGCGGCCCGGCCAGCCGGCAAATCGGCCAGCGCCTGTTTCGGTCCGGCCGGCCGGATTTTCCGGGCCTGACACCCTACCGCCTGCACCACGGCACCTTTCACACCCCGGCCGGCAAGCTCCTGGACGAAGGCATGGCCGCCTTCATGCCCGGCCCCGGCAGCTACACCGGCGAGGACACCGTGGAACTTTTCTGCCACGGCTCCCCGGCCGTGCTGCGGTCTGTCCTGGAAGCCGTTTACGCGCTTGGCGCGCGGCCGGCCGGTCCCGGGGAATTCACCAAACGAGCCTACGTCAACGGCCGCCTGGACCTGTCCCAGGCCGAGGCCGTGGCCGAACTCATCGCCGCCCGGGGCGCCGTGCAGGCCGAATTGGCCCTCTCCCGCCTGACCGGCGCCATGGGCGACGCGGCCCGGGAACTCGGCGCGGCCCTGGCCGATCTCATGGCCGGCATCTGTCTGGCTGTGGATTTTCCCGAAGAGGAAGTGGAGTGCCTGCCCAAGGCCGCCTTTGCCGAGGGCGTGGCCGCCGTCCTGGCCCGCATCGACGCCTTGCTCGAGGCCGGCCGCCGGGCCCGGCCCTACCGCGAAGGCACGACGGTCGCTCTTTTTGGCCGGGTCAATGCCGGCAAATCAAGTCTTTTCAATGCCCTGCTCGGCACCGACCGGGCCATTGTGGCCGACCTGCCCGGCACCACCCGCGATTATCTGGAGGAGTCCCTGGACCTCGACGGCCTGCCGGTGCGCCTGACCGACACGGCCGGGTTGCGCGACACGGCCGACGCCATCGAAAAAATCGGCAAGGAACGCGGCAAGGCCAAGGCCAGCCGGGCAGCCCTTGGCCTCTATCTGGTGGACGGCTCCGCGCCCTTTGTCCCGGACGCCGAGGCCGAGGCGGTCATCGCGGCGCTCACCCCAGCCAAGGTGCTGGCCGTGGTCACCAAGGCCGACCTGCCCCCGGCAGAGCCCGCTCCCGCCGCGCTGCTGGCCGACCGGGGCCTGGCCCAGGTGGCCGTGTCCTCGCGCACCGGTTTCGGCCTGACCGGGCTGGTGGCGGCCATACGGGCCATCCTCACCCGGGACGCCGGCCCGCCCGAACCCGACACCCCGGCCCCAAGCGACCGCGAGGCGGCCGCGCTCTTGGCCGCCCGGACCGAACTGGCCGAACTCCTGGCCGACATCGCCAGGGGCCTGCCGTATGACATCATGGGTGTGCGCCTGGAGACGGCCAGCACGCTTCTGGCCGACATCACCGGCGAGACCACCCCGGACGACGTCTTAAACACCGTGTTCGACCGGTTCTGCATCGGGAAATAAGGCCGACGACCACCGATCCTCCTGCCGCCCTTGACCTTTAGCGGGGCATCGTCCAATATATAGTTGACTTGCATATTGGACGACAGGAGCGAGCGCCATGTATCTGTCCCGCACCGTGGAGCCTTTCATAGCCGCAGCCGGCAGCCAATTCCCGGCCCTGCTCGTGACCGGTCCGCGGCAGGTCGGCAAAACAACCCTGCTTAAGCATCTGGCCGGCGACGCACGCACCTACGTGACACTGGACGATCCGCTGCTGGCTCTGCTGGCCCGGGATGATCCGGCCCTTTTCCTGGAGCGATTCCCACCGCCGGTGCTCATTGACGAAATCCAGTATGCGCCGCAACTGCTGCCGCACATCAAAATGGCCGCTGACCGACTGGGCCAACCGGGCCTGTTCTGGCTGACCGGTTCCCAGCAGTTTCATCTCATGCGCGGGGTCAGCGAAACCCTGGCCGGCCGGGTGGGCATCGTCCACCTGCAAGGCTTGTCGTTGCGGGAACGCACCGGACGCGGCAGCTCTGCCCCCGTGTTTCTGCCCGATGCAGCCCCCCGGACCTGGGACGGTCCGGAGCCGACGCCCTCGCTCCATGCCCTCTACGCCATGCTGTGGCGTGGTGCATTTCCGGCCCTGGCCGTGCGCCCTGACGCTGATGTACCACTCTTTTACAGCTCCTATCTGCAGACCTACCTGCAACGCGACATCCGCGATCTGGCCCAGGTCGGCGACGAGGGGGCCTTTCTGCGTTTCATCCGGGCCTGCGCCGCCCGCACCGCAAACCTGCTCAATCTGGCGGAACTGGCCCGGGACGCCGACGTCACCCCGGCAACTGCCAAACGCTGGCTGTCCATCCTCCAGGCCTCGGGCATCGTCTTTCTGCTCGAACCCTATTTTACCAATGTGACCAAACGCCTGGTCAAGACCCCCAAGCTGTACTTTCTGGATACAGGCCTTTGCGCCTACCTGACGGAATGGACCAGCCCGGACACACTGCTGGCCGGGGCCATGTCCGGGGCGATCTTCGAGACCTGGGTGATGGGGGAAATGCTCAAAAGCTGGTGGCACAACGGCCAGCGGCCGACATTTCACTTCTACCGGGACAAGGACCAGAAGGAAATCGATGCGCTCATTGCCCGGGACGGCAGGCTCTATCCTGTGGAGATCAAACGCGGGGCCTCGCCGAGTCTTGGCGACGTGCGGCACTTTCAGTCCCTAAGCCGCCTGGGTGTCCCCCTGGGCCACGGTGCGCTGGTCTGTCTGGCCGGGCAATCCCTTCCCCTGACCCGGGAAATCAGCATCGTGCCGGCCTGGACGATCTGAAAACCGCCCTCCCTACCGCCTTTCGATGCGGTCCTGAATCTCCCGGGCCTCGGTCAGGCCGGCGTCGAGATCCAGGGCGCGTTGGGCATAGCCGTAGGCGTCGTCCTTGCGGTTCCATTTGAGGTAGAACTTGGCGATATTGAGAAAGGTCATGGGATGGCCGCCAAAGGTGCGCACCGCGTCGAGATAGAGCGCCTCGGCCTGCTTGAATTCGCCAAGGGCGTCCCAGGCCTCGATGGCCCCGCGCCAGGCCTGCTGGTCCGACGGTGTTGTCTTGATGGCCAGCATGAACATCTCGGCGGCCTCCGGGAGCAGCCCGGCCTCGAAAAAAAGACTCCCCACCTCGCGCACAATGCCCGGTTCCTCGCCGTAGGTCTCGACCACCCGGCGCAGATAGACCTTGCCCTTGGGGAAACTCTTCTGGGCCAGATGCTCGCGGCCAAGGGTCAGCCACTCATCACGCTGGGCCGCCCGCCGCTTTTCTTCATGGGCGTTTTGATGTTCCTCGACGTCTTCCATCTTGATGCGAAAAGCCGTGAGCTTCTTGATAAGGAGCGTCTCGTCTCCGGCCTTGTAGCGCAAAAAAGGCCCTCCCGGAATGCCGATGCTCTCCAGGAAGGCCACCACGCGGGGATGGCGGCTGAACTCGTCGCACATCTCCACAAACAGCAGATCGACTTCGGAGCGGCCCATGCCAAGAGCTGAACTGGTGCCCTTGAGCACCAGGGCATCGTTGGCCGCCTCGATGCACCGATATAAATCGTCGCGCCGCAGGTAACCCCGGGCGCGACTGATATTTTCCCGAATGGTGCGGGCATCTGCCAGCATCCGCTGATGATCGACCTTGCGCACCGCCATACCGCCCGCCTCCATGCTCGTGTCAGGCTATCGAAATCCATGCGGTCAAAAACGGGGCCCGCAGTGTCTTATAGCGCCAGGCGTTGCAACAAGACCCTCGTATTCCGGGAGCGCCACACCAGAGAGGACAGCGCCGCCTGCTCTTACAACCCGGAAAGCGTGCGCAGACTGGTCTCGTGTTCGCGGATCCAGTCGAAAAGATCCCGCAGGACCGTTTCCGCACTGCGCTTGGGCTTCCAACCGTAATCTTCCGTCACCCGCCGGTTGTCGCCCATATAAATGGCCAGATCGGCCGGCCGATTGACCGGGTCCCGACGAATTTCAATGGTGTTGCCCGTCAGTTCCTGGCAAAGCCGCGTGGTTTCCAGCAGCGACAGGCTCGTGTCTCTTCCACCGCCGACGTTGTACACCTTGCCGCGGGCTTTCTCAAGGTCTGACAACTGGATATCCAGCAGATCGAACAGGTCGTCGATGTGCAGGAGATCGCGCACCTGCTTGCCCAGACCGCCAAAACCGATATACGACAGCGATTTCTTGAAATAATGAGCCTGCACCCACAAGGAGAATACGCCCTGGTCGACCTTGCCGAACTGCCACGGCCCGGCAATGACGCCGCAGCGGTTGATCACGCTGCGAACGCCGTACATGGCCTCGTATTCCCGCAGCACGAATTCCGAGCAGAGCTTGGTTGCCCCGTACATGGACTTGGGACCATTGAGGTCGAAGTCGATGTCCACGCCCGCTTCCGACCAGCCGCGCGGCCCCTGCCCGGACTCCCAGACAAACCGCGACTCGTCCTCGCGCACTCCGATGGCATTGATGGGGTCGTAGGGATAGACCCGGCTGGTGGACAGAAACACCACGTCAGCCGCGTTTTTGCGGGCCACTTCCAGACAGTTGATGGTGCCGGTCAGATTGGTGTTGATGAGATACTTGGGCGAGCCGCCAAAGCCGGCCAGCACCGACGGCTCGGCCGAACACTCAAGCAGCACGTCGATCTTGTCGGCCAGCTCCAGATCTTCCAGATTGCGGATGTCCCCATGCACAAACCGGATGCCTGCCGCAACCAGTCGCGGCACGTTGAATTCCGACCCGCGCCTTTTCAAATTATCCAGAACAATGACCGTGCGTTCCGGGTACTTCTTCTTAAAGGCCATGGCCAGATTGCTGCCGACAAACCCGGCTCCGCCGGTCACAAGCATGGTCTGCATGAAGGACTCCTGTGGAAAAAGCGGAGAACCGGGGGAGGAAACCTCTTTTTGCAAAAAAAGGTTT
>NZ_MLBG01000141.1 GCF_001936595.1 Desulfovibrio sp. DV
GGGGGGCTATGGTGCCGTCGCGGTCCACGGATAAAAAGCCCTGGCCGGCATTGTCAAGCAGGGCCGCCATGTTGCGGTTGACGTCATCCAGGGCTTCGTGCGCCTGCCGGATGGCCCGGTTGAGCCGGGAGAGTTTGCGGTTCCACCACACGATCAGGGCGAAGACCACACCCGCCACGGCCAACGCCTTCCAGAACTTCGAATAGTCAAAGCTCTCCTCGAAGGTGACGGCCACCCACTTCTTGATGACCGCCTCGGACTCTTCCTTGGACAAGGAATTGACGGCCTTTTGGAACAACGAAGCCAGCTCCGGCTCGTCATCCCGGCCGGCCACGGACAGGTCCAGCTGGGCATCCAGGCGGCCGGCGATCTTGAGATCGCTGAAATGGTCCTTGGCGATGACCTGGCTTATGGCCGGCACGGTGTCGATGTAGCCATAGAGTTTGCCGTCGGCCACCAGCCGCAGGCCTTCGGAAACGCTCGGCACTTCCATCAGGTGCATATCGGGGTATTTAGCCCGCAAAATGTCCAGGCTGGCGTAGCCGTTGACCACGCCAAGGGTCTTGCCGGACAGCCCGGCCGGGTCGTCGATAAACGGCGTTTTGGCCCGGGTGGCCACGACCATGGGAAACCGCAGATAGGGCGTGGAAAAACGCAGGTAGCCCCGGCGTTCCTTGGTTTCCCCGGCAGCAGCCAGGAAATCGCAGCGCCGGGCGCGCACGGCGGCCAGGCTCTGGCTCCAGGAACTCGTCGGCACAAGCACCATGGGCACACCCAGGCGCTCGCTCATAAGATTCAGAAAATCGGCGGATATCCCGACATGGCGGCCGTTTTCGTCGATGCGCTCGATGGGCGCCCAATCCGGGTCCACGCAGTACGACAGGGCTTTCTTGCGGCCGAGGTACTCGCGCTCCCGGTCGGTCAGGGTCACGCCGGTGCGGGTATCGGCCGGTTTGCCCATGACCTCGGAAGCCCCCGGGCCGATCGGCTGGGTTATGGTTTTGGAGATCGGCAGCCACTTGCCCAAAAGTGCGGCCTTTTCGGCGTCGTCCACCGCAGCCTGGGCTTTTTGCAAAATGGAGGCAAGAAGCGGCCAGTCCTTGCGCACCAGGGAAAAGATCTCGAAATTGTAGTCGAGTTGGCCGGAAATCTTGACGTTGGCCAGTCCTGCCCCACGAATGGCATAGGCGGCCACGGCCAGATTTTCCACCGCGGCGTCGGCCTTGCCGACCGATACCATGGTCAGGGCCTCGCCGGCGTCCTTGGCCGGGATCAAAATGATGTCCTTGCCCTGGTCCCGGATATATTCGTAAGCCGTGCCGCCGTTGCCGGCAGCCACCCGCTTGCCGGCCAGGGTATCCAGGGAATAGGCGGCCACATCATCGCGGCTCATGATCGCCAGGGGAAAGCGGAGGAACGGCCCCACAAAAAGCGCGTAATTGGCCCGGTCCGGCGTCTTGCCCGTACCGTCGATCATGTCGATGTGCCGGTCGCTCAAGGCATTGAGGACCTGCTGGAAATCATGGCCGTCGCCGACCAGGACGAACTGGAAGGCCAGACCGGTCTTTTGGGAAATCAGATTAAAATAGTCGTGAAAAAGCCCCTGCAAACGGCCGTCTTCATAGATGGACAGTGGCCGCCAGTCCGTGTCGCTGAACCGGATGACCGGATGGGCTTCGATAAAGGCTTTTTCTTCAGGCGTGAGGGCAAGGGCCGATGAGGCAGCCTGGACCGGGCTGTTCGCCCCCAAAAGCAGGCAGAGAATAAGGACGGCCAGCAGCAGACGCCACATGGACGCACGACAGCAAAAACTCATGCAGCCCCCGTTTCGTTTCCGGAAAACGATACTCCAAGCAGCCATGAAACCCAACCCCCAATACCGCGCTACCCGTTGGGCTGGGACACTTCAAGCCGAATATCGTGGGTCAGGCGGGCCGTAGCCCCGTCGCCCCGAAAAGACCCGGAAACCGGGGCGGCGTCGTCAGGATGGGGAGAGGCGGCCAAAACGATGTGGCGGTCGGCCACGGCCAAGCCCAGGGAGGGATCGAAACCGCGCCAGCCGCCACCGGGCAGGCACAACTCGGCCCAGGCGTGCAGGTCGCGCTCGTCGCTGTCGGGGTCGCCCTCCTGGTAGCCGCTGACGAACCGGGCCGGGATGCCGACATGGCGGCAGGCGGCCAGATAAAAGACCGCCAGATCGCGGCAGGAGGCTTCCCCGGCGGCCAGGACGGCGTCGGGGTCGAGGATGCCCGGCTCGTGGCGAACGCTGGTGCGCAGATTGGCGCTGATCCAGGAGAGCAGGGTCAGGGCAAAGTCCTGGGGCGCGGTGTTGGCGCCCTGGCAAAGGCTCTCGGCCAGGGCCAGGGTCCGCCTCTGCTCCCCGGCTACGGGCTCCAGGCAGGCCCCGGCCACGGCGGCCTCGGCCCGAAGGAGCGGCATGGGCAGCACGGCCCGCGGCGTTTCCACCAGATAGTCGAAAGGATTGTCCCGCAACGTCTCCACCACGGCCTCGGTGGTCACGGCAAAATAATCGGTGGTGCCGGCAAACCAGACCACCAGCACGGTGTTGCCCAGGGCATCGGTGACCAGGGTGCGGCCGGCCGGTTCGGGGGTGACGACGGCCTTAAAGGCCAGCAGGCGCTGGCTGGCGTCGCCGCGCGGCACGAGCCGGACCTGATGCGGTTCCAGGAAGACGCGACACCCGTACTCGTAGCGGGTGCGGTGAAGGATACGGCAGATCACGGACTACTTCAATTCGGGCAGGCAGCCGGCCTTGCCGCACACCTTGGTCAGTTTGGAGGCCACATTGTCGATCCACTCCGAAGGCAGGTCGTGGACCAGCCCGCGCAGATGCTCCTGCCACCAGGAGGAGATGTCGGCCAGGTCTTCCTTCTCGTAACGGTGCTGCACCAGTTCCAGGCCGCCCCGGTGGTACAACACGACGTCTATGGGAAAATCCACGTCCGAGGCGCTGATGCGGGTGGAGTCAAAGGCCAGGCAGCCGACTTTGAGGGCCATGCGCAGGGGATCGGAATATTTGAGGGTGCGGTCCAGCACCGGCTTGCCGTAGCCGCCCTCGCCGATGATATGATAGGGGGTGCCCTGGCTGATTTCCACCCAGTTGCCCTCAGGATAGACCAGAAAGAGCTTGTGGCTTGCGTCCGCCGTCATCTGGCCGCCAATGAGGACATGGAGATTGAACCCCAGGCCGGACTCGGCCAGGAAGGCCTTGTCCTCGGTGGCCACCCGGCGCAGTTCGGCGGCAAAGGCGTTGACGACCTTGTAGAGCTTGTCGAAAGGCTTGGCGCAGGTTTCGAGCGCCTCTTCAAAATAGGTCAGGGTCTTGTCGCGCACCGAGCGCAGTCCGGAGGTCATGAGAAAAAAGGCCCCATGCCCGTTCTGGTAGATGGAAACCTTCTGGGCGCTGGTCAGCTCGTTGCCGGAGGTGATGCGTGTATCGGCGATGCCGACAAGGCCGTCCTCTACCGTAATGCCGAGGCAAAATGTCATGGCGCTCTCTTGTCACTGTTGGCTGGCGGCGTCAATAGCCGGAAAGGTGGCAAAAAAGGTGGCGAATACGGCCTCGTCCACAAGGTTCATCCGGGTTTGCAGATTGTCTGTAAATTCATGCAACCCCATGGAAAACACCTCCTCCACACCGCTATAGGCCAGATCGCCGCACAATAAGCCGATACGCTTTTCCGCCGGATTGGCGAAATAGCCCATGGGCGTGCCGGTAATGGCGTGCAAACACTGCTGGGCCTTTATAAGACAGCACAGCAAAGAGCGCGGGAAGTCGTGGTCGAGCAGCAAAAACTCCACAATACGCTCAGGCTGGATGCGGCCATGGCGGCGGCGGTAGGCCTCCAGGGCGCTGATGGCCTTTAAAAGAGCCCCCCACTGCACATAGTCGAGGTTGGAGCCGATGTCGGAGGGACGCGGCAGCAGGATGAAGTACTTGACGTCGAGGATGCGCGAAGTTTTGTCCGCCCGTTCCAGCAGCCGGCCAAGACGGAAAAAGTCCCAGGCCTCGTCATGGCTCATGGCATCGCCGGCAATGCCGCTGATGGTCAGATCGCGGCGTTTGACCTCATCGCAGAAGTGGTACGGGTTATTGAGCACTGTTTCGTAGCTCCGGGCTGCCTCACGCACCAGATGGTAAAACGTGTTGATCTGTTCCCACATCTCGGTGGGGATGATCTCGCGGATGGTGCGGGCATTGTCCCTGGCCCGGGCCAGACAGTTGACGATGGAATTGGGGTATTCCGGGTCAAAGGCCAGAAAGCGGATGACGGTCTTGCGGTTCTCGGCCAGGCCGCGGTCGGTGAACAGCCCATGGTCGCCCATGGCCGAGACCAGCGGCATCCACTGCTCGCCCCTGCCGCCGGGCGTGTCCAGGGTCAGGTGCCAGTTGACGTCGAGGAACCGGGCGATGTTCTCGGCCCGTTCCAGATAGCGGCTCATCCAGTAGATGGCTTCGGCCACGCGGCTTAGCATGGGTGCTCCTTGGATTCGATCATGGCAACGCGCGTGTGCTTACGGCAAAACGTCCGGCCGGGTCTGGCCGGAGCCGAGCACCCAGGTGTCCTTGCTGCCGCCGCCCTGGGAGGAATTGACCACCAGGGAGCCGCGCTTGAGCGCCACCCGGGTCAGTCCCCCGGGAATGACCCGGATGTCCTCGCCGTAGAGGATGTAGGGACGAAGATCCACGTGGCGGCCCTCGAAATGGTCGTCCACGATGACCGGGGCGCGCGACAGGTTGATGGTCGGCTGGGCAATGTAATTGCGCGGATCGGCCTCGATCTTGGCGGCAAAGGCCAGACGTTCCTCGGGCGTGGAGGCCGGGCCGACCAACATGCCGTAACCGCCGGATTCCGCCGCCGCCTTGACGACCATGGTGTCGAGATTTTCCAGCACATGGCGACGCTGCTTGTCCTCCCAGCACAGGAAGGTCTCGACGTTGTCGATCAACGGCTGTTCGCCCAGGTAGTAGCGGATCATCTGGGGCACGTAGGCATAGACCACCTTGTCGTCGGCAACGCCGGTGCCGGGCGCGTTGGCCATGGCCACCCGGCCGGCCTTGTAGACCTCCATGATGCCGGGCACGCCGAGCAGCGAATCAGGCCGAAACACCTTGGGATCGAGAAAGTCCTCGCCCACCCGGCGATAGAGCACGTCCACCTGTTTGAGGCCCTTGGTGGTGCGCATGTGGACGTAGCCGTCGACAACGACCAGATCCCGCCCCTCGACCAGCTCGATGCCGGCCTGCTGGGCCAGGAAGGTGTGCTCGAAATAGGCCGAATTATATACGCCCGGGGTCAATAGCGCGGCCGTCGGCCGGGGGGCGGCCGGTGGGGCGATGGCGTGGAGCATGTCGAGCAGAAGCGGCGCGTAGTCGTCCACCGGCCGGATGTCGATGGCCTCGAACACCTGCGGGAAGGCGCGCTTCAATATCCGGCGGTTGGCCAGCACGTAGGACACGCCCGAGGGGCAGCGCAGATTGTCTTCGAGCACCATGAACCGGCCGGTCTCATCGCGCACGAGATCGGACCCGGTGATATGGCACCACACCCCGCGGGGCGGATTTAATCCCTGGCATTCCTTGAAATAGCCCGTCGAGGATTCGACCACTGACCGGGGGATGATCCCGTCGGCCATGATGCGGCCCTTATGGTAGACGTCGTCGATAAACAGGTTGAGCGCCCGGATGCGCTGGACCAGCCCGCGCTCCACGGCGTCCCACTCGGCCGCCGCGATGACCCGGGGGATGATGTCGAAAGGGAAAATTTTTTCCGTTCCCTCTTCGTGGCCGTACACGGTAAAGGTGATGCCCATGTCGTAAAAGGCCTGCTCGGCCGCCGTCTGCCGGGCCAGGATATCGCCGGGCGGCAGGGACTTGATCTTTTCATGGAGCATCCGACAGCCGTGGCGCGGTTTGCCGTCGGCGGTGAACATTTCATCGTAAAAGGGGCCGGTGTCGTAGTTGTCGAAGTCCATTTTCGGGGGCATGAAGAGGCCTTGCTGCCGCCCTGGGGCGGGTAAGTCGTGTGCCGGCCTGGGGTCCGCACATCCTGGACCGCTTCGACCTGATTACCGATTTTGTTAATAATATTCCACGTCGCCTGTCAATCGCCTGCCGGGCGGCACAGCGCAAAAAACCTGGATCAACCATGCATGACACCACGCTTTCGACCGTCGCGGCAGCCATCATCGACATCCTTGAACAGGGACTTCCCCAGGACGACGCCGTGGTCCATTTCATAGCCTCCACCCACGGCGACCTTCCGGACACGGCCCTCGCCGCCCTGGTGGCCGACGGCGACGATCCCCAGGCCGCCTCGCTGCTGGAATTGCTCCTTTTCCCCGGCCCGGCCGCAGCCCTGGCCCTGGAAGACGTCCTGGGACAGGCCGGGCTTAAAGCCTCCGACCTCCCTGCCCTGGCCCGGGCCGTCATGGCCGGCGCGCCACGGGCCGTTGCCCGCCTGCCGGGCGGCAGCCGCATTCCGCTGCCCCTGTCCCCGGAGAGCGTTCGCCGCCTGATCGACCGTCTGGCCCCCCACCGCAATCTCCCGGCCGGGCTGCGCGCCCGGCTGGAGACGCACCTGCCAAGCGAGGCCCGGGAGCTGGCCGTGGCTGCCCGCCAGATCGGACCGGACTGGACCCCGGCTGCAGCCGCCTTTGCCCAAACCCTGTTCGACAAACTGCCCCCAGGCGCAGCCGATACGGCCCAGGCCGCCCAGCTTGTGCGCTTTGCCCTGCGGTTTCTGGCCGACCTGCCGGCCGGCAGCCTGCCGCTGCCCGCCCTGTTTGCCCGGCGCAACCAGCTGGCCGCCCAGTTGCGCCGGGCCGCCCAGCAGGAAGAAGCCCTGGCCAAGAGCAATTACGAAACGCTTATTTTAAGCGGCAACCGCCTGCCCTACCTCCACGCCCCGGACATCGCCCGGGAGCTTGGCCACGCCGACGCCATCATCCGGGCCATAACCGGCCGCCCGGCCCCGGAAGGAGGGGCCAGCTGTCAGGATCTGGGCGTTTTTGCCGGCCTGGAGGAACTGCTGTCAGTCTTTGGCGATCCGGCGGAGTGAGGCCCGGACCCCGGCCGGCCAGAGGGGCCCTGGACGGTCAGACGGATTGCGACGAAAGATCGCCGGCGTGAAGCGGCAGCACCACAGTCAGGCTGGTCCCGGCCGCCTCGCTGGAGTCCCAGGCGAGATCGCCGCCATGAAGCCGGGCAATGGTGCGGGCGGTATAGGCTCCAAGGCCGGTGCCGCCGGGTTTGCCGCTGGTGGAGTACTTGGTGGCAAAACGGCGACGAATGTCTTCGGGGATGACGCCCTGGTTGTGCAGCGTGGCCCGGGCCATGCCCTCCCCGGCCGCCAGGGACAGGGTGACGGCCGAGCCCGGCGGTGCGGCTTCCAGGGCGTTGGTGAGCAGATTGGAAAAAACCGTGGTCAAAAGCCCGGCCTCGCCGGCCACGACCGGACCATGGTCCTCGCAGACCGCAGCATCCAGGCCCGGGCCAAACACCAGGGCCAGCTCCCGCCGGCCGGCCAGGGGCGCGGCCACCTGGGCCTGGCGGCGCAGCAAGGGAACAAGCGGCACAGGCTGGGGGACCAACTGGTAGCGGCCCTGCTCGATCTTGCACAGATCGAGGTTGCGCCCGACCATTTCGTTGAGTCCGGCGGCCGTGTCCCGAATGACCGCGGCAATCTCCCGCTGCTTTTCCGACAGGTTCGATTCGGCCAGATGCCCGGCCAGTCCGGCAATGCCGGCCAGGGGGGAACGCAGGTCGTGGCGCAGCATCTGCTCCACCCGATCCCTGGCCTCCTCGGCCCGCACCCGGTCGGTGACGTCATGGATGATGGAAAAGAGCAGGTTGCGCCCCAGATACTCCACCGGCCCGGAGTAGACCTCCACTTCCCGCACCTCCCCATTGGCCAGGCGATGCCGGAACTGAAAAAAGCCCCGCCCCTCTTCCTTGGCCCGGTCCATCTCCTGGCGCACCAGATCGCCCGGCATGGCATTGATGTCCCAGATGGACAGCTGCTGGATCTGGTCGAGGGAGAAGCCGTAGAAGTCGCAGGCCGCCGGGTTGGCGTCCACAATGCTGCCGGTTGCGGGATCAATGAGCAGCTTGACGGCGATATTGGAAAAAAACATGGCCCGGTGCCGGGCTTCGGACGCGGCCAGGGCCGCAGCCATTTCCTGGCGGGACAATAAGATGGCAAGGCCGGCGGCCAGCTGTTCCAAGCGCGTAACGCTCGGCAGATCCAGGCAATCCGGCCGACGGTCGTTTACCTGCAGCAAACCGTGCGTGGTATCGGCGGCCCGCAACGGAACCAGCACAACGGTTTCATAGCCCGCAGCATTGCACCGGTTTCTGGTCTTGCCGCGTAATTCCGCTTCGGATACCCCGGCCAGAAGTCTGGATGTCGAGCCGGTATAAAAACTGCCGCCCGGCGTAAAAAAAGGCTTTGTTGCATCAATCTGGCCGGAAATGACCGCGCCGCACATGCATTCAAGCACAGCACCTGAAAGGCCGGCAACGAACCCTTGCGTTTCCTGTGCCGGGATACACAATGCATTCTCAGCCTGTATGAAACTGTCTGGAAATCCGTCCTGCGTATAATAGGGATAGTCATCGCCATGGCGCAGCCGGATGCCCACGGCCTCGCATCCGGTCCAGCGGCGCACAAGCCCAATGACGACCTGAAGCAAGGCCTTGCGGTCCGGCACGGCCAGCAATAAGGCCATCCCGTCCTCAAGGCTTTGCCTGTCCGTCAGGTCCGCATACGGTTGTGCCAACATGGCAGGACCCTAGCACCTTCCGTCAGACCATCACAAGCGGTTTGCCCTGACGCGTGCGCTCCCTTCCGGGGCCAAACCGAACGCATTGGCCCTCCCGCAGCCAATCCCCCTGCCCGGTCGTTGGCCCGTGTCCCGGCCGGCAGCCTTGGCCCACACCGGGCAAGGCCGCCCTCGCCTGAGCCATGGCGGTCTGGCCTCACCTTAAAAACAGGTCGTGATCCTGGAGAGCATGGCTGCGAACTGGCCGGCCTCATCAGGTTGCAAGGCACACAGAATCTCCTGGGTGAGCTGGTCGTGGAGCTTGTGGTGTTCGGCAAAAAGCCGCCGCCCCTCGGCTGTCAGGCTCACCCGGATGGAACGGCGGTCGGTCTCGTGGGGCTTTCGCACCACAAAGCCGCCCCGCTCCAGCCGATCCACCAGCACCGTCAGCGACCCGGTGGTAATGCCCATCTTGCCGGCCAGCTCGGTCATGCGCAAATCGCCGTCCGCCCCAAGGATTTCGAGGGTGTGCATCTGGGGCAGTGACAGGCCGGATTCCTTGACCACGCCGTGTTCCCACGAGGAAAATTTCTCGTAGAACTCAATGAGCAACCGGGTGAGCTGTTCGGTTTCCATGCAATTACACCTTGGCGGCCTGTGTTCCGGGTTCGGCGGTCAGGGCCAGACTGGCCGAGGACAGCACCACCACGATGGAGCCGATATTGTGAAAGAGGGCGGCCATGATGGGTGAAAGCAGGCCGTAGCCGCTGCCGAGGATGGCAACGGAATTAAATACCAGCCCCAGGCCGATATTGATGGTGATCATTTTGGTCATGCGCCGGCCAAGATACACCAGAAAGGGCAGGCGTCCAAGATCATCGTTGAGCAGGGCGATATCGGCGGTCTCAAGCGCCACGTCGGAGCCGGCCACGCCCATGGCCACGCCCACGTTGGCCCGGGCCAGGGCCGGGGCGTCGTTGACGCCGTCGCCAACAAAAAGCACCCGCCGGCCCTGGCGCTGCAAGCCGTCCAGCACGTCGAGCTTGCCCTGGGGTTTCAGTTCGGACCAGACGTCGGTGACGCCGATGCCGGCGGCCATGGAAGACACGGCCTTGTCGTGGTCGCCCGACACGATGCCGACAGTGGTGATGCCAAGCCCGCGCAAGGCGGCGATGGCTGCGCCGGCGTTGTCCCGGACCGTGTCGGACACGGCCAGAAGCCCGATGACCGCGCCGCCCCGGCGAACCACCAGGGCCGTGGCCCCGCGCTGGCGAATCTCGTCCAGGCCGGCAGCGAGTTCCGGCGGCAAAGCCGTTTCGCCGCCCATCATTTCCGGGCTGCCCACTTCCACGGCCCGGCCGTCCATCTCGCCGCGAACGCCCAGGCCGATCTCGGTGATCATGGCGTCGGCCGGGCGCACCGCAAGGCCGGCGGCCCGGGCTGCGTCCATGACCGCAGCAGCCAGCGGATGGTTGCAGTGGCACTCCAGGCAGGCGGCGCAGCCGACAACCCCGTCGGCCGTCTCCCCGGCCGCCGGGAGGACCGCGTCCACCACCGGCCGGCCCAGGGTCAGGGTGCCGGTCTTGTCAAAAAGAACCACATCGGCCCGGGCCGCCTCTTCAAGATACTGCCCGCCCTTGATAAGGATGCCGCGTTTGGCGGCCCGGCCGATGGCGGCCACCGTGGCGGTCGGGGCGGCCATGAGCAGGGCGCAGGGGCAGCCGGCCACCAGCACGGCCACGGCCCGGTCGGCGTCGCCGCTCAATATCCAGGCCAGAGCGGCACAGGCCAGGACCAGCGGCGTAAAATACGTGGCATAGCGGTCGACCACCCGGGCAGCGCGCGGCTTGCCGGCCTCGGCCGCCACCACCAGCCGCACCACCTTGCCGAAGGTGGAGTCCTCCCCGATCTTGCTGGCCCGGGCCACCACCCGGCCGGTGTAATTGAGCGTCCCGGTCAGGATGGTGTCTCCGGGCGCGCGCTCCCTGGGGAGCGATTCCCCGGTCAGGGGTGATTCGTCCACGGCGGTTATGCCCGACTCGATAACGGCGTCGACCGGAATGCGCTCGCCCGGACGCACCAGCACCCGGTCGCCCACCCCGATGTCCGCCACCGGCACGTTGCGCTCGGCCCCGTCGTCAGTGACCAGCACCGCTTCCTCCGGAGCCAGCGAGGCCAGGGCCTCGATGGAACGCCTGGCCCCGTCGCTGACCGCCTCCTCCACCAAGGCCCCAAGCGTCATAATAAAGCTCACGGTGGCAGCGGTCAGCACTTCGCCCTGCAGCAGCGAGGCCACGATGGCGATGCTCACCAACTCGTCCACATTGACCCGGCGTTCCAAAACGCCTTTCCCGGCCTCGATGACAATGGGCAGGCCGTTTACAGCCACCGCGCCAAGCCCAAGCGCCACCGCCAGCCAGACCGGCCAGCCTGCCTGCCCGACGACGAACGAAGCCAGGGCCAGCCCGCCGCCAGCCAGACACACAGCGAAATCCTTGAAGGAAAACAGACCCCGGTAGTCGCCGAGGCTGGAAAAACGACCGATCATGGAGACTCCTCAGGTTGGTTGAAATACGAAGGGGCGTTGGCAACAATTGAAAAGAGTGCCTCCGGCGG
>NZ_MLBG01000142.1 GCF_001936595.1 Desulfovibrio sp. DV
CCAAAAACTTTTAAAGGGGGGCTTTTACAACACGCACTTGTATTCAGGCTACGCCACAAGAGTGCGCAACCAACTCATATAGAAACTTTCCCTTTGCAGGGGTCCGGGGGGATCATCCCCCCGGCCGCCGGAGGCATCTTCATCTTCATCTTCATCTTCACCTTCACCTGCATCAAATAACCTTAGGCGTAGACGCCTTGGGCGTCAGGTGCCGGTTCTGGCTGTTCCAGAGATCGCGGTAGACGGAGCAGCGTTTGAGCAGTTCGGTGTGTGGTGCAAAATCAATGGCCTTGCCGCCGTCGAGGACCAGGATGGCGTCGGCCCCGGCCAGCATGGACAGCCGGTGGCTGATGATGATGGTGGTGCGGCCCTGGCCGATGCGCGTCATATTGTCCTGGACGATGGCTTCGGACTCGGCGTCCAGGGCGCTGGTCGCCTCGTCCAGAATAAGGATGCGCGGGTTGGTCAAAAGGGCGCGGGCAATGGCCAGACGCTGGCGCTGGCCGCCGGACAGGTTGGAGCCGTTTTCTTCAAGGGGCGTATCGTAGCCGCGCGGCAGCCGGCGGATGAATTCCTCGGCCCCGGCCAGGCGCGCCGCCCAGACCACCTCGTCCAGGCTGGCCGTGGGCCGGGCCATGGCGATATTATCCCGCACCGTCCCGGTAAAAAGGAAGCTCTCCTGGAGCACCACGCCGATCTGGCGGCGCACATGGCCGATGTCGAGTTCGCGCATGTCGTGGCCGTCCAGGCGCAGGCTGCCGTCGGTTGGCGGATACAGGCCCTGGATGAGCCGGGCCAGCGTCGATTTGCCCGAACCGCTGCGCCCGGCCACGCCGATCATGGTGCCGGCGGCAAAGCGGGCCGTGACCCCGGACAGCGCTGCGGCCCCATCGGAAGCCGCGCCGTAGCGGAAGGTCAGGCCGTCGAGCACCACTTCGCCGGTGAGCCTCGGGCGCACGCCCTCGCCGGACCCGGCCCGTTCGGGCGGCTCGTTCATGATGGCGGCCAGCATTTTCACGGCCAGGGCTTTTTCCTGGTATTCCTGAAGCAGCGAAACGAACTGCACGAGGGGCTGGGTGACACGCCCGGCCAGCATCTGGAAGGCGATGAGCGCCCCGACCGACAGGCTGCCGTCAAAAACCAGGGACACGCCGATCCAGGGAATGCACAGGATCATGACCTTTTCCAGGAATCCCACCCCGGCCGTGGCCGCGTTGCCGAGCTTGCCCACGCCAAAGCGCATGGCAACCGCCCGGGCGGCGGCGTCTTCCCAGCCCCGGCGGCGCACCGGCTCAAGGGACAGGGCTTTGACCGTCTCCATGCCCCGGATGGTCTCGACCAGATAGGACTGGCGCTCGCCCTCGGCCCGGTAGAGCGCAGCCAGCCGGGTGCGGAAAAAGGGAATGATGATGGCTAAAAGCACGCCCAGGGCCAGACTGAGCGCCAGGACCAGCCAGGTGAGCTGGACGCTGTAGAAGAACAGCACCGGAATGAAAACGAGCAGGGCCGCGCCGTCAAGGAGCGTGAAAAAGAGCTTGCCGCTTAAAAATTCCCGTATCTTGTCGGCCTGCTGCATGTGCTGGATGAGGATGCCGACCCGGCTGTGGCCGAAAAAGCGCAGCGGCAGGGAGGTTAAGCGGGCAAAGGTGCGCGAGGCCACGCGCACGTCGATGCGGGCGGCGGCGTGGAGCAAGAGCACGCCGCGCAGGTAAGTAAACCCGGCCTCGAAGGCCAGGGCGGCCAACATGCCGAAGCTTAACACCTGCAAGGTGGCCAGCCCCTTGTGGGTGAGCACCTTGTCGATGACGATCTGGAAATAGATGGGCATGGCCAGGGCCAGCACATAGAGCATGAGCGCCGCCACGGCGGCGTCGGTGAATTCCCGGCGGTGGCGCAGGATTTCCGGCACAAACCAGCCCAGGCCAAAGGGCTGGTGCTCGTCGGTGACGCGGTAGACGCGTTTTAAGAGCATGGCCCGGCCGTCCCAGCGTCCGGTCAGGCTGGCCAGCGGCATGGTGTCGCGGCTCGGCGGCAGTTTGACCGGGTCCACCACGTCCACGAGCAGGCCGCCCTCACTGGGCTGGCACCCGGCCAGGACCAGGGCCGAGCCGTCGCGCAAAAAGGCCAGGACCGGAAACGCGCCGCCAAGCCGGGGCAGGTCGTCCGGGGAAAGATCACGCAGTTCGGCCCGCAGCCCCTCGGCCTGGGCCACGGCCAGCAGCGCTTCGGGAGTCGGTTCGACGTCGTGAAACCCATGGGCCTGGGCCAGCGACTCGTGGGCCAGGGGCAGGCCGTGATGGCGGCCGATCAGGGCCAGGGCGCGAAGGCCGGAGCGGCTGAGCCTTGGCTCGGCCAGAAGCACGGTGCCGCCATGGCTTTTGGCAAAGCTCTCGCTGTCCACCTCAAAGGAACCGGCCGTGCGCGACAGGGGATCGGCCACCCGCACCGAGGTCCCGGTCTCGTCGCTGCGAAGGCCGAGCACCACCACGCTGTTGCCGTTTGCAAGCCGGGCCAGCAGCGGAAACCGGCCAAGGGCGGCCATGGCCGCAACATCGAGTTCGGCCAGACGGGCCGAAAGCCCAGCATCGGCCGCCATGGCAACCAAGGTGTCGCTATCGGGTTCGGCCACGCCCAAACCGTACCGGTCGGCGGCGGCGGCCGGGTCAAAGGGCAGTCCGTAGGCGTCGGCCACGGCCTTGAGGCAGGTAAGGGCTGTTTGCATGGGCGACCGGCCGTGTCGGCGGCGGCGTTTGATTGCGGCCGATTGCCCCGGCAAACGGTGCAATCGGACCGCGCCGGGCCGTCCGGAAAATAGGGCAAATCCGCCCCTCGGGCAAGGTCCGGCCGCTGCCGGCTTGCCCTTTGCCGACAGGGGGCGTAGACAATCGGGAATCATCAACCAAATTCACGGGGGCACAGGCTTTATGAACGTGCTGATCGTCTACTACTCGCTCTACGGCCATATCGCGGCCATGGCCCAGGCTGTGGCTGAAGGCGTCAACCAGGTGCCGGGAATGGTGGCGACGCTTCGCCGCGTGCCGGAAACCCTGCCAGAGGAAGTCATCCGCAAAATGGGCGCAGAGCAGGCCCAGAAAGTCCAGTCCCATGTGCCGGTCTGCACCCTGGAAGAACTGGAGTCGGCCGAGGCGGTCATTTTCGGCACCCCCACCCGGTTTGGCAACATGTGCGGCCAGATGCGCCAGTTTCTCGATTCCACCGGGCAGATCTGGAACCGCGGCGGACTGGTCGGCAAGCCCGGCGGCGTGTTCTGCTCCACGGCCACCCAGCATGGCGGCCAGGAAACCACGCTCATGTCCTCCATCCAGACCCTGCTCCACCACGGCATGGTGGTGGTGGGCCTGCCTTACTCCTTCGCCGGCCAGACGCGCATCGATGAGATGACCGGCGGTTCGCCCTATGGCGCAACCACCATTGCCGGCGGCGACGGCTCGCGGATGCCGACGGAAAACGAGCTCGACGCGGCCCGTTTCCAGGGCAAACATATCGCCGGGATCACTTTGAAACTGCGCGGTTAAGGCGGCTGCGGCCGCAGCGGCGGCAGGATTTGCCCCTGGCAGACGGCCCGGACTGACGCCAGACAGCCGGGCCGTGTCGTGAAAAAAAGAACGAACCCGCATCCCCAGAGTACGCAACCCTTTACACAAGCCAGGAAAACCGTCACTGATCGGGATGGCCAGAGTACCCCAACGGCTTTCGGGAGACGACGTGAGCGCCCCGCATCCCAGACTCACCTGCCAGGGCGAGACTGCCGTGGAAAACGGCCTGGGCGGCCGGCAGCCCCGCATCCTCATTGTTGAGGACGAGCGGATTGTGGCCCTTGACCTCAAGGGCATCCTGCGCCGGCTGGGCTACACCCTGGCCGGAATCACGGCCTGCGGCGCCGAGGCCGTGGAGTTGTGCGGGACACTCGCCCCTGACCTCGTGCTCATGGATATCTTCCTTGGCGGGGCCATGGACGGGGTCGAAGCGGCCTGCGTCATCCAGACCGAATGCGATATTCCGGTCATCTACCTCACCTCCCACACCGATCAGGTCACCTTGCAGCGGGCCAAACGCACCGCTCCCTACGGCTATGTGTTAAAGCCCGTGGATGAGGACTGGCTGCGAACGGCCGTGGAAGTGGCCCTTTACAAGCACTACACCGAAAAGGCCCTGCGCAGCAGTGAACTGCGCTACCGCGAACTGTTTAGCGGGATGATAAACGCCTTTTTGCTCCTGGAGCTCTTGCCGGGTCCGGGCGCGACCCGGGATTTCCGCATCCTCGATGCCAACCCGGCCTTTGAGCACGCAACCGGCCTGCCCTGCGCCGACATCATCGGCCGCACCCTGGGCGAGGTGCTGCCCGGCATCGAACCGTTCTGGATCGACACCCTGGGGGCCATTGCCGACTCCGGGCGGCCCACCCGGTTCGAGAACTACCTGTCCGACCTCAACATGTATTTTCTGGCCCAGGCCTACTCCCCCCAGCCCGGACAGGTGGCCGTGGCCCTGGAAGACGTCACCGAGCGCAAACGCGGCGAAGAGCGGCTGCGCTACCGCACTTTCCACGACGCCCTGACCGGCCTGCCCAACCGGGCCTTGTGCCTGGACCGCATCACCCGGGCCATCGAGCGGGCCAAACGCCGCTCCAACTACATTTACGCCCTGCTTTTTCTCGATCTCGACCGCTTCAAGCTCATTAACGACAGCCTGGGCCATCTGGTCGGGGACGGCCTGCTGCGCCGGGTGGCCGAAAGGCTGCGCCGGGAGGTGCGCCAGCTCGACACCGTGGCCCGGGTGGGCGGCGACGAGTTCGTGGTGCTGTTGGAGGAAATCGCCTCTCCGGCCGATGCCCTGCGCATCGTCAAGGCCGTGCGCGAACGCCTGCGCACCCCGTTTACCGTGGAGGGCCGCCAGATTTACGTCACGGCCAGCCTGGGCGTGGTGCTTGGCCCGGCCGACTACGACCGGCCCGAGGAGCTGCTGCAAAATGCGGCCATTGCCATGGGCAGCGCCCGGACGGCCGGCTGCGGCCGGGTGCGGGTGTTTGACTGGTCCATGCGCGAACGGGCCGAGCGGGTCATGGACCTGGAAACCAACATGCGCCTGGGCCTGGAACGCGGCGAATTCGTGCTCCATTACCAGCCGATCTTCGACCTGAAGACCGGTGTGCCCCACGGTGTCGAGGCGCTGGTGCGCTGGCGGCGGCCGGACGGGGAGCTTGTTTCCCCGGGTGAATTCATTCCGGCGGCCGAGCAAAGCGGCCTGATCATACCCCTTGGCGGGCTGGTCCTGGCCGAGGCCTGCCGGGCCCTGGCCCGCTGGCGCGCCGCCCTGCTCGGCAGCCGGCCCTTTTTCATGGCCGTCAACCTGTCGGCCCGGCAGTTCACCCAGCCGGATCTGGTCAAGCAGGTGGTCACGACCCTTCGCCGGGAAAACATGGCCGCCGGCGATCTCAAGCTCGAAATCACGGAAAGCGTGCTCATGGAGCATCCCGAATCGGCCATGCTCAAGCTGCGGGGGCTGCGGGAACTGGGCGTCGGCATCGGCATCGACGACTTCGGCACCGGCTATTCGTCCCTGGCCTACCTGCAACGCTTCCCCATCGACACGCTCAAGGTGGACCGCAGTTTTGTCTCGGGCATGGAGGAGCAGGGCAACCGGGTCATTGTGCGCTCGGTGGTCAGTCTGGCCCACAACCTGGGCTACGACGTGGTGGCCGAGGGCATCGAGACCACGGCCCAGCTCGACGATCTGGCCGCCCTGGGCTGCGATCTGGGCCAGGGATTTCTCTACGCCCGGCCCATGGACGAGGCCGCTGCCCTCAAACAGCTTGGCCGGTATTTGGGCCCCGATTCCCCAGAAGACTGCACCCCGGACCGCGGCTGATCGACCCGGCGGCCGCCCCGACTGCCGGGCTTTGCCCCGTTCCGCCCCCCGGCCCAACTCCGGGCGTTTGCCGCCCCTGGTTGCCAGCCGCCACGGCAACGGCTACCTTGGCCCCATGGCGTACCCCTGGCAACGAATCAGGCTTTCGACAACGCTGCCGCGTCTTTTGGCCATCCTGCTGTTGGCCCTGTTCCTGGCCGGCTGCGCCGGCCGGCAACCGGTTCCCCGCCCGACCGGCCGCGAACCGGCCACTCTTCGGCCCTACACCATCAAGGGCGTGACCTATGTGCCCCTGCGCACGGCAGTCGGCTACCGCGAGGAAGGCGTGGCCTCGTGGTACGGGCCGGGCTTTCACGGCCATACCACCTCGTGCGGGGAAATTTACGACCAGTACAAACTGACCTGCGCCCACAAGCTGCTGCCCATGCACACCATGGTGCGGGTGACCAACCTGGAAAACGGGCGGTCCCTGGTGCTTCGGGTCAATGACCGGGGACCGTTCGTGTCCGGGCGCATCATCGACCTGTCCCAGGCCGGAGCCAGGGAGCTTGGGGTCCATGCCAGGGGCACGGCCCGGGTGCGGGTGGAAGTCGAGGGAGAAGTGCCGGGGGTTGGGCCGCAAGGCGAATTGCCGGGCCCGTTTTATGTGCAGGTGGGGGCGTTTGCCAATATGGCCAATGCCGACAGGCTGGTGTCGCGATTGCGCGAGGCCGGGTATGCCGGGTCGCGCATTCAGACCAAGGAGATCGACGGCGTGCGGCTCAATCAGGTCCATGCCGGGGTCTTCCCGACCACGGCAGCAGCCGAAGAAGCCCGGTTGCGCCTGGGCTCGCGCTTTTCCGGAGCCTTCGTCATCGCCCAGTAGCCGGGCGGGCGGGCCGGTTGACGAACTGGAAGCGAGCGGCAGCCCGTCCCCCCCGGCACCCGTGGCCGATCTGGGGTCAAGGTCAGGCTGCGGCCAGGAACAAGGCGGACCGGCCCGTCAGCGCCGCCCGTCCCGGATCCGGGCCGGCGAGCCACACCCAGTCTCAGGCCGGGCCCTGCACCTGGGGGAAACCGGCCTGGGCCGTTTCGTCGGACCGGCTGCAGCCGAGGCTACAGCACTTCGTCGGGATTGAGCTCGGCGCGAAACTTGCGCGAAAGCCGAAACACCACCACCTTGCGCGGCGGCAGCATGATGGATTCGTTGGTCTGGGGGTTGCGCCCCTTGCGGGCCTTCTTGTCATAGGACTCGAACTTGCCAAATCCGCTGACCAACAGCGAGTTGTCCCGTTTGATGGAATCCTTCATGAGTTCCAGCAAATGGTCGACAAGCACCTTGACCTCAGCCCGGTTGCGCTCGGTCTTTTCGTAGATGTAGTCGACAATGTCGGCCTTGGTGAGGGTTTTCCCGTTCATGGCATTCTCCGGCGCGTTACGTTAGGGACACGGGCAAAACGTCGGAACTGGCTGACGTTTCACAGATGACAATCATAATACATAGAATGATGCGGTACTTATTCCAAGGAAGCAAGCGCTTCCCGCACCGCTTCGGCCACGGCGGCCATGCCGGCGGCATCGGCGTAGGGCGTGCCCGGCCATAGCCGCAGCCCGTCGCCTTCGCGGCGCGGGATGAGATGGTAGTGGGCGTGAAAGACCATCTGGCCGGCACTGGCGGCATTGTTTTGCTGCATATTAAGGCCGCTCGCCCCCAGCGCCGCCATGACCGCTCGGCCCACGCGCTTTTGCGCAGCCAGAAGGGCCGTCCCCAGGCTGTCCGGCAGGTCGAACAGATCGGCGTGGTGGGCCTTGGGAATGATCAGGACATGGCCCGGCGCCACCGGGGCGATATCGAGAAAAGCCAGGACCTGCCCGTCTTCGTAGACCTTGGCGCAGGGGATCTCACCCTTGACAATCTTGCAAAAAAGGCAGTCCGCAGATTCCATGGCAAAGACTCTCTTTGGGGCGACACGTTGACGCAGATGCGAAAATCCGACCCGAGGCGTCATGGGCCGGGCAAATGCATTGCCTCCACTTATAGTAGAGGAAAGGCATTTTTTCAAGAGGCTTAGGAGAAAATAATGGCCCTTGCACCGACTTGGCCGTTTCTTTGCCAAAATGTCACTGGAAAAGCCCCCTCCCAGGGCCGGTTTTTTCGCCACCCCGAGCCGGACGGACGCCCCGCCAGGGTCTGGCCGGTGTTTCTCACCTACCAGGGCTGTCCGGGCCGCTGCGTCTTTTGCGCCCAGCCGCTGCAGACCGCCACGGCCCCGGCACCGCTTGGGGCCACGCTGGCCGCCCTGGAAAACGACCTCGACGCGGCCGCCCGGGACGGTCGCGGCCCCTACGAACTGGCCTTTTACGGCGGCGTGTTCACGGCCCTGCCCGAGCCCTGGCCCGAGCGTTTTCTGGCCACGGCCCGGCGCTGGAGCCAGGCTGGGCTCATCACCCGGGTGCGCTGCTCCACCCGGCCCGATGCCTGCGATCCGACGGTTTTGTGCAATCTGGCCGAACAGGGCCTGGGCATGGTGGAAATCGGCGCCCAGACCTTTGACGACGCCGTGCTGGCCGCCAGCGGCCGGGGCCATGACGCCGCCGCCATCCGCCGGGCCGCCCGGGACATCCCGGCCGCCGGCCTGGAGCTTGGCCTGCAGCTCCTGCCCGGCCTGCCCGGCCATACGCCCCAAGGGCTGGACCGGGACATTGCCGAGACCTGCTCGCTTGCCCCGCAGATCGTGCGCCTCTATCCCTGCCAGGTCATCGAAGGCACGCCCCTGGCCGCCCTGTTCCGGGCCGGGACCTACCGGCCCTGGGACCTGGAAACCACCCTGGACGCCCTGGCCCGGGCCATGCTGCCGCTGTGGCGGGCCGGCATCCGGGTGGCCCGCGTGGGGCTGGCCCCGCAGCCGGGGCTGGAGCCGGCCATCCTGGCCGGCCCGCGCCATCCGGCCCTGGGGTCGCGGGTGCGGGCCAGGGCGCTTTTGGCGCTGGTTGCGGCGCAAGTGGCGGCCCTTGGGCACCGCCCGGCCGGCCTGGCCGCCCCGCGCCGGTTCGCCGGAGAATTTTTCGGCCATGCCAGGGAGTTGGCCGACGCCTATGCCGGCCTGGGCCTGCCCCGGCAGTCCGTGCGCTTTGTCGGACGGGAGGATTTTTATCTGGCCGCGCAACCTGTTTGACTTGGGCCGCGCTCTCGTGCCAGAGTTGACAAAGGGGACGTTTCGTCCCGCAACCCATAAACCTGCCTGGTGAACGATCATGAAGCCATTCCTTGCGGCCCTGGCTTGCTTCCTGTGCCTCGCCCTGGCCGTCCCGTCCGCGGCGGAAACGCCCAACATGCGCCAAAGCATCAACTACTTCATGAACTATTTCAATGAAGCGGTGGTCCAGGCCATCCACATCAAAGAGCATGAAGACCAGGAAGGGCTGACCGAAAAACGCCCCTTCACCGACGAATACGTCTTTTTGCAGGACCTCAAGGCCCGCCTGGAAAAAAGCCTGGGCCTGGCGCTCAACCTGTGCGACCTCTATTACATTTATAATAAGACCACCTACTGCTTCACCAAGGACGAGAAAAACTACGTCTTTGACCGGCTCGACAACATCATGGACACCCTGCAGAAAATAAAGGACACGCCCTATCCCGCCGGGGAAGCGGTCCTGGCCGACAAATCCGCCATCCCGGCCCGGGAACTGGCGGCCTTTAATGAGCGCATCGACAAGCTGCGCGCCTTTGTCAAATCGTCCCTGGTCGTGTTCCAGCGCTAAGCCAAGCGCGACACCTGTGCTGCGGCCCGGGGCGGCGCATCTCCTCAGCGGGATGCGCCGCCCCGGGCCGCAGATCCGCCGGCTGCCTGCCATGCCAACTCCCCCCCGCCCGCTTCCGGCCTGCCCCGGCCCGTCGCTGCCGCCCCACGGGCCATAACGGCCCGAACCGCCCTGACCCTGGTCCCGGGAGAAGCCCCCCTGGCCGACGCGGCCGTGCTCCTGTCCGGCCGGCGCATCCTGGCCGTGGGCCCAAGGCGCGCGGTGCTGCACGGGTTCACCGGGCCGGTGGACGATCTGGGCGAGGCCGTCCTGGTCCCGGGCCTGCTAAACGCCCACAGCCATCTGGAATTGTCCCATCTGGCCGGCGCCTCGCCGGCCGGACTCGGCTTTTGCGCCTGGGTGGGCTGGCTCATGGCCCAACCGTTGGCCGCCCTGTCCTTCGAAGCCCTGGGCAAGGCCGTGGCCCAGGCAGCCGACACCGGCACAACCGCCGTCATCGACGTCGGCAACCGGGCCGGCCCGGCCGTGGCCGCCGCCCTGCGGGCCGCCGGCCTGTCCGGTCTGGTCTGCCACGAGTATCTCGGCTGGGGCCGCCTAGCGCCGCAAGACCTGCCCCCGGCCCTGGCGGCGGCAGCCGGCGACGGCGTGGCCGCAACCGCCAGCGGCCACGCCCTCTATTCCACCAGCCCGGACAACCTTCGCCGGGCCATGGCCGTGTGCCGCGACCGGGCCGCCCCGTTTTGCCTGCATCTGGCCGAGCACACCGGCGAAGTGGAACTGCTGGCCAGCGGCACCGGGGAATTTGCCGATCTGCTGCGGGGCCGGCTGCTGCCCAAAAGCTGGCGCGCCCCGGGCCGCACCCCGGTGGCCGAGGCCAAGGCCCAGGGGCTGCTTGGTCCCGGCACCCTGGCCGTCCACGCCGTCCAC
The DNA here is from genome assembly GCF_001936595.1 of Desulfovibrio sp. DV. Taxonomy (GTDB): domain Bacteria; phylum Desulfobacterota; class Desulfovibrionia; order Desulfovibrionales; family Desulfovibrionaceae; genus Solidesulfovibrio. The sequence goes on from NZ_MLBG01000142.1 coordinate 10,561, forward strand.
CTGACCCCGGACGACCGGGCCATCCTGGCGGCCAGCGGCACAACCGTGTGCCTGTGCCCGCGCAGCAACGCCCGCATCGGCGTGGGCACGGCCGATGCGCCCGCCCTGCTGGCCGCCGGCATCCGGCTGGCCCTTGGCACCGACTCCCTGGCCTCCAACGACGACCTGGACCTCTGGAACGAGGTCCGGGCGCTCCTGGCCGCCCATCCCAACCTGCCCGGCCCGGCCATCCTGGCCGCCCTGACCACTGTCCCGGCCGGCCTCCTTGGCCGGGAAGCCACGCTTGGCCGGCTGGCCCCCGGAGCTGTCGGCGGCGTGGCCGTCATGCCGCCGGATCTGGTCGAGCGCCTGTCCCCGGCCGGGAAATGATGGATCCTGGCAAAGCTCTGACGATTGCCTGTTGAAATTCACCACCAAAGCGCATACCCGTCGCAGGGAGGGCAACGCTGCACCGAACAACCCCCGTGATGTTGCCGCATGCGCGGCAGGACCGCGCCCACACCGTGCCCCGGCGGGGCAGGCCACAGAGACAAGACCGCCAGCCACCATGCACAAGCAGCCCATGCCAGCCAACCCGGACTCCAATTACGCCGTGGCCCGCCATCCCATCTATCGGGTTGACGGCGACATCTTTGGCTACGAACTGCTCTACCGCACCATCGGCGGCGGCAATGTCGCCGCCTTTCCTTCCGACGCCGAAGCCACTTTGGCCGTATTGGCCAACGGCATCCACGCCATTTCCCAGGACATCGCCCCGGG
>NZ_MLBG01000143.1 GCF_001936595.1 Desulfovibrio sp. DV
CCAACTTTTCCCTTTGCAGGGGTCCGGGGGGATCATCCCCCCGGCCGCCGGAGGCATCTTTTCTCTTTCTTCGCCGTCAACTCCACCCTAAATCCGCACCTTTACCACTCCAAGCAGATCGTTCACGTACCCGTCGCCCCGTTTGAACTCCCGGTAGCCGGCGGAGTGGGCGCAGCCGACGGCGTAGAGTTTGTCGCCTTCGGCCACCAGATGCGAGGTGATCTGGCCGCAGGCCAGCTGGCAGAAGACGCCGGCCAGATCGATGACGTCGCCCGGAGCGTGTTCGGGATTGGTCGAGGCCACGATGCGGCCGGCCGGGTCCACGAACATGCCTTCCGAGCCGGCCAGGATGTCGCCCTGGCCGTCCCGGGGCAGGCAGTCGTTTAACATCGACTGGAACTGCGGTTCGGAATCGAACACGATGCCGATGCCGCCAAGGACCGTGTCCGGGCGTTCGAGGGAGGTTATCGGCGCGTTGTAGATGTAGGTATGGCGGGGCTGGCCGGCGGCCTCGTAGAGGTCGGAGGGCGCGAAATCCGAGACCCGGTAGAGCTGGGAATCGGAGATGGAAAGCGTCTCGGCCACGAAGCGTTCGGTTATGCTGCGGCCTTCCTGGCGGTGCTCGTCGGGATTGGAGCAGGCCAGGATGCGGCCTTCGCGGTCGTAGACGAAGAGGTTGGTGTAGACGGTGTAGAGGCTGTTTATATAGGCCAGGATTTCGCGCATCCGGCTGCGATCGGCCTCGGGCAGGCGCGGTTTGTCCAGGAAGCGGCGGAAATCCGAGGTCAGGGCCCACCAGCGGCAGTCATTGGCCCGCTCGTAGAGGTTGCGGTCCATGATGTCGATGGCCAGGGCGGCCAGGAACTGGGCGTCGTGCAGGCGCGAGGCGGTGACGAGCTTTAAAAGGCCGCCGGTCGATTCCTGGAAGACGTGCTGCACCTGATCGCCGATCTTTTTGACCTCGCCCAGGACGTGGGGCAGGGCTTGGGCTTCCACCCGTTCCGAGGCGTCGGACTGGACGGATTTCTTGGCGGCCATGATCTCGCCGTTTTGCACCACCAGTTCGAGGTCGGACAGGACGTTTTCGGAAGCCTCTTCCACTTGCAGGAGCCGGGAGGAGAAGATGGCGTTGCTGCGGATGGCGTTCTCGTCGAAGTGATGGCCGTTGGTGTCGTTTTTAAAGGCCGTGGCCACCCGTTTTTGCACATGCCCGTACCAGGGCAGGCCGATAAATCCCTGGTAGCCCTTGGTGGTGAGCGTCTTGGCCAGATAGCCCTCGCCGCCGAGCTGGGCCATGTGGAAATCGTCGCGAAGGGCCAGCGGGTAGGTCCGGCCGCCCGGGGCGCGGGCCGGGTCGCTGGTGGCGATGGCCCGGCCGGCCTCGTCGAGGATCATGATGACGATGTCGTCGGAGGAGCGCTTGAGGCTCTCGAAGATGCCGGCCATCTCGCCTTCGAAATCAAAGAGCAGGGCCAGGACGCCGATGGGCTGGTTGGTGGCCGGATGGCGGATGGCCTGGGAATAGGCCAGCACGTCGCCGCGGCCCGGGGCGAGATCGGTCGGGCGGTAGGTTTCCACATACTGGGGCGCGGCCATGGCCTCGGCCAGGAGCGGGTCGGTCGACCGGGACAGGGGATTGTCGCGGTCCAGGTGGGCGCGCACGTTGCCCTCGGCGTCAAGGACCACAATCTCCCAGTAGACCGTGTACTTGTTGCGGTACTCGGCCAGGCGCTCCTCGATGGGGGCCACGGCCTGCCGCGAAAAATCGCCGGCCAGGAGCAACTGGACGATGTCGTCGTCCGTGGCCAGGAACCCGACGTCGGCCGTGCGCTCGAACAGGTTGCGTTTGAGGATGTCGATGGCCACCTGGGCCACGGCGGAAATTTCCAGCACCACTTTCTGGGTGTTTTCCAGGACCAGGGTGTCGAGCAGGTTTTGCTGCAGGGTGGCGAAATTGTCCTGGGTGCTGATGATGAAGTCAATGAGCGTCTGGGCGATGCGGCTGCAGTTGATCTTGCCGGTGAGCGTTGCCCGGGTCCACTGCCGGTCGAGCCGGCCGAGGACGCTTTGGCAGGCATCCACCGAGGGCATGGCCCGCAGCAGCATCTGCTGGTGGCGTCTGATGAGTTCCCTGTCCATACGAAAGCCTCCCTGGGGTAGCAATCATTTCGGACGCCGCACGGCATGGGACAGTGCCGGACGCGGCGACGCAGGACCCGGTCTGGGCATGGCGGTACCATGGTCAAACTGGTGTTGAGTATCGCGTTGGCTACATTCGTGTTGAAAATGCCATTGCGGGCAGTCGGTGCGCCGATGAGAGCCGTACCGTGAACAGTCCGTGACAGTGGCAGACAGAGCAAAAGGAAGGGGCTTGGGCCGAAAAAACGCCGATTGGCACTCCGACAATCGGAAAAACCCTGTCTGTGGCCCAAGACGGGGTCACGGAATCACTGTCAGACAAAAAAGTCAACGACGGAGAATCCGTTGTTTTTGATCGCTGTGAATGACAAATCGTGACCGGAATTGGCCTTGACGACGGGCAATACGGGCAATATCGGAAGCGGGGCCAAACGGAAACAGAACGCGCGGCTCTTGAAAAGAGCGCTTCGGATGGCCGGCGGATTGCGTTGTCCCGGTCGGACAGGGGGCAGGCTGTTTTTTTGTCCGCCACGCTCTTGTAATTGAACCGAGACCGGATAGGAATGTTTGAAGGCACCTTCTAGGATTTGGTCTGGTGATTCTCGGCCCTGGGGCGTGCGCTGCTTTGTATTGGTTTGTGAATGTGGTTGTGGGAAACTGATTTTTGGCAAGAACTGCCAGGGTAAAAGGAAGATTCGATGCGATCCATTAAATTGAGAATCATGCTTCAGTTGATTCTGGTGATCTCCATTCCCACGACTATTGTATTGGGAGTCATCTTTAACACCATTTACGATGACACGGTGTCTCTGCATGTGGCGGCAATCCAGAAGGAGATACGGCAGCTGGAAAACGCCATGGCCATCTTCACGGACCAGGCCAAACAGAACGTGGCCCAGCTGGCCGCCGATCCGCTGCTGCCCAAGGTGGACGCCACGCTCACGTCCTACGCCGGCACGACGCAGAAAACCAAGTCCATTCCCCGGCCCGACGATCAGCTCGGCCAGGAGATCACGGCCGCTTTCGCCCGGGTTCAGGCCACCCACCCGGCCTATGTCGAGGTCTTTTTCGGCTCGGGCGACGGCGGGTTTCTCTCGAGCGTGGCCGGGGAGCTGCCGGTCGGCTACGATCCCCGAAAGCGGCCCTGGTACCAGGAGGCCATGCAGACGCCTGACCGGCCGATCATTTCCAAGGCCTACATGTCCACCACCGGCGAGGCCGTGGTCAGCGTCACCAAGGTGGTCACGGACAAGGGGCGCACCCTGGGGGCCATCGGCGTTGACATCTCGCTTGGCGTGTTGACCAAGATCGTCAAGGACATCCGCATCGCCAAGACCGGCTATGTGGTCTTTGTCCAGGGCGACGGGGTGGTCATTTCCGATCCGAAAAACGAAAAGTTCAATTTCAAGAAGATCGGGGAGCTTGGCGTGCCGGCCCTGGAGGCGGTCTTCAAGAGCCCGGACGGCCACAGTCTGGTGGAAATGGACGGCCGGCGGTTCCTGGCCCTGACCTCCACGGCCACGGGGCTTGGCTGGAAGTTTCTGACCTTTGTCGAATACGACGAACTCGTCGGACCCATGCAAAGCCTCATGTGGAAGTCGGCCCTGGGCTTTGCCGCCATCCTGGCCGTCATCTGCGGCGTGATTTCCTTTTTCCTGACGGCCGACGTGTTTCGGCCGCTTGGGCGCATGATCAACCACCTCAAAGAGATCGGCAGCGGCAATTACCAGTCCCGGCTGACTGTCCGCCGGCGCGACGAGGTGGGCCAAGTCTATGAGGCGCTGAACCAAACCTCGGCCACGCTCCTGGCCCACGTCGGCGAGATCGAGGCCAAAAGCGCCGAGGCCGAACACAAGGCCGCCCAGGCCGAAGAGGCGGCCGCCCGGGCCGAGGCAGCCACGACCCGGGCCGAAGCCGCCCGGATCGAGGGAATGCTCCACGCCGCCGAGCGCCTGACCGGCGTCGTGGACATCGTGACCACCGCTTCCTCCGAACTCTCGGCCCAGATCGGCGAATCCACCCACGGGGCCGAACACCAGTCCGGGCGGATCAACGAGACGGCCACCGCCGTGGAGGAGATGACCGCCTCGGTGCTGGAAATCGCCCGCAACGCCGAGGTCACCGCCCGGCTGGCCGAACAGTCCAAGGCCGCAGCCGAGGACGGCGGCCGGCAGATGGAGCAGGTCAAGGCCGATGTCCACGGCATCAGCCTGGGGTTTGAGGCGGTCTACGATTCGGTGTCGGATTTGAGCCACAAGGCCGACGGCATCGGCTCCATTGCCCAGACCATCGAGGATATTGCCGACCAGACCAACCTGCTGGCCTTAAACGCCGCCATCGAGGCCGCCCGGGCCGGCGAGGCCGGCCGGGGCTTTGCCGTGGTGGCCGACGAGGTGCGTAAGCTGGCCGAAAAGACCATGACCGCCACCAAGGAAGTGGGCGAGGCCGTGGCCGGCATCCGGCGCGGGGTGGGCGGCACCCTCACCGGCATGGACAAGGCCAAGCAGATCATCGAGCAGTCCATGGCCCGCACCGATCAGGCCGCCCACGGGCTGGCCAGTCTGCTGGCCATGTTTGCCCAGTCCTCGGATCAGGTCCGGGCCATTGCCACGGCAGCCGAGCAGCAATCCTCGGCCACCGAGGAGATCAACCGCCATATCGAGGAGATCAACGGCATCGCCTCGGAGACGGTGGGAGCCATGCGCGAGGCGGCCCGGGCCGTGGCTGATCTGGCCGAGCAGGCGGTGGTCCTCAAAGACCTCATCTGCGCCCTGGAATCGGAGAGCCCGGCCTGCCGGCAACTGCCGGCCTAACCGGCAGTCCCGGCCCTGAGGCAACGGCCCTGGTGCGCCTGCCGCGCCAGGGCCGTTGTGCGTTGGCCCGGCCGGGCCGCTGACCGCCAGGGCGGCTTGGGCCGGAAGGCAGCCAGTCGGGGGGCAGTCGGCCCAGTCGGCGCAGTCGGCCAGGTCGGCCAGGTCGGCCAGGTCGGCCAGGTCGGCCAGGTCGGCCAGGGGGAGGGCTTGGCGGCCCCAAAGAAAAACGGGCGCAGCCGGTTGGCTGCGCCCGTTTCGTTTGGTGCGGGGGAGGGGTTATTTGCCGTCGGCTCCGCCGACCAGTCCGCCGGCGCCCTTGGGCTGCGGTCCCAGGATGGCCTCGTTGACGACGACCACCTTGGCGGCCTGCTGCAGGCTGCCGAGGTAGGCCCGGAAGAGTTCGGTCTGCTTGGACTGGGTCAGAGTGGCCACCCAGCGCTCTTTTTCCTTGTCCCACAGCGCGGCATCAGCCGGGATGCGCTTGTCCAGGCCGGCCAGGACGTAGGCGCCGGCCACGCCGTAAGCCGTCTTGAACCAGCCCGGGTCCTTGGCTTCAAAGGCCGTCTGCACCAGCACCGGGGCCATGCCCAGGCCCGGAATGAAACCCTGGCGGGTAAACGGGGCCGAGGTCGCGATCTTGTCCTTGTACTCGGCCAACAGTTTTTTCTGGCCTTCCTCGGTCTCCATGGCCTTGGCCGCTTCGTCGGCCTTGGCCTTGGCCAGCTTGAGTCCCTCTTCTTCGGTCAGGCGGGTCTTGATGACGTCCTTGACGGCCTCGAGGGGCTCGACGCCGGGTTCCTTGACGTCAGCGGCCCGGACCAGCAGGAAGCCGTCCTGGGTGGACAGGGGGGCGTCGGCGGTCTGGCCCTTTTTGAGGGCAAAGATGGTGGTCACGGCCGGCTCGGACAGTCCCAGCTCGGCGGGCGGGGTTTCCCTGGCGAAAAAGGCCGAGGTCTTGAGGGCGACCTTTTCTTCGGCCACGGCCGCTTCCAGGGATTCCCCGGAAGCCAGCTTTTCCTGGACCACGTCCAGGGCCTTGGTCAGCTTGTCGGCGGCGCGCTGTTCGGCCAGTTCGGCCCGGATGTCGTCCTTGACCTCGGCCAGGCTGCGCTGGCCGGCGGCCTGCTTGTCGCCGCCCTGGATGAGGTGCAGGCCAAGGCTCGTGCGCACGGGCTCGCTGACCTCGTCTTTTTTAAGCGAAAAGGCCTTTTCCTCGAAGGGGCCGAATTCCTTGGGCAGGCTGCCCTTGGGCAGCCAGGCCCAGTCCTCGCCGATGATGCCGTCGGGGTTGTTGGGGTCCTTGGGCAAAAACGTGGCGAAGTCCGTGCCCTTGCGGACTTTTTCGGCCATGGCCTTGAGCCGGGCTTCGGCTGCGTCCACCACTTCCTTGGGCGCATCCGGCGGAAGGATCATGAGGATGTGGCGCACGTGCACCTGTTCGGGGCGTTCGTATTTCTTCAGGTTGGCCTTGTAGCTGGCCTCGATGTCCGCGTCGGTCACGTCCTGGGGCTTGGCCATGGCCTTAGGGGGTGAATTCCACGAAATCGATCTTGACCTGGGCCGGCGTGGCAAATTCATCCTTGCGCGCGTCGTAATAGGTCTTGATCTGGGCGTCGGAGATGGTCACGCCCTTGGCGAAATCGGCCGAGCTGAAGGGAATGTAGTGGATGACGGCCTGCTCGCGCATGAAGTCGAAGATGGAACGGGCCTCGGACTCGGCCACCGTGGCCGGCAGCCCGACAAAGGCGGCCAGTTTTTCCAGCAACAGCTGCTGGCGGAAGTCGGTCTCGAACTCCCCGGGGGAGACGTCGTTGGCCTTGAGCAGATTCTCGTAGCGCTTGGGATCAAACTGCTTGGACTCGTTCTGGAAGGCCGGAATCTTGGCAATCTCGGCCCGCAGTTCCTCGGTGGTGACGGCGATGCCGAGCTTCTGGGCCTGGGCCTCCAGCAGCTTGGTGGTCACCAGATTGCTGAAGACCTGCCAGCGAAAGCCGCCTTCCTGCAGTTCCTTGTCCGTGACGTTGGGGTTCTTGTTTTTCACCAGCCGCAGGTTCTCCTGGTAGGACTTTTCATAGTCCTTGATCAGGATGGGCTGTTCGTCCACCGTGGCCAGCACGGTGGCCTTGTCGCCTTGCATGTTGCCGACGCCCCAGAAGACGAAGACAATGATGATCAGACCGAAAACGATCTTGATACCCCAGGATTGGGCGTATCTCCGCATAGGATCGAGCATGGGTTCTCCTCGGCGCGGTGCGCCGCGTGTTAGGCGCGAGCCTGGCGGACCTGATTGAGCAGGCCGCCAGCTTTGATGATTTCGAGTTCCTTGGCGGTCAGGTCGTTTACGACCATGACGTCGCCAATGCCGGCCACGGTCATGGGGCAGGCTTTGCCCGGGGCGATGGCCGTGGTGTCAAGGCGGATGTCGGCTCCGGCCGGGATGCGGTCGTAGTCGGACTTGTCCGCCAGCAAAAGCGGCAGAATGCCGAAGTTGACGAGGTTGGCGCGGTGGATGCGGGCCATGGACTTGGCCACCACGGCGACAACGCCGAGGTAGCGGGGGCCAAGGGCGGCATGTTCGCGGCTCGACCCCTGGCCGTAGTTCTCGCCGCCAAGGATCACGCCCTTGCCGAGCTTTTTGATGCGCGCGACAAACTCCGCGTCCACCCGGCTGAAGATGTACTCGCTAATGGCCGGGATGTTGGAGCGAAGGGCCGTGATCTGGGCTCCGGCCGGCAGGATGTGGTCGGTGGTGATGTCGTCGCCGACCTTAAGGGCCACCGGGGCCTCGATGGCCGCGGGCAGGGCGGTAAAGGGCGGCAGCGGGGCGATGTTGGGGCCGCGGGTGATGGCCACGCCGGCACCGTCGGCCGGCGGGGTCAGGAACAGGTGGCGGATGCTCGGGACCACGGCCGGGAACTCGGCCTTTTCCGGGGCCTCGCCCCAGGTGGCCGGGTCGGTGAAGGCGCCGCAGAGGGCGGCCATGGCCGCGGTCTGGGGGCTGACCAGATAGACCTGTCCGTCCTGGGTGCCGGAACGCCCTTCGAAATTGCGGTTAAACGTCCGGGCCGACACGCCGGCCGAGACCGGGGAGCCGCCCATGCCGATGCACGGACCGCAGGAGCACTCGAGCAGCCGCGCCCCGGCGTCGAGCAGCGGATCAATGAGGCCCTCGGCGGCCAGCATCTTGAGCACCTGCTTGGAGCCCGGCGAGATGAGCAGATCGGTGGCCGGATCGATGCGTTTGCCGGCCAGGATCTGAGCCACGGCTTTGAGGTCGGCATACGACGAGTTGGTGCACGAGCCGATGCAGACCTGATCGACCTTCATGCCGTCGAGGTCGGCGATGCGGACCATGCGGTCGGGCATGTGCGGCGCGGCAGCCAGCGGCTCCAGGCACGACAGGTCGATGGTGACCACCTCGTCGTAGGCGGCGTCGGGATCGGCGGCCAGGGGCGCGTAGTCTTCGGGCCGGCCCATGGCGGTGAAAAAGGCCTTGGTCACGTCGTCGGACGGGAAGATCGAGGTGGTGGCCCCGAGTTCGGCCCCCATGTTGGTGATGACCGCGCGCTCGGGCACGGACAAGGTGGCCACGCCCGGTCCGGCGTATTCCATGACCTTGCCCACGCCCCCTTTGACGGTGAGAAGCCCAAGCAGGTGCAGGATCACGTCCTTGCCCGTGGCCCAGCCCGGAAGGGCGCCGGTCAGGTGGATCTTGACCACCTTGGGCATGGCGATGACATAGGGCTCGCCGGCCATGGCCAGGGCGACGGACAGGCCGCCGGCTCCCATGGCCATGGACCCGACGCCGCCGGCGGTCGGGGTGTGGGAGTCGGAGCCAACCAGCGTCTTGCCCGGCTTGGCGAAATTTTCCAGATGGAGCTGGTGGCAGATGCCGGTGCCGGCCGGGGAGAAGGTGATGCCGAATTTGGCGGCCACGGTGCGCAGATAGGCGTGGTCGTCGGGATTGCGAAAGCCCATCTGCAGGGTGTTGTGGTCCACATAACTGACGGACAGTTCGGTGCGCACGCGCGGCAGGCCGATGGCCTCGAACTGGAGATAGGCCATGGTGCCGGTGGCATCCTGGGTGAGCGTCTGGTCGATACGAAGGGCAACTTCGGCCCCGGCGGTCATTTCGCCGGAAACAAGGTGCTCCTTGATAATCTTTTGGGTCAGATTGAGGGCCATGGGAGAAGTCCTTTTTGTCTGGAGGAAAGGAGAAAATGTCCGGCCTGCATGCCTCCCCGCGCCGCTTTAGTCAAGTGGGCCGGGGCCGGACACGGGTCGCCGGCCGGCCTTGACGTGTGTTTGCGACCGGCGCACAGTGGCACGATCACAAAAAGGAGTGTGCCATGGATTTCACTGATGTCATGCTGGCCCGCCGGGCCGTTAATTTCTTCGATCCCGAATCCGACGTGCCCGAGGCCGACCTGGACCGTCTGCTGGATATCGCCGCACGCGCCCCCTCAAGCTTCAACCTGCAGCCCTGGCGCGTGGCGGTGGTGCGCCAGGCGGCCCAAAAGGCCACCCTGCGCGCCCTGGCCTGGGACCAGCCCAAGGTCACCGAGGCCCCGGTGGTCCTCATGTTCCTGGCCGATACCGAGGCCTGGAAGGTCTTTTCCCCGGCCTTTGAGCGCCAGTTCTCCTACCTCATGCAGACCGGGCGCTACAAACCCGGGCAGCGCGAAGAATTCGCCGCCGCCGTGACGAGCCTCTACGGCGCGACCCCGGAAAAATCCCTGGCCTTTGCCGCCAAAAACACCGCGTTTTTCGCCATGACCTTCATGTATGCCGCGGCCGACGCCGGCTACGTCACCCATCCCATGGACGGCTTTGACCACGACGGCGTGCGCAAGGCCTTCGGGATCCCTGAGCATTTCTGGATACCGCTGCTTATGGCCGTGGGCCGGCTCAAGCCCGGCGTCACGGTCGCCCCGGCCAAATGGCGGTTTCCCGCTGACGACATCCGCTACACGCTGCCCGATTAGACCAAGGAGGTCTGCCATGCGCCTTACCCTCACGTCCCCTCTGGCCGTTTTGGCCCTGTCCGCCGTCCTCGCCGGTCCGGCCCTGGCCCAGCCGGCCGGATCCTTGCTCCTTGACCAACCCGCTGCCCGGGCTGCCGCCACCGGGCCGGCCCAGGCCGGTCCGGGGACGGGCCTTTTGCTCCTGGCCGCCAGTGACGCACCGGCCACGACCGAGGCTGTCCCGGCCGCACCCGCGGCCCAGGCCAAACCCGAGGCCGGGCCGGTGGTGGACGGCGCAACCCTGGACCCGCCCCATACCGCCGCCACCTTCTGGATCCGCCATATCGTGGCCCCGGTGGCCGGGCGCTTCGACGCCGTGTCCGGCGCAATCGACATTCCGGCGGCCAACCCGGCCAAGGGCCGGGTGGCCTTTGCCGTCCAGACCGCCAGCGTGGACACCGGGGTTGCCGCCCGCGACACCCATCTGCGCACGGCCGAATTTCTAGATACGGCCGCCTATCCGGCCATGACCTTTACCGGCAGCCGGATCGTCCCGGCCGGCAAGGGCAAGGTCAACGTCACGGGCAAGCTGGCCATCAAGGACGTGGCCAAAGAGGTAACGATTCCGGTCAGGCTGCTTGGCACCAAGCCCCATCCCATGATGCCCTGCGTGGATGTGACCGGCTATGAGGCGGCTTTTTCCATCAACCGGCTGGAGTACCATGTCGGCACCGGCAAGTACTTCAAGATGGGGGCGGTTGGCGACGCCACCGACATCCGGGTCAGCGGCGAGACGCTGGCGGCCCGGCCGGGCTGCATCAAACCGCAGTAGGGCGGGTTGGCGACGCCGGCCGCCGCGTTCCCGTGGGCCCAAGGGCTGCGGGGCACGGGACGGCCGGCGTCATTGGCGGCGGCCGGTCAAATGAAACGCTCTCCAGGTGGGATTCCAAACGGTGGTTCCCATCAAGCGCGCATTTGTGGCTTACGCCAGGAACCCCATTATAACCTCCCCCCTTTGCAGGGGTCCGGGGGGATCATCCCCGG